>NZ_JAGSOG010000129.1 GCF_018139695.1 Actinospica durhamensis | reverse complement strand
GGATGGGGCGGGTGTACCTCGGGCTCGCGCCCACCGGGTACACGGCCGTCAAACGGGTGCTGCCCTTCCTCGCGGCGGACCAGAACTTCCTGCGCCACTTCAGCCAGGAGCTCGACAACCAGGCGCGGCTGCCCGCCGGGGTGAGCGCGCGGCTGCTCGCGGCGGACCGTACGGCGCGGCCGCCGTGGTTCGCGACCGAGTACATCCCGGGTGTCACGCTGCACGAGTCCGTGCATGTCGAGGGCGGGTCGCTGCCCGGGCCGGCGCTGTGGGCGCTGCTGCGCGAGCTCGCCGAGCGGCTGCACGTGGTGCACGGCCTGTCGATGATGCACCGCGACCTCAAGCCCTCGAACGTCATGCTCACCCACTCCGGCGTGACGCTGATCGACTTCGGCGTGGCACGCGCCGCGGATCAGAGCGCGGTGACGGCGACGGGTGTGGCGGTGGGTACGCCTGCCTTCATGGCACCGGAACAGGCGAAGGCCGAGCGCACGCTGACTCCCGCGGTGGACGTGTTCTCCCTCGGTGGCGTGATGGCCTTCGCGGCCGGTGGGCGCCCGCCGTTCGGCGAGGGCTCGGGCCATGACGTGTTCTATCGCATCGTGCACCAGGAGCCTGACCTGTCCGCGGTCGAGGCGGTGGACCCGGCGCTCGCCGCGCTGGTGGGAGCGTGTCTGGCCAAGGACCCGGCCGAGCGCCCGAGTGCGGCCGAACTGGCCGGCTTCGCGGCGGCCAACGCGCTGCCCGGCCCGGTGGCCTGGCCTCGCGTCACGGCCGAGCGCATAGCCGCGCGCCGCCGGTTCGCCGCGGCCGCGCCGGTCGCGGACTTCGACGGCACGGAGCTGGAGTCCTCGTGGATCGGCGAGGTGGGCAAGCTGCCGACGCCGGGCGCCGGTCCCGCGGGTGAACTCGCCGCTGACCTGGCGCTCGACCCCGAGGCCGCCGCAGCCGAGGCCGAGACGGCGCCGCTGCCGCCGAAGGGCCCTGACTCCGCCGAGCTGTTCATACCCGGGCCCCGGCCCTGCACCGACCCCGGCTCGGGTTCGGGCTCCAGTCCCGACTCCGGCACCCACCCCGGCCGGACCGGCGACCACCCCGTCCGCCGCTCCCGCAAGACCCTGATGCTTCTGCTGCCCCTGCTCCTCGTCCTTGGCGGCACCGCCGGCACGCTCGCGGCGATGGGCAAAGTGCCGTTCATCTGGAGCGACGGTGCGCACGGACCCGACAGCCCGATCGTCACCGGCAGCGCGTCCGCCACCGGCGCAACGGGTACGGCCACGGCCGGCGCCCCCACGCCGAGGACCTCGGCGAAGACCTCGACGTCGGCCAAACCCCCGGCCTCGCCCACGGCCAAGAAGAGCTCTGGCTCCGGCAGCAGCACCGGCGGGTCGGGTACCGGCGCCACCAGCGGCTCAGGATCGGGCTCGGGCTCCGGCGGCAGCACGGGTAGCACCGGCGGCGGAACGACCACGACGAAGACCACCGCGCCGGCCGCGACGAAGACGACCGCGCCCTCAGGCCCCGGCGGTGGCGAAGGCTACGTGAGCGGATCCGCCGTCAGCGCGGACGACTGCGAAGGCTGGCTCGACTACAGCAACTCCTACTTCATCACCACGGTCTCGGCGGGCGATCCGGCGAGTTGCGAGGAGTCGGTGACACAGTCCTCGTCCGTCACTCCCGGTCCCACCACCAGCACCTTCACCGCGTCGAACGGCAAGAAGAACACGTACTCCCCGTGCAGCAACTGCTACTTCTTCGGGTACTGGACCCTCAGCGAGAAGATCTGCGTCTGGAACACCGACGACTCGGCAGACGAGAAGTGTTCGGCCACCTTCACCTACGACTCGTCCACGGGCAAGGTCACCTGAGGGCTCAGCTTTCGGCGTCGCCCTCGAAGTCGCCGGACGCGTGGCGCAGCACCCTGAAGGTGTCGAACAGGCTGTCGTGCTGGTCGGAGCTGAGCGCGCCGAGGCCGAACTCGGCGCGCATCAGGTCCGCGGTGGCCTGCTCGACCACCTCGCGGCCCTCGTCGGTGATCTCGGCCAGCACGCCGCGGCCGTCGAGCGGGTTGGGGCGGCGGGCGACCAGGCCGGACTTCTCCAGGCGGTCGACGATGTTGGTGACCGAGGTCGGGTGCACCTGCAGCCGCTCACCGATCTTGGACAGCGGCAGGGCGCCCTTGCGGCTGAACACGAGCAGGACCAGCGCCTCGTAGCGGGCGAAGGTCAGATCGTAGGGCTTTACTATCGCGTCCACCTCGGCCAGGACCAGCTGGTGCGCGCGCATCAGTGAGGTCACCGCGCGCATGGAGCTCGACTCGCCCCAGCGGTCCTGCCACAGTTCGAACGCCCGTTGGACCGGGTCGAAGGAGAGCACGTGCGAAATCCCGTCTAGCGAAGAACCGGGCTCAGCCCTCGAGCAGGGCCCGGTCGCGCACCGCCCCGGTGGCCGCGGAGGTGGCCAGCAGCGCGTACGCCTTGAGCGCCAGGGAGACCTGCCGCTCACGGTCCTTGGGCTTGAAGCCGCCCGCGGCCTCGATCGCGGCGCGGCGCTCGGCCAGCACCTCGGCCGGGACGTCGAGTTCGAGCGCCCGGGTGCGGATGTCGATGACCACCGGGTCGCCGTCCTCGACCAGCGCGATCGTGCCGCCGGCCGCGGCCTCGGGCGAGATGTGCCCGATGGACAGGCCCGAGGTGCCGCCGGAGAAGCGGCCGTCGGTGACCAGGGCGCACTTGGCGCCGAGGCCCTTGCCCTTGAGGAACGCGGTCGGGTAGAGCATCTCCTGCATGCCGGGGCCGCCCTTGGGGCCCTCGTAGCGGATGACCACCACGTCGCCCGCCACGATCCGGTTGTTCATGATCGCCTCGACGGCCTGGTCCTGGGACTCGAACACCCGGGCCGGGCCGCGGAAGTTCCAGATCTCCTCGACCACGCCCGCGGTCTTGACCACCGCGCCGTCCGCGGCCAGGTTGCCCCAGAGCACGGCGAGGCCGCCGTCCTTGGTGTAGGCGTGCTCGAGGTCGCGCACGCAGCCGCCCGCGGCGTCCACGTCCAGGTCCGACCAGCGGTTCTCGGTGGAGAACGGCTCGGTGGTGCGCACCCCGCCGGGCGCGGCGTGGAAGAGCTCCACCGCGGCCTCGGACGGCTTCGGTCCGCGCACGTCCCACTCGTCCAGCCAGGCCTCGAGGGTCGGGGCGTGCACCGCGTGCACCGCCTCGTCGAGCAGCCCGGCCCGGCGCAGTTCGCCCAGGATCGCCGGGATGCCGCCGGCCCGGTGCACGTCCTCCATGTAATACGTCTTGTCGGCCGAGGCCTTGTTCGGCGCGACCTTCACGATGCACGGCACGCGGCGGGAGGTCTCGTCGATCTCCTTGAGCCCGAAGCCGACCCCGGCCTCCTGGGCCGCGGCGAGCAGGTGCAGCACCGTGTTGGTGGAGCCGCCCATGGCCACGTCCATGGCCATGGCGTTGGAGAACGCGGCCGGGGTGGCGATGGAGCGCGGCAGCACCGACTCGTCGTCCCCGTCGTAGTAGCGCGCGGCCAGCTCCACGGCCAGCGAGCCGGCCCGCTCGAACAGGGCGCGGCGCTTGACGTGCGTGGCGAGCACCGAGCCGTTGCCAGGCAGGCCCAGGCCGAGCGCCTCGACCAGGCAGTTCATCGAGTTGGCGGTGAACATCCCGGAGCAGGAGCCGCAGGTCGGGCAGGCCGAGCGCTCGATGGTGCCGAGAGTCTCGTCGGAGACCTTCTCGTCGGCGGCCGCGGACATCGCGTCGATCAGGTCCAGCTTGTCGTAGGCCACCCCGTCGCGGATGTGCGCCTTGCCGGCCTCCATCGGGCCGCCGGAGACGAACACGGTCGGGATGTTCAGGCGCAGCCCCGCCATGAGCATGCCGGGGGTGATCTTGTCGCAGTTGGAGATGCACACCAGCACGTCCGCGCAGTGCGCGTTGACCATGTACTCCACCGCGTCGGCGATCAGCTCGCGCGAGGGCAGGGAGTAGAGCATGCCGCCGTGGCCCATGGCGATGCCGTCGTCCACGGCGATGGTGTTGAACTCCTTCGCGACCCCGCCGGCCTGCGCCACGGACTCGGCCACGATCTCGCCGACGTTGCGCAGGTGCACATGGCCGGGTACGAACTGGGTGAAGGAGTTGGCGATCGCGACGATGGGCTTACCGAAGTCCGAGTCGGTCATGCCGGTGGCGCGCCAGAGCGCGCGGGCTCCGGCCATGTTGCGTCCATGGGTCGACGTCCGGGACCGCAGAGCAGGCATCGCGGGTCACTCCGTTCTCGCAAGTTCGTCTCTCACGCCGCGCGCCCGGCGCGGTGCGCGGAGCGGGCGCGTGCGGTTACGAGTCTCCCACCTTGTCCGGGGCGCGGAACAGCCGTCCCGGTATGCAAGATGCGAAACGTCGTCGCTACGCGGCGACCGGCTCGGCCACCGCGGCCGGGACCTCGGCCCGCACGTCGCGCTCGGCGAAGAACGCGCCGGTGGGCAGCACGGCCATGACGAGGATCCAGACCAGGTGCCGCGTCGTCCACTTGCGCTGCAGGTACCCGTACGCGGCGATCATCAGGTACGCGACGAACAGCAGCCCGTGCAGCATGCCGAAGATCATCACGGGCGTCTGGTGGTGGCCGAAGACCTGCAGCGGCACGGCCACGAACAAAAGCAGCAGGAAGGAGACGCCCTCGGCCAGGGAGACCGGGATGAACAGGCGGGAGAACAGATCGCGTGTACGCATGGCGGCAAGCTTACCGACGATCGGTCGGGAAACCTTCCGTGGTGGACGGTACGGCCGCAGTTAGAAGCGTCACATTGTCCGGGCGGACGTTTAGGCTAAGGCGCATGGACTGGAACCGGAGGGGCTGTTCCCGCAGAGGCCACGTGCTCTATGAGCCGGTCGAGCCTGATATCCGAACCCTGGTGCGGGCGGACACCGCCCTGGGTACGGCGTGGCGCTGCCTACGCTGTGGAGACTTCGTGCTCGATGTGCCGACCTCGACCGGCCCGGCGGCCGACGCGCCACGCCCGCCCCGCGGCAAGGCGCTGCGGTCCCGGCTGATCATGCGGCTGCTCGCGGTCGAGCGGGTGTTCCGGTTCGTGCTGGTGGGGCTCGGCGCCTTCGCGGTGTGGAAGTTCTCCAACTCGCAGCACGCGCTGCAGGACCTGTTCGAGGACAACCTCTCCATATTCCGGCCGGTGGCCCGGCACTACGGCTACGACCTCGACAACTCCTCCGTCGTCACGACGATCCGCAAGTTCTTCAGCTACCGGCGCTCCACGCTCGACGCGGCCGCGATCGCCCTCGGCGTGTACGCCCTGATCGAGCTGGTGGAGGCGGTGGGCCTGTGGCTGGCCAAGCGCTGGGGCGAGTACTTCGCCGCGGTGGCCACGGCGCTGTTCCTGCCGATCGAGATCTACGAGCTGACCGAGCACGCCACCAAGTTCAAGATCGCCACGCTCGTGCTGAACGTGATCGCGGTGCTCTACCTGGTCCTGACCAAGCGGCTGTTCGGGCTGCGCGGCGGGGACAGGGCGTACGAGGCCATGCTCAACAGCGAGTCGCTGATCTCCGAGATGCTCGCGGACCGGGCGCCCGCCGCCGTGGCCGCGGCCCCGGCCGAGCCTCGCCCGCAGCCGGACTCGGACACGGTCACCGTCACCGTGCCGACGGCGGCGCCGGAGCAGACCGTGCTGCTCAGCCCGCCGGACCAGGGCCGGGACCCCGGGATAGTTCAAGCTTAAACTAATTCGCGTATGATGGAGAGATGAGTACTACCCGCTGGCTGGACGAGAACGAGCAGGCGGTGTGGCGCAGCTGGCTGAAGGTGATGCGGCTGCTGCCCGCCCACCTCGAGGACCGGCTGCACGAGCGGCACGGCCTGAGCATGACGGACTACCAGGTCATGGTCGAGGTGTCCGAATCGGCCGACCACCGGCTGCGCATGACCGAACTGGCGCAGCGCACCCAGCTGTCCAAGAGCCGTCTCTCGCACCAGATCGGCCGGATGGAGCAGGCCGGCCTTGTCGTGCGCACGCAGTGCCCCGAAGACCGGCGCGGCCAGTGGGCCGAACTGACCGAGGCCGGCTGGGCGCTGCTGCGCGAAGCCGCCCCGGGCCACGTCGAGGATGTCCGCGAGCTGTATTTCGACCAGCTCGACCCGGAGCAGGTGCGGGCCTTCGCCGACGCGCTGCACAAGATCGCCGACCGGCTCGACCAGTCCCCCGCGACCGGCTGCGCCAACGCGCGGGCCGAGATCGCGTGCGCGCAGCTCGCCGGAGACGCCGCGGGCGAGACGAGCTCCGTAGCCGCCGCGGGCTGAGCAGCCCGGGCGGCCGACGGAGTGCGCCCGCTATGCCAGCAGTTCGTCCGCCGCCGTGAACGGGTCGAGCTCCCCGGCCGAGACGCGCTCGGCGAGTCGGCGCAGCGGCGTGTCGTCGCTCCCGTGCACCGAGCCGTAGCGGGTACGCAGCACGCCCAGGGCGATGGCCTCGATCTCCGCGGCCGCGCGGGCCAGGCGGCGCGCCTGCAGCCGGCCGGTCTCGGCCAGGTAGGCGCGGTGCTTCTCCAGCGCCTCCACCACCTCGACCACGCCTTCGCCGCGGGCGGCGACGGTCTTGACGATCGGCTGGCGCCAGTCGCCCGGATTGCGCCGCTCACCCAGGGCGAGCATGTGGTTGAGCTCGCGGGCGGTGGACTCGGCCCCGTCCCGGTCGGCCTTGTTGACCACGTAGACGTCGCCGATCTCCAGGATCCCGGCCTTCGCCGCCTGGATCCCGTCACCCATCCCGGGCGCGAGCAGCACCACCGTGGTGTCGGCGGCCGAGGCCACCTCGATCTCGGACTGCCCGACCCCGACCGTCTCGATCAGCACGACCTCGCAGCCGGCCGCCTCGAGCACCCGCGCGGCCTGGGGTGTGGCCGCGGCCAGGCCGCCGAGGTGCCCGCGCGAGGCCATCGAACGGATGAAGACGTCCGGGTCGGTGGCGTGGTCCTGCATCCGCACCCGGTCCCCGAGCAGCGCTCCGCCGGAGAACGGCGAGGAGGGGTCCACCGCCAGCACGCCCACCCGCCTGCCGCGGGCGCGGTACTCGGACACCAGCGCGTTCGTGGTGGTGGACTTGCCGACGCCGGGCGAGCCGGTCAGGCCCACCAGGTACGCCGAACCGGCGTAGGCGCTGAGCGCGGCGAGGATCTCGCGCAGCTGCGGGGCGCCGTTCTCGACCAGGGAGATCAGCCGCGCGACCGCACGCGGATCGCCTTCCCGCGCGCGGTCGAGCAGGGTGGCCACATCGATGCTCACGACGCCGACGGTACCCGAACGATCAGCGCGTCGCCCTGGCCGCCACCGCCGCACAGGGCCGCGGCGCCCACGCCGCCGCCCCGCCGGCCGAGTTCGAGCACGAGGTGCAGCACGAGCCGGGCGCCGGACATGCCGATCGGGTGGCCGAGCGCGATGGCCCCGCCGTTCACGTTGACCTTGTCGAAGTCCACACCGAGGTCCTTGGCCGACTGCGCGGCCACCGCGGCGAAGGCCTCGTTGATCTCGATCAGGTCGAGGTCGGCGACGTCGAGACCCTCCTTGGCCAGAGCGTGCTTGATCGCGTTGGACGGCTGCGAGTGCAGCGAGTTGTCCGGCCCCGCCACGTTGCCGTGCGCGCCGATCTCGGCGATCCAGCTCAGGCCCAGCTCCTCGGCCTTGGCCTTGCTCATCACGACCACCGCGGCGGCGCCGTCGGAGATCTGGGAGGCGGAGCCGGCGGTGATGGTGCCGTCCTTGGTGAAGGCCGGACGCAGCTTGGCGAGGCTCTCCACGGTCGTGTCCGCCCGGATGCCCTCGTCCTCGCGGAAGACCACCGGCTCGCCCTTGCGCTGTGGGATCTCCACCGGCACGATCTCGGCCTCGAACAGCCCGTTCTTCTGGGCCGCGGCGGCGCGCTGGTGCGAGGCCGCGGAGATGCGGTCCTGCTCCTCGCGGGTGAGCCCGAGCCGGGCGTTGTGGTGCTCGGTGGACTCGCCCATGGCGATGTGCTCGAAGGCGTCGGTCAGGCCGTCGTGCGCCATGGTGTCGAGCATCTCGATCGCGCCGTACTTGTGGCCCTCGCGGGACTTGGGCAGCACGTGCGGCGCGTTGGTCATCGACTCCTGGCCGCCGGCCACCACGATCTCGAACTCCCCGGCCCGGATCAGCTGGTCGGCCAGGGCGATGGCGTCGAGGCCGGAGAGGCACACCTTGTTGAGGGTGAGGGCGGGAACGCTCATCGGGATCCCGGCCTTGACCGCGGCCTGGCGGGCCGGGAGCTGCCCGGTGCCGGCCTGCAGGACCTGGCCCATGATCACATACTGGACCTGGTCGCCGGCCACCCCGGCGCGCTCGAGCGCCGCCTTGATGGCGAAGGCGCCCAGGTCGGCGCCGGAGAACGGAGTGAGCGAGCCGAGCAGTCGACCCATCGGGGTGCGCGCTCCGGCGACGATGACGGAGGTGGTCATGGCGTGGACTCCCATCGCATGGAATCAGGTATGGGGACGTGACTTCACACTATCGCCGAATGGGCTACTCGCCAGTAGGGTTTGGACCTGTCATCTCCGCCACATGATGCGCCCTACAAGGGGCGGGGACCACGGTCCGCGTCATTCGACACTCCTCGTCCGGAAGGGCACCTCACGATGATCACACGCGTGGACCACATAGGCATCGCCTGCCGCGACCTGGCCGCGAGCATCGCCTTCTACCAGCGCACCTACGGCTTCGAGGTCTTCCACCAGGAGGTCAACGAGCAGCAGGGCGTGCGCGAGGCGATGCTGCGGATCAACGGGACCGACGACGGCGGGGCCACCTACCTGCAGCTGCTCGAGCCGATCCGGGAGGACTCGCCGATAGCGAAGTTCCTCGAGTCGCACGGCGAGGGCGTGCACCACGTCGCCTTCGGCACGGCCGACGTGCGGGCCGAGACCGCGGCCGTCACCGAGACCGGCGTGCGCGCGCTCTACCCGGAGCCGCGGCACGGCACGTTCGGCTCGCAGATCAACTTCCTGCACCCCAAGGACTGCCAGGGGATCCTCACCGAACTGGTACAGTCCCCGGTTCATGAATGACGAACTCGGGCCCGGCGCGGTCGGAGACCTCGGCGGGCCGCGCGGCCTCGAGCCGGGCGAGAAGGTGCCGAACCAGCTGCGCATCCTGGCCATGCAGGAGAACCTCGGCCACCTGCACTCGGTGCACCGCCCGGCCACCCGGCTGGGCCGCCTGGCGTTCAAGCAGGCCCGGATCTACCTGTACGACAAGGGATTCGTGTTCGCGAACGGGCGCGGTGGGACGAACCTCTTCCGTTGGGAGCAGGCCGCCGTCACCTCCAGGGGCGGCAACTGGCTGGTCACCCGGGCGGACGGCCCGAAGTTCCAGGTGACCAAGCACTGGACCGACCACCAGGCGCTCGGCGCGGCGATCGAGCAGGGCGTGGCGCGGGCGAGCGGGCAGGCCGGGGCGTAGACAGGCGGAGCGGGCCGGGGCCCGGCGCCGCCGGAACGGGCCGCGGACCAGGGCGGGACGAGCCGCCGCGCACTGTTCACACGTGCGGTGAGGTGCGGCCGGGCACGTCCCGGTAGACTCTTCGGTCTGGCTTTTTCCCGTCCACGCCCCCGTCCCCGGAGGACCTCCTTGCCACAGCCGCAGCCGCAGCCGTCGCAGCCCCGGCCCCGCGCCGCCGGCGCGTCGCCGGACCCCGCCGATCCCGCAGCCGCGGAGTTGCTCCGCGAGCAGGAGCACGTGGACCTGGTCTACGAACGGCTGGAGGCGACTCGGGCCCGGGCCCGGGCGTACGAGGCCGAGGGGCATCGGCGGGCGCAGTTCGGCCACGAGGGCGGCCTGGTCGAGCGGGACTCGATCGTCTACCAGGCCGCGGTGTGGCTGCAGCGCCTCGACGCCGAGGAGGAGGGCCTGGTCTTCGGCCGGCTCGACTTCGCGGACCGCGAGGTGCAGTACATCGGCCGGCTCGGCGTGCGCGACGAGGAGTACGAGCCGCTCGCGGTGGACTGGCGGGCCCCGGCCGCGGCCGTGTTCTACCAGGCCACCCCGGTGGACCGGCGCGGCGTGGTGCGTCGGCGCACCATCAAGTCGGCCGGCCGCCACGTCACCCGTCTGGACGACGACCTGCTGGCCCCCGAGGACCCGCTGGCCGCCGAGCTGACCGTGATCGGCGACGGCGCGCTGATGGCGGCGCTCACCCGCAAGCGCGGCACGGTGATGCACGACATCGTGGCCACCATCCAGCGCGAGCAGGACCTCGCGGTGCGCTCCCCCGGCGAAGGCGCCACGCTGATCACCGGCGGCCCCGGCACCGGTAAGACCGCCGTGGCCCTGCACCGCGCGGCCTACCTGCTGTTCAACGAGCGACGGCGGTTCGAGTCCGGCGGCGTGCTGATCGTCGGTCCCTCCCGGGTGTTCACCGCGTACGTGGAGCAGGTGCTGCCCTCGCTCGGCGAGCACACCGCCGCGCTGCGCTCGCTCGGCGAACTGCTCGACGGCGTGCAGGCGGCGCGACACGACCGGGCCTCGCTGGCGGCGGTCAAGGGCGGCCTCGGCATCCTGCCGGTGCTCGAACGGGCCGTGCGCACCGCACCGCCCGGCGTGCCCGAGCAGCTGCGGCTGACCTACCAGGGCAACATCGTGCAGCTCGACCGGCGCGCGCTGGACCGGGTGCGCTCGGTCGTGCTCGGCCGCGGCCAGCAGGGCCCGCAGCCGAACGTGCAGCGGGCGCACGCGGCCACGATGGTGCTCGAGGCGCTGTGGGAGCGGCTGCCGCGCGAACTGCGCGACCGGCGGCGCACCGAGCGGGCCCACTTCGACCGGGACCTGCGCGACCGGACCGAATTCGAGGCCTTCATCGAGCGGTGGTGGCCGCACCGGGCGCCCGACCAGGTGCTGCGCGAACTCGCCGACCCCGCGGTGCTCGGCGCGCTGGCCGGCCGGGACCTGACCTCCGATCAGGTCGCCGAACTGGCCGCGTCCTGGGCCGAGGAGGTCACCTGGACCGTCGAGGACGTGCCGCTGCTGGCCGAGCTCGACCAGCTGCTCGGCCCCGTCCCGGTGAATGAGCGCGAGCCGGAGGACCCGTTCGCCGACAGCGGCGTACTCGAGGTCTCATCCTGGGTCGACCGCAATCCCACGGCCAAGAAGGACAGCGGCCGCGAGACCTACGCGCACGTGATCGTGGACGAGGCGCAGGACCTGTCCCCGATGCAGTGGCGCGTGCTCGGCCGGCTCGGCCGCCGCGCGTCCTGGACCGTGGTGGGCGATCCGGTGCAGTCCGCCTGGCCCGACCCGGAGGAGTCGCGCCAGGCGATGGAACTCGCGCTCGGCGACCAGAAACGGCACCGGCACGAGCTGCGCACCAACTACCGCAACTCGGCCGAGATCTACGAGTACGCCGCCCGCTTCGCCCGCCGGGCCATGCCGGACGTGCAGCTGCCCGAGGCCGTGCGCAAGACCGGCTTCCCGCCGGAGGAGTTCACCGATCTCGGCCAGGCCGTGGACGCGGCCCTCGAGAGTGTGGAGGGCACCGTCGGCGTGATCACCACCCTGGCCGCGTTCGACGCCGTCGCCGCGAGCCTCGCGGACCGCGCCGAGGCCCATCCCCGCCTCGTGGTGCTGACCGACCTCGACGCCAAGGGCCTCGAGTACGACGCCGCCGTGGTCCTCGACCCCGACGCCATCGCCGCCGAGTCCCCGGCCGGTCTGCGCACCCTCTACGTCGCCCTGACCCGGGCGACCCAGCGGCTGTACGTGGTGGCGCCCGGGGCGTGACGCGGGGGCGGCGAGGGGGTCGCGGGACGGCTGGTGCGACGGGGTCGCGGGCGCAAGAGTGCAGGTTGTCACGTTGCGCGCGCAGAAATGTGAGCGCGGCATCTAGCCAAGCAGGCCTTCGGTCGGCATAGTTACCGGCAAGTAGCTAAGCGGCGGACGACACTCCCGCCGCGCTCGACGCGACCATCCGTTCGGAGGCCGACCCCCATGAGCATCAACGAAATCCGCGACGCCGTACTCAGCGGCGAAGCGACACCCGAGGACTACGCCCACATCCCGCTGCCCGCCTCGTACCGCGCCGTCACGGTGCACGCGGACGAGACCGGAATGTTCGAGGGGCTCGAGACCCGGGAGAAGGACCCGCGCAAGGCGCTGCACCTCGACGAGGTGGCCCTGCCCGAACTCGGGCCGGGCGAGGCGCTGGTGGCCGTGATGGCCAGCGCGATCAACTACAACACCGTCTGGAGCTCGATCTTCGAGCCGGTGCCCACCTTCGCCTTCCTGCGCAAGTACGGCCGGCTCTCCGAGCTCACCAAGCGGCACGACCTGCCGTACCACATCCTCGGCTCCGACCTGTCCGGCGTGGTGCTGCGGGTCGGAGCGGGCGTGAACAAGTGGAAGCCCGGCGACCAGGTGGTGGCGCACTGCCAGTCGGTGGAGCTCGAGGACGCCGCCGGGCACGGGGACACCATGCTCGACCCGGAGCAGCGCATCTGGGGCTTCGAGACCAACTTCGGCGGCCTGGCCGAGATCGCCCTGGTCAAGGCGAACCAGCTGATGCCCAAGCCGGCCCACCTGACCTGGGAGGAGGCCGCGAGCCCCGGCCTGGTCAACTCCACCGCGTACCGGCAGCTGGTCTCGCGCAACGGCGCCGGGATGAAGCAGGGCGACGTGGTGCTGATCTGGGGCGCCTCCGGCGGGCTGGGCTCGTACGCCACCCAGTACGCCCTCAACGGCGGCGCGATCCCGGTCTGCGTGGTCTCCTCGCCGCAGAAGGCTGAGATCTGCCGGGCCATGGGCGCCGAGCTGATCGTGGACCGCAACGCCGAGGGCTACCGGTTCTGGTCCGACCCGGCGACGCAGGATCCGAAGGAGTGGCAGCGTTTCGGCGCGCGCATCCGGGAACTGACCGGGGGCGACGACCCCGACATCGTGTTCGAACACCCCGGCCGGGAGACCTTCGGCGCCTCGGTCTACGTGGCCCGCCGCGGCGGAACGATCGTCACCTGCGCCTCCACCAGCGGGTTCATGCACGAATACGACAACCGGTATCTGTGGATGAATCTCAAGAGGGTCATCGGTTCGCACTTCGCCAACTACCGCGAGGCCTGGGAGGCCAACCGGCTCGTACAGAAGGCGATGATCCACCCCACGCTCTCGCGCTCGTACGGGCTCGAACAAGCGGGCCAGGCCGCATTCGACGTCCACCGCAATCTGCATCAGGGCAAAGTCGGGGTACTGTGTCTAGCACCGGCCGAAGGCCTGGGCGTCAGCAACGGTGCGTTGCGAGATCGTCACCGGAGTGAAATCGAACGCTTCCGCGACGTCTAGAGCCCGACCCCGGTCATCTGACACCATAGGCACTCATGGGATACGGGCGCGTGGACGAACGGACCGGGTACGGTTCACGCCCCCAGCATGCCCAATCCGGCAACGGGGGGTATGCGGCCCAGTACCCTGGGCAACCTGCCCCGCCCCAGCAGTCGCCCGCGCCCCAGCAGGAACTCCTGAGCTACAACCGGTACGAGGTGGACGCGCACCTCGACGAGATGGAAGCCGAGCTCACCCGGCTGCGCGAGGAGCGGGACGAGGCGGTCAACCACGCCGAGGACCTCGCCTACCAGATCGAGGTGCTGCGCTCCAAGCTGCACGAGTTCCGCCGCGGCCTGCACCCGCAGTTCAACAACATCTCCGGCCGGGTCGACCAGATGCTGCGTACCGCGCAGCAGCAGGCCGACCAGGTCCGCGCGGCCGCCCAGCAGGAGGCGCAGCGGCTGCAGAGCGAGCTCAACGAGCGGCGGATGCTGCTCGAGACCGAGCTCGCCGAGCGCCGCCAGCGCGGCGAGGCCGAGGTCAACGAGTCGGTGGCCTGGGCCGAGCGGGTGCGCTCGGAGGCCGACGCGATGCGCCGTCAGGCCATCGAGGAGGCCAGGTCGCAGGCCGCCACCGAGATGCACCAGCTGCGCGAGCAGGCGCAGGCCGAGCTGCGGCAGGCGCAGGAGTACGCCGCGCATGTCAGGGCTCAGGCACAGGCCGAGGTAGAGGCCGGCCTGGCCCAGGCCCGGGCACGGGTGGTCGAGGGCGAGAGCCGGGTGGCCGCGCTGCGCGAGTCGGCGGAGAAGCAGAACGCCTCCGCGTCCACCAGCGCGCAGAAGCTGCTCACCATGGCCCAGACCGAGGCCTCCCGGGTGCAGACCGAGGCCGACGAGGCCGCCGCCGCGATGCGGATGGCGGCCCAGCAGGCCGCGGCCAGGCACGAGGCCGAGGCCGCCGCGGAGGCCGCCCGGGTGCGCGCCGAGGCCCAGGCCGAGACCACCCAGCTGCGCGAGGCCACCCAGACCGCGGCCGTACGCCTGCGCGAGCTGACCGAGGCGGAGACCACCCGGCTGCGGCAGAGCACTGAGGCCGAGGTGGCCCGGATGCGGGCCGAGGCCGAGGCCCGCGCGGCCGAGGTGATCGCCGAGGCGAAGGCGACCGCGCAGGCCGCCCGTGACAAGGCCCTGGCTCAGGCGGAGCGGGCCACCCAGGAGGCCACCGCGGCCGGCGCCCGGCTGCGCTCCGAGGCGGAACAGGCTGCTGCGAAGGCCCGCGAGGCGGCCGAGCTCGACGCCGAGCGGATCGGCGCGCTGGCCGCCGAACAGGCCGCGAAGACCAAGAAGGAAGCCGACCTCGCCGCCGCCCGCACCGCGCAGGAGGCCGCGCAGGCGCTGTCGGACGCGGCCGCCGAGTCCGAGCGGATCGTGGCCGAGGCCCGCGGCGCGGCCGAGACGCTCAGCGCCGAGGCGGCCGCGGATCTGGAGCGGCGCGAGCAGGAGGCGACCCGGCTGCGGGCCGAGGCCGAGCAGTTCCAGGCCGAGTCCGAGCGGCTGCACGGCGAGGCCGGCCGGCTGCACGAGGAGGCCTCCGGCGCGCACGGCGTGGCCACCGCCGCCGCGAAGAAGATCACTGACACCGCCGAGGCGCAGGCCCTCGCCGCCCGGGAGACGGCCGAGGCCGAGGCGGCCCGGCTCGTGGCCGAGGCGAACGAGCAGGCCGAGAAGCTGCGTACGGACGCCGACGCGGCCGCCACCAAGCTGCGCGAGCAGGCCGCCGCCCAGGCCGAGAAGATCAGCGAGGACGCCAAGGCCGCGTCCAACACGTTGCGCTCGCAGGCCGAGGCCGCGGCGGTCAAGGCCCGCCAGGACGCCTCGGAGCTGGCCGACAAGATCCGGCTCGACACCGAGGCCGGGGTCGAGGCGATGCGCGAGGCCGCCCGCAAGGAGGTCAACGCGCAGCGGGCCAAGGCGGACGAGCAGATCGCGACCAGGCACGCCGAGGCCGAGCAGGCCGCCGCGGCCGTGCGCACCGACGCCGAGTCCGCCGCGGCCGCCATCAGGGCAGAGGCCGCGGGCGTGATCGAGGCCGCACAGCAGGAGGCTGCGACGGTCAGGGCGGAGGCGGAGAGCGCCGCGCTCGTACTCAAGCAGCAGGCTGACAAGGCCCTCGCGGACGCCCGCGCCGACGGCGAGCGCGCCCTCGGCGAGGCCAGGACCGAGGCCGCGAGGCTGCGCGACGACGCGATGGTGGAGACCACCGCGTTGCGCAAGAAGGTCTCCGCCGAGACCGCGCAGATGCGCGAGGAGGCCAAGGCCGAGACCGACGGGCTGCGCGCCAGGACTCAGGCCGACACCACGCGCCAGCGCGAGGAGGCCGACGCGTTCGCGGCCAAGTCCAAGGCCGAGGCCGAGAAGCTGACCAAGGACACGATCCGGTCCAACGCCGGCTCGATCCAGGCCGCGCGGGACGAGGTCACCGCGATCCGGGCCAGTGCCGACGGCGTGCTCGAGGCCGCGCAGGCCCAGGCGTCCGAGACGGTCAAGGGGGCGCAGGACCGGGCCGATCAGACCACGCAGAAGGCCGGCGCCCAGGCCGACGAGACCCGCAAGCAGGCCGAGCAGGTCCTCGCGGACGCGCGGCGCCAGGCCATGGAGGCCCTCGCGAAGGCCGGCGGCGAGGCGGACGAGCTCGTCACCACCGCGCGTCAGGAGGCTGCGAAGATCGGCCAGGCCTCGGCCGCCAACGCGGAGAACACCAAGGCCGAGGCCCGCGCCGGGGCGGACAAGCTGACCGCCGCGGCCAGGGACGAGGTCGACCGGATCAGGGCGGGCGCCGAGGGCCTGACCGACAAGGCCCAGGCCGAGGCCACCAAGCTGCTCACCGACACGCGCGCGCAGGCGGACCGGCTGACCTCGGACGCCCAGGCGCTGGCCGACCGGACCACCGGTGAGGCCCGCAAGAAGGCCGCGGACGGCCTGCAGACCGCGGCGCGGCAGGCCGACGAACTCGTCGCGCAGGCCCGCAAGGAACTCGAGGACGCCCGACGGGAGGCCGCGAAGACCCTCGCGGACGCCCACGACGGCGCGGACCGGCTGCGCAACACCGTCGCCGAACAGGTGGCGACCTCGCAGCGGGAGGCACAGCGGCTGCGCCAGGAGGCGGCGGCCGAGACCGCGGCGCTCAAGGCCGCGGCCGAGAAGGCGGCGGACGCACTGGTGTCCAAGGCCCGCACCGACGCCGACAAGTCCAAGGCGGAGGCGCAGCGCGACGTGGACGCCATAGCTCGCCGCCGAAACGCGATCACCGACGAGATGGCCAGGGTCCAGGGCGTGCTCGACGCGCTCACCGGGCCGCTGCCCGGACTCGGCGACAAGCAGTCGGGCGCCGACGGCGCCAAGAAACCGTAGTCGGTCGCGCTGATGCGCGATGAACGAGGAGGCGATGCGCGCGGCCCGGCGTACCGGGCCGATGCCGGTTTTCCATTCTGCCGATAGTGTGAGGGCGCCCGCGCGCCACCCTCGAAGGTTGGGATACGGGCACAATCCCCCGAGGCGTACCCGAGAAGCGCGGAAATCTGAAAGGATTGCCGGAGACTTCGCACGACGTACGTCGCAAGCAAGCCAGTGCCGACAGCCGTACCGCCGGGCCAGCCGAAAGATTCGACCTACCCTCGACGGTCAAGTCAGAGACGGAAAGTAGATGAGCGAGACCACCTCTCCCCTCGGCCTCGAAATCGTGCGTAAGGGCTATGACATCGCCCAGACGAACGAGCGTGTGACGAAGCTGACCGCGGAGCGAGACACCGCGCACACCCGGGTGGCGGCGCTGGAGAAGCGGATCGAGGAGCTCCACCTGGAGAACCAGTCCGTGCAGGCGCAGCTGTCCGACTCCGAGCCCTCCTACGCCGGTCTCGGCGCCCGGGTCGAGAAGATCCTGCGGCTCGCCGAGGAAGAGGCGAAGGACCTGCGCGAGGAGGCCCGCCGCGCCGCGGACCAGCACCGTGAGCTCGCGGAGCAGGCGGCCGGCCAGGTGCGCGCCGACGCCGAGAACTACGCGAAGGAGTGCAAGGCCAAGGCCGAGGCCGAGGGCGTGCGCCTGAAGGAGCGCGCCAACGAGGAGGCCAACCAGGCGCGCGGAGAGGCCGCGAAGGACGCCGCCGCCAAGCGGGCCGAGGCCGAGGCGCACTACGAGGAGATCCGGGCGTCGGCCGCGGCCGCCGCGACCGACTTCGAGACCAAGCTGGCCAAGCGGCGCGAGCAGTCCGAGCGCGACCTCGCGGCCCGTCAGGCCAAGGCCGAGAAGCACCTGGCCGAGGTCGAGACCCGGTCCGAGCAGATCCGCCTCGAGGCCGAGAAGATGCGCACCGACGCCGAGCGTCGCGCGCGTCAGACCATCGAGACCGCGCAGCGCCAGGCCGACGACATCATCGCCGACGCCCGCGCCAAGACCGACCGGATCCGGTCCGAGGCCGAGCGCGAGCTCGCCGCCCTGACCCACCGTCGCGACTCCATCAACGCGCAGCTGCACAACGTGCGCGAGATGCTCGCCACCCTCACCGGCGGCGCCGCGGGCGGCGCCCTGGCCGGCCTCATGGGCGGCGCGGACGACTCCGCCGAGGACTCGGTGCCGGCACAGCGCTGATCACGCGGCGGTCACGGCACGACACGGCGCGTAGGCGCGAAGGCGGGATCCCCGGCCCCAGAGGCCGGCGGTCCCGCCTTTGTCGATCCGCCGCGCCGCCGCGGCCTGGCATCTCCCGACCATCTGCCTCCGGTCCGGCCCCCGCATCGCCTGCCTCCGCCCCTCAGACCCCCGCGCCGTACTCCCGCGCTCCCCCTTTATCCTCATGACCATGGATCTCGAGACGGAGTCGGCGGCGCAGGCACCCGACGCAGGGGGTGAGCCCGCGGCGGGCGAATCCTCAGGCGGCGAACCGCAGCCCTCGCCGAGGCGCCGCGGGCTCCCGTTCCGCCGGTCGCACCCCTACTACATAGGCTTCGTCGGCGGCCTCGGCGTGATCATCTGCTACTACCTGGCCGAAGCCCTCGTCTCGGTCACCACCGAGCTGATCCTGATCCTCATCGCCCTGCTGATCGCCGTGGGCCTCAACCCGCTGGTGGAGAGGCTCACCCGGCGCGGGGTGAGCCGGGGCCTGGCGGTACTCATCGTGGCGGGCGGCGGAATGCTGCTGCTCGCCGCCTTCGTCACCGCCATCGCCCAGCCGCTCGCCACCCAGACCAGCGGCCTGATCGCGGCGATGCCGCAGCGCCTGGAGAACCTGAGCCACAACACCGAGATCGCGCGCTTCGACCAGAAGTACAACGTCGTCGGCCGGCTGGAGAAGATGTTCACCGGCGCGGACACGGCGCAGGTGATCGCCGGCAGCATCCTCGGCTTCGGCGAGTTCGTCATCACCTCGGTCTTCGAGACCTTCACCGTCATCGTGATGACGATCTACTTCCTCAGCTCCCTGCCCACCATCCGGGTAGCGCTGCTCAACCTGGTGCCGCGCACCCGCCGTTCGCGCGTGGCGCTGCTCTCGGACGGCGTGCTCGACCGGATGGGCGGCTACGTCTCCGGCGCCATGATCGTGGCCGCGCTCGCCGGCCTCGCCGCGTTCCTCATGCTCACCGTGCTCCAGGTCGAGTTCCTCCTCCCCCTGGCCCTGCTGATCGCACTCACCGACCTGATCCCGTTGGTGGGCGCGACGATCGGCGCGGTGGTGGTCACCCTGATCGTCTTCCTCGAGTCACCCACAAAAGCGCTGGTAGCGTGCCTGTTCTTCATCGCCTACCAGCAGTTCGAGAACTTCGTGATCTACCCGCGCGTGATGTCCCGCTCGGTCGACGTCCCCCCTATGGTCGCCGTCATAGCCGCCCTCATCGGCGCCGCCCTCCTCGGCGTCGTCGGCGCCCTCCTCGCGATCCCCCTGGCCGCCGGCGCGATGTACCTGTTCCGCGAGGTAGTCCAACCCCGCCAAGACGCGATGTGACCTCGACGGCCAGGGCCGCCGTTGCCACCACTGTGACCATCGCCACCACTGCCACAGATGTGACGAAATAAATCTGACGATACGTCTGCGCACGACAAGCCGCAAAAACGTAAAGTCCGGTAAAAGCCAGGTTCAGATACACATAAAGAGCCTCTCCGCCTCGTCTCTGTCGGTGGCGTGTGGTTGGCTGGTCTTCAGGCGGTTCCGCGTACAGCGGGTGACGGAGCGTCGGCACACCGAGGCCGCGCTCCGAGGATGAGGGCAGGACACGCGGTCCCGCGGCCTGGGGAGGTCGCAGGACCGCGTGGCTCTGGCCGAACAACGGGAGACCACCAACAGGGCGGGAGGGCCCGCCGGGCAGGACCGGCCGACTGAGGCGCGCGCAGGGGGCGTCTCAGCAGGCTCGGTCGCCCGGCGAGCCGACGAGGCGATAATCAGAACACGAACAAAGCGACGGCTCGACGCGACGTCAGCCCGGCCGCGCGTACTGACGGGAGGGGCCGCGTGCGGCATAGTGGATACGGAAACGACTCGAAGCGGCGTCGCCGCGCGACGGGGCGGGGCGCAGAGTCCTGCGACGGCTCGCCCGGAGCCGGAAGCGGCGCGCGTTCGCTAGAGTACGCGATGAGTGTCTCGTGAAGATCGGCTGAGTGGGGAAGGCTGGCGGGAAGATGCTAGATGCGGCCGCGGGGGCGGCGTACACCGTCGAGATCTCGGCGCTTCAGACGTACCAGAGCAAGCTGCTCGGCATCATGGACTCCATGGTCGCCCAGTCGGTCGCCCTGGGCATGAACACCGCCGCCGCCGACTCGAGCGACGCCGGCCTCGGAAACTTCCCCGAGGCCCAGTCCCTCGCCAGCGCGTACCAGAACTCGATGCAGTCGCTGATGACGAACTTCGAGGAGATCACCCAGCTCGTCAACACCATGACCACGGTCCTCGGCGCCGCGGGCAAGAACTACGCCGAGACCGAGCAGCAGTTGACCGACCAGTTCAACCAGATCGTGGCCCAGTACGACGGCAAGTCCGGCGGCTTCACCACCGAGCCCCTGGCCACCACCAACGCCCAGGGCACCACCACGACCACCGACACGGCGACGGCCACCGCGTCGACCGCCACCACCGGCCAGACGTACACGATCACGAATCCGTCGTCGGATTCGTCGTCAGACTCATCGTCGGATTCCTCCTCGGATTCGTCCTCGAGCAACGACAACACCGGCACGTGAGTCGGCGAGGGAGTGAGCACACATGACCGACTACGGATCCATGTCACACCAACAGCTGTACAACTACGTGCACTCCGGTAACGCCTCGACCATCCAGACCGAGGCCGACAACAACACCCAGCACAGCCAGTCGGTCACCGAGGCCACCCAGCAGCTCCAGTCCACCCTGAGCGGCATCCAGTCCTCCTGGACCGGCGCCGCCGCCGACCAGTTCAGCCAGCAGGCGAACGCCCTCGTCACCCAGATGAACCAGCACGCCGCCGACGCCGACACCGTCGGCCAGGTCATGAACTACGCCAGCAGCTCCCTCTCCTGGGCCCAGAAGTACATGCCCGACCCCCCCAGCGAAGCCGAACAACTCCTCGCCGACGTCGACAGCAACGCCGTCACCGGCATCATCGGCGGCTTCCTCAGCGGCGGCATGGCCAACCTCGCCTCCGAAGCCGCCAAACAGGACATCTCCAACAAGAAGCAAGCCGCCACCCAGGTCATGACCCAGCTGGCGTCGGCGTATACGCAGGCTCAGTCGCAGTTGCCCAGTACATTCAGGGACGATCCGACAAATCCCGGACCCGGGAGTGGCGCCAAGAAAAGTGGCGACGGAGGTGGCGGCACTGCAAGCGGTACGCCAGTCGTTGCTCCCGTCATGTACCCGGTGTCCACCGTTGGCTCCTTCAATGACGGCAGTGGCGGTAGCAGTAGCGGCAGTGGTGGCAGCGGTAGTGGAACCAGCAGCAGCGGTTACAACGGCTACAACGGCGGAAACAGCGGATCAGGTACCAACAGTGGCAGCGGATCAGGTAGTAGTAGCGGCAGCGGATCGGGCAGCGGCAGTAACGGAACCGCTCAGACTGGAGCGATCAACGACCAGTTTTCCCCCACGACTGTTACGTCTGGAATCGGTAGTGGCGGTACAGGCACTAGCACCACGGGCACAGGCTACGGCGGCATCGGCGCAAACGGCAGCGTCGGCAGCATTGGGAGCGGAAGCTTCAGTGGCTCCGGCGGATCTGGTGGTGGGCTTTCCAACCTCGGTGGCACAGGTGGTGCCCTCGGCAGCGGCGCCGCTGGCCTCGCGTCTGGGGGGCTAGGCGGAGCAGGAGGTATCGGCTCTGAAAGTTCGTCCGCAGGAGCCGGCGACATCGGCGAAGAAGCGGGGGGCACCGGCTACGGTTCGCAGTCCTCGCTGCGTGCCGGTTCCAGCACTGGCACCGGAAATAGCGGCACGTCGGCCGCTGCCTCATCGGCCGAGGGCGAAGGTAGCGATGCCCAGCAGATGGGCGGCGCGATGGGCGGCATGGGTCGCGGAGCTGGCGGCGGCGGAGGCAAGGACGACCGCGGGAACCGCGCATCCTGGCTTAAGGAGGATCGGGACTTCTGGTACGGCGACAAGTACAAGAACGCCGCACCGCCTGGCGGTGTCATCGAATAGCAGGGCACGCTAACCTGGACCGAGCATCGCATGGACCACGTGACGGACTTTGGTACAGGGGAGCGGCAGATGCAGCGGGATAATCGTCAGGCTTCGAGGACGGGAAGGCGAGCGCTCGCACTCGTAGGAGCGCTCGCCTTGGCAGTCGTCAGCAGCGGGACCGCGTATGCATCAGATAATCCCATTGCAGACAAGGAGTGGGCACTCACCAAGCTCCAAAATGGGGAGATCCACAGCCAGTTCAACGCGCGGGGCGCTGGCGTTACGGTTGCCGTGATCGACAGCGGCGTGGATCCCAATCAACCAGATCTGCAGGGCTCGCTTTTACCTGGAATTAATCTAGTGAATCCAGAAAATCCGGGCGCTGATACTAGCGACGATAACAACGAGTCGCATGGAACATCCATCGCTACAATAATTGCCGCCCATGCACATGAGAGCAACGGCAATCAGTACGGCATGGTTGGGCTTGCAGATCAGGCGAAGATCCTGCCGATCAAGACGGGCACCGGCAGTAATGGGGGATCTAACCCAGCCACCGATGCCGCAATTAGGTATGCGACAGACCATGGCGCACGAGTTATCAATATCTCTTACGGCACAAATGGACAGTGTCCGCAAGATGTCGTCGACTCCATTGATTATGCCCTGAGCCACAACGTCGTCGTAGTCGCCGCGACTGGCAATACCGCAATCAGCGGCAATCAAGTTGGCTGCCCGGCTCCGGTTCCCGGCGTGATCGATGTATCAGCTATCGCCCAGAATGGGCAAATGGACCAGTACTCTCACTACGGGTCGGACGTAACTGTTGCGGCTCCGGGTGTGGGTATTGAGATCGGGCTGATCGGTGGCAAGTACGGGGAGAATAACGGGTCTTCACTTGCTGCGCCGTGGGTGGCGGCTGAGGCTGCGCTTATCATTGGGTTGCATCCGACATGGACGCAGGGACAAGTAGTCTCGGCGATCATCGACAACACTGCGCAAGCGGCCTCGGGGCAGACTCAGCATGGCAAGCGGTTCGACGACCACATCGGGTATGGGGTCATCGACCCTGTGGCGGCGCTTGGGGCTGCGGAGCCTGCGAGTACGACGAATCCCCTGGGCGGACCTGCGGTGGTGAGCACTGCGGGGAGCTCCACTGCGCCGTCGGCGAATAGTACGGCGGCGGGGCCTGGGTCGGGCAACCAGACGCCTACGGCGAGCAGCAGTAAGAAGTCGAGTTCGCTGGGGCTTGTTGTCGGGATCATCGTCGTGGTTGTGGTGGTCGGCGGCATCGTGCTGTTCTTCGTTTCGCGGAGCCGGCGGGGTGGCGGGAAG
>NZ_JAGSOG010000128.1 GCF_018139695.1 Actinospica durhamensis | reverse complement strand
CCCTCCCGCCCCGTCCGCTAGAGTCGAAGCATGTGCTGCTCCATGTGCTGCGCCGCCATGACGATCCGGATCGCCGCTTAGCGGCGGTACCGAGGCCCCGCCGGCCAACCCGGCCGGGGCTCATCCGCTGCCCCGCCGAGGGCAGCGCCAGAACGTACCGCCGGCATCGGTGTCCCGCCGGCAGCCACGTGCGTGTTCCCGTGCTGCCGGGCCATCCTGCCTGATCTGGGAAGTCGTCATGTCGCCGCAGCCGCAGCACTCCGTTTCCCCGTGCACACAACCGTTCCCGGGCCCGTCGCCGACCGATCCGGCCCTCGCGCCAGGCCCACCGCCCGCCACGCTCTTCCTGATGCTCGGGCTGCCCGCAGCCGGCAAGACCACCCGGGCCGCAGAACTCGCCGCGACACACAGGGCGCTGCGGCTGACTCCGGATCAGTGGATGATCCCGCTGTTCGGGGACTCCATGGCCGAGGGAAAGCGCTGGGTGGTCGAAGGCCGGCTCATCTCGGTCGCCCGCCAGGCGCTGCGCCTGGGCGTCAACGTCGTGCTCGACTACGGGCTCTGGGGACGCGACGAACGTTCGGCGTTGCGCTGGCTGGCGCGGGCGGAAGGTGCGTCCTGCCAGGTCGTCTACCTGCCGGTGGACAAGGACGTCCAGCTCGCCCGCATCGCCCACCGTCAGGAGACGACACCGCACCAGACCTTTCCGATGACCGAGGCCGACGTGGACGCTTGGCGGGAACGGTTCCAGGAGCCTGACGCCGGCGAACTCGCCGACGGTGAGATCTCCGCCGCGCCGGCCGGATGGCCGGGCTGGCCGGAATGGACGGCAGCTCACTGGCCGTCATACGGCGACGGCTGAGCCGGCGCCGCCACACTCGATCAGGGCATCGGCCCGGCCTCGAGGATGTGCGGCAGGCCCTGCTGCCAGCGCTCGCGGTCGGCAAGCTTTGCCAGCTCGAACTCCGGCTGCTCGTACCGGGTGAACGTCGGGACCGGCGGTGAGGCGGTGTCGCCCGCGGCTGCCAGTAGGGCCGTGACGGCGCGGCGGGCGGCCTCGTTGGCGGTCTCCATGGTGGCGAAGTCGACGTTGCTGTAGGTGCGGACGTAGTCGGCGGCGAGGAAGAGGTTGGCGACGGCGGTGGACGCGTCGGGCCGCAGGTCCCAGGATCCGGTGCAGTTCATCAGGAAGGGGTCGTCGTTGCGCAGGCCGTCCGGCGCCTCCGAGATCGCCTCGTCCAGCGACCAGGAGTGCACCATGGCGTCGTCGAGCACGTCGTCGCCGTCGTGGTTGACGTGGGCCTGCATCTGGGCCCACACCTCGCGCGCGACCTCGTCCCTGGTACACGCGTGCGCGGGCTTGCCGTACAGGATGCCGGGCGTGTCCCAGTCCGAGATGACCACGGAGAGCGATTCCTGAGCCTGGCCGTCCCCCCAGGTTTCGGCGAAGGGGGCGCGCCAGAGCTTGGACTGGCTGATCGAGGCGAGCTTCCACGGCGCGTCGATGTGGAAGATGTGGCCGGGGACGAGCGGGGCGGGGCGGCGCAGGAAGTACTGGATGCCGTTGGACCAGGTGTGTCGCAGTCCTTCCATGGCGGCCAGCCGCGGGTCCGCCTCGCGCAGCGCCGCGTTCCACAGCCGCACGGCCCGGTCGGCGGGGACGGCGGCGACGAACCAGTCCGCGTCGACACGCTCGGTGCCGCCGTCGGGGGTGCTGGCGCGGGCCGCGCTGATCCGTCCGTCGCGCAGCTCGAGCGCCTCGATCTGCCGGCCGAAGGCGAAGCGGACGCCGAGGGAGCGCAGCTGCGCCGTCCACGGGTCGATCCACATCTCGCTGGTGGGGCCGGTGAAGACGCGGTCGAAGGCACCGTCGCCGCCGAGGCCGAACAGGCTGAAGAAGATCGCCTCCAGGCCCTGGCCGACGGTGCGCACGCTCGCGGTGCGCGGCTTGAGCGCCTCGAGGATCTGCACCCCGCCGCCCCAGATCCGCTGGTAGTCCGGGGACATGCGCTTGGCCTCGATGTAGTCCCACCAGCCGGTGTGCTCCCACTGCCCGAACTGGCGCTCGGCGCAGCTGCTGAACAGGACGCTGACCTTGCCGGCGAGGAAGAGGATCTCTTCGGGCGGGAGCAACGGCGCGTCCTTGAGGACCTCGGCGAGCGTGTTCACCAGGAGCCCGGCGTGCGCGAGGGTGGGCTCGGGCAGGTCCAGATCGCTCGGCCCGACGGGGATCGGGATGCTCGGCCGGCCGTCGCGCGCGAGTTCGAACCGTGTCACGGGCGCGAGGGTGTCGTGGACGGTCCCACCGGCCGCGCCGGGGATGCGGCGCAGGGTGTCCGGCAGGTTGCGGTAGAAGCCGAGCACCATCCGGTGCCCGTGCTCGCCCGGCAGGTCGCGGCGCGCGCCGGCGCCGGTGCCGGGCACGAAGATGGACCGGGCCTTGCCGCCGGGTACGTCGCGCCGCTCGTAGACGGTGACCTCGAACCCTCGCTCGGCCAGCTCGTGCGCGACCGTCAGACCCGCGACACCCGCGCCGAGGACGGCGACCCGGCGGCCGCCCGCCACGGTGGCGCGCGGCGCGCCACGGCCCGCTTCGGCCTGGTCTTCGCCCGCCCGTCGGATATCCACATCAGGACATTACGCCCCGAGCTGCGGCGTCGTGCACGGCCGGGCCCCCGCCGACGGCCAACGTCACTCCATCGGCTGAGGGCGCCCGGCCCGCGGCTACAGCACGTGCTGGCCCTTGCCCAGCGCGATGATCCCGTTGGCCGAGGCGTGGTAGAGCTCGCGGTCGCGCTCCGGGTTGACCCCGACGGTCGCGCCCGGCGGTACGACGATGTTCTTGTCGAGGATCGCGCGGCGCACCACCGCACCGCGGCCGATGCGCACGTTGTCGTGCAGGATCGAGCCCTGGACCACGGCGCCCTCCTCCACGATCACGCCGGGCGAGAGCACGGACTGGGTGACCTGGCCGGTGATGATGCAGCCGGGCGCCACCATCGACTCGCTGGCGATACCCCCGGCGACGAACTTGGCCGGCGGCAGCTGCACGGTGTGGGTGTAGAGCGGCCACTCCCGGTTGTAGAGGTTGAACACCGGCTGCACCGAGATCATGTCCATGTGCGCGTCGTAGTAGGCGTCCAGGGTCCCCACGTCGCGCCAGTAGCCGTGGTCGCGCGGGGTCTCGCCGGGGACGTGGTTGCGGTCGAAGTCGTAGACCTGGACCTGCCCCATCTCGGTCAGCGCGGGCAGGATGCTGCCGCCCATGTCGTGTACGGAACGTTCGTCCTCGGCGTCCTGGCGCAGGGCGTCGAGCAGAGCCTTCGTGGTGAAGACGTAGTTGCCCATCGACGCGTACACCTGCTCCGGGTCGTCCGGCAGCCCCGGCGGGTCGGCCGGCTTCTCCAGGAACCCCTCGACGTGCACGCCGTCGGCCGCGGTCGTGATGATGCCGAAGGACGAGGCCTGCGAGCGCGGCACCCGTATACCCGCGACCGTGGCCCCGGCCCCGCCCTCGATGTGCTGGCGCAGCATCTGGCGCGGGTCCATCCGGTAGACGTGGTCGGCGCCGAAGACGACGACGTAGTCCGGCTTCTCGTCGTGGATGAGGTTGAGCGACTGGTAGATCGCGTCGGCGCTGCCGAGGAACCAGCGCGGCCCGAGCCGCTGCTGCGCGGGCACCGGGGTGACGTAGTTGCCCAGCAGGTTCGACATCCGCCAGGTCATGGTGATGTGCCGGTCGAGCGAGTGCGACTTGTACTGGGTCAGTACACAGATCCGCATGATGTCGCCGTTGACCAGGTTCGACAGGACGAAGTCCACCAGCCGGTAGGTACCGCCGAAGGTCACCGCGGGCTTGGCCCGGTCGGCGGTGAGCGGCATCAGCCGTTTGCCCTCCCCGCCGGCCAGCACGATGCCCAGTACCGAAGGTCCGCCCCGCATACGCCGCCTCCTGTGCTCGCTGTGCTCCCACTGGACACTGTGCCTACCGCGTTCACCCGCGCCTGCCGCGTCGGGCGCCGACCACCGACTCCCGGCCGCCGACTCCCGGCTACCGAAGCAGCCGTTCGTACAGCGCCGCGGTCCGGCGGGCGATCGCGTCCCAGCCGAAGTCGGCCACGGCCCGCTCGCGCCCCGCCGCTCCCATCCGGCGGGCCGCGTCGGGATCGGCGAGTACGGTATCGATTGCCTCGGCGAGGCCGGCCTCAAACGCTTCCGGACCCTTCTCGTCGTAACCGACCAGCAGACCCGTGACACCGTCGCGCACCACCTCGGGAATGCCGCCCACGGCCGAGGCGACGACCGGCGCGCCGCAGGCCATGGCTTCGAGGTTGACGATGCCGAGCGGTTCGTAGATCGAGGGGCAGACGAAGACGGCGGCGTGGCTGAGCAGCCGCACCACCTCGGGCCGCGGGAGCATGCGCGGGATCCACACCACGCCGCCCCGGCCGTGTTCGAGTTCGTCGACCAGGGCCCTGAACTCGCGGTCGATCTCGGGCGTGTCGGGGGCGCCCGCGCACAGCACCAGCTGCGCGGCCGGGTCGAGCCGCCGGGCGGCGCGCAGCAGGTGCGGCACGCCCTTCTGCCGGGTGATCCGGCCGACGAAGAGTACGTAGGGCCGCTCGGGGTCGATGCCGTACCGGGTCGGGACCTCGGGATCCGGAGTGGGCTGGTAGAGCGCGGTGTCGATCCCGTTGTGCACGACGTGAACGCGGTCCGGGTCCAGCGCCGGGTAACAGGCGAGGATGTCCGCCCGCATCCCGTGCGACACGGCGATGACCGCGTCCGCGCTCTCCGCGGCGGTGCGCTCGGCCCAGCTCGAGAGCGCGTACCCGCCCCCGAGCTGCTCGGCCTTCCACGGCCGCAGCGGCTCGAGCGAGTGCGCCGTCATCACGTGCGGGATCCCGTACAGCAGCTTGGCCAGATGCCCGCCGAGGTTGGCGTACCAGGTGTGCGAGTGCACCAGGTCGCAGTCGGCCACGCCGGCCGCCATCGACAGGTCCACCGACAGGCTGCGCAGGGCCTCGTTGGCCCCGTCCAGCTTCTCGGCCGGCGCGTACCGGAAGACCCCGTCCTGCCCGTCCTGTTCCCCGCCGGATTCCGCCCCGCGCCAGCAGTGCACGCGCACGTCCACCAGCTCGCGCAGCCGGTCGGCCAGGAACTCGACGTGCACCCCCGCCCCGCCGTACACGTCCGGCGGGAACTCTCTGGTCAGCAGACCGACGCGCACAGACACCTCCCGGCCGGGACGGGCGGTACGGATTTCCATACCTGGGCTGACAGTAGTGGAGCAGCAGCGTCTTGGCGAGAGCCGATCTTCCGCGCCCGGAAGCCCGCCTCACCGCGTCGGGCCCAGGAGAATCAATCCTTTGAGCGGGGCCAGGTTCGAGCCTTGAGGCCCTGGGCATTCGCGCGCTCAGGGCCTCGTGAGGCCGGACCGTCCCCCGCAGCCCGCAGTCGGTCAGACCGCGCAGACCCGGCCGGACCCGCAGACCCGTCAGACCGCCTTCGTCAGCGTCTCGAACTCCTCGTCGGTCAGCTCCACTCCGGCCGCGACCACGTTCTCCTCGAGGTGGGAGACGGTGGAGGTGCCGGGGATGGGGAGCATCACCGGGGAGCGGCGCAGCAGCCAGGCGAGGGCGAGCTGGGAGGGGGTGGCTCCGTGGGCCTGGCTCGCTCGGGCGAGGGGGCCGCCGGGGGCGGCGAGGGTGCCGGTGGCGATGGGGAACCAGGGGATGAAGGCGATGCCGTGGGTCTCGCAGTAGTCCAGCACGTCTTCGGAGGCGCGGTCGGCCAGGTTGTAGCGGTTCTGCACCGAGACGATCTCGGCCACCGCGCGGGCCTGCTCGATCTGGGCGACCGACACCTCGGACAGGCCGAGGTGTCGGATCTTGCCCTCCTGCTGAAGGCGGGTCAGCTCACCGAGCGACTCCTCGACCGGAACGGCCGGGTCGACGCGGTGCAGCTGGTAGAGGTCGACGCGCTCGACGCCGAGGTTGACGAGGCTGCGCTCGAGCTGGCCGCGTAGGTACTCGGGCCGGCCGTTCTCCACCCACACGTCGGGGCCGGGCCGGGTGAAGCCGCCCTTGGTGGCGATGACCACGTCCGCCGGGTACGGGTGCAGCGCCTGCTTGATCAGCCGCTCGCTGACGTCGGGGCCGTACGAGTCGGCGGTGTCGATGAAGGTCACGCCGAGTTCGGGCAGCCGGCGCAGCACCCGCAGCGCCTCCTGCGGGTCGCGCGGCTCGCCCCACACGCCCTGGCCGGTGATGCGCATGGCTCCGAAGCCGAGGCGGTGCACCGGGAGGTCACCGCCCAGCAGGAAGGTGCCGGACGCCGACGCGGGCGATTCGGGGGCGGAGTTGACGCTGGTCAAGGCGGTACCTGCTTTCCACATCCATCAGGTCATACGACGACGATCGGCGACGAACTCTGCGCCGCCAGGGTGGTCAACCGACCGACCGTCCGATCGATTCCCCACGCCAGAGGCACGACTCACGCCGCGCCCGACGCCCGATTCGCGCCGCCCCACCACTACCCGCCCAGCGCGGGCAGCACGTCCCTGGCGTATCCGTCGATGACCTCGTCCACGGCGTCGTGCATGGCGTACACGGCGAACTGGTCCACGCCGAGGGAACGTAGGTGTTCGAGCCTTTCGATGTGCGCGGAGGGCGGTCCGATCAGGCAGAAGCGTTCCACGATCTCGTCCGGGACGAACTCGGCGTCGGGGTTGCCGGCGCGGCCGTGCTGGGCGTAGTCGTAGGTCTGTCTGGCCTTGATGTACGCCGTCAGCTCGGTCGGCACGATCCCGGTGTCCTCGCCGTAGCGGGCGACGAGGTCGGCGACGTGGTTGCCGACCATGCCGCCGAACCAGCGGCACTGGTCCAGCGCGTGCTGTCGGCCGCTGGGCGTGCCGTCGGTCAGGTACGCGGGCGCGGCGACGCAGATCGTCACCGCGTCCGGGTCCCGGCCGGCGTCGGCGGCGGCGGTGCGCACCGCCTTGACCATCCACTCGGTCAGGAACGGGTCGGCGAGTTGCAGGATGAAGCCGTCGGCTTGGCGGCCCGTCAGTTCCAGCGCCTTGGGCCCGTACGCGGCCGTCCAGATCGGCAGGGCGCCGTCCACGACCCACGGCAGCCGCATCGTCACGCCGCCCACCTCGGCCTCGCGTCCCTCGGCCAGCTCCTTGATGGCGTGCATGGCCTGGCCGAGCACCGCCAGCGTGGTGGGCTTGCGTCCGGCCACGCGCATCGCCGAGTCGCCACGGCCGATTCCGCAGACGGTGCGGTTGCCGTACATCTCGTTGAGCGTGGCGAAGGTCGAGGCGATCACCTCCCAGGTGCGGGTGCCGGGGTTGGTCACCATCGATCCGACGGTCAGGCGCTGCGTGTGATCCAGGATCCTGCTGTAGATGACGAACGGCTCCTGCCACAGCACGGTCGAGTCGAAGGTCCAGCCGTGGCTGAAGCCGAGGCGTTCGGCGCGGACCATGCGCTCGACGAGCAGGCGCGCCGGCGGGTCGGCCTGCAGCACTACACCGAAGTCCATGCTCCGCTCCTAACGCAGGTACTGGCAGGTCGAGCGCGCGACGAAGTGGCCGTGCCCGGCCTCGCCGACGTAGCTGCCGTCCTCGATCACGACCGTGCCGCGGGAGAGTACGGTCCGCGGTCGCCCGGCCACCCGCCTGCCCTCGTACGCGGAGTAGTCGACGTTCATGTGGTGGGTCTCGGCGGAGATCGTGTAGGCGGCGTTCGGGTCGTAGAGCACGACGTCCGCGTCCGCGCCGGGGGCGAGGGTGCCCTTGCGCGGGTAGAGCCCGAACATGCGGGCGGGTGTCGCGCAGGCCAGTTCGATCCAGCGGCGGCGGGAGATGTGGCCGTCCACCACGGCCTGGTGCAGCAGGTCCATCCGGTTCTCCACGCCCGGCAGCCCGTTGGGGATCTTGGAGAAGTCGCCGCGGCCGAGGTCCTTCTGGCCGGAGAAGCAGAACGGGCAGTGGTCGGTGGAGACCACGGACAGGTCGTCGGTGCGCAGCGCCCGCCACAGCGCCGCCTGGTGCTCGGCCGGCCGCAGCGGGGTGGAGCAGACGTACTTGGCGCCCTCGAAGTCCGGGCGGGCCAGGTCGTCGGTGGACAGGAACAGGTACTGCGGGCAGGTCTCGCCGAACACGTTGAGGCCGAGGTCCTTGGCCCGGGCGAGTTCGGTCACCGCTTCGGCGGCGGAGACGTGCACGACGTAGAGCGGGGCCTCGGCGACCCGGGCCAGCTGGATCGCGCGGTAGGTAGCCTCGGACTCGAGCAGGGCCCGGCGGACCTCGCCGTGGTAGCGCGGATCGGTCTTGCCCGCGGCCAGCGCCTGCTCGACCAGGACGTCGATGGCGATGCCGTTCTCCGCGTGCATCATGATCAGGCCGCCGTTGCCGGCCGCGCGCTGCATCGCGCGCAGAATGCGCCCGTCGTCGCTGTAGAACACGCCGGGGTAGGCCATGAACAGCTTGAAGCTGCTCACGCCCTCGCCGACGAGCACGTCCATCTCCTTGAGTACCGGCTCGTTCACGTCGGAGACGATCATGTGGAAGCCGTAGTCGATCGCGCACACGCCCGCGGCCTTGGCGTGCCAGGCGTCGAGGCCCTCCCGCAGCGAGGCGCCGACCGACTGGATCGCGAAGTCCACGATCGTGGTCGTCCCGCCCCAGGCCGCGGCCCGGGTCCCGGTCTCGAAGGTGTCCGCGGCGAAGGTCCCGCCGAAGGGCATCTGCATGTGGGTGTGCCCGTCCACGCCGCCGGGGATGACGTAGAGCCCGGTGGCGTCCAGCACCTTCCCGGCGCCGGGCGCCCAGGACGCGGCCGTCTCGCTGCCGGTGGCCGCGAGCGCGACGATCTTCTCGCCGTCGATCAGGACGTCGGCGTACATCTCGTCGGCCGCGGTCACGACCATGCCGTTGCGGATCAGGGTACGCATGGGATCAGGCCTCCGTCAGCGGGCCGTAGGCCTCCGGCCGCCGGTCTCGGTAGAACGCCCACTGTTGGCGCACCTGGTCGATCAGCCCGAGGTCGAGGTCCCGGACCAGCAGTTCCGGGGCGGTGTCGGAGGCGAGTTCGCCGACGAACTGGCCGCGCGGGTCGACGAAGTAGCTGGAGCCGTAGAAGTCGTCGTCGCCGTACTCCTCCACGCCGACCCGGTTGATCGCCGCGATGAAGTACTCGTTGGCGACGGCCGCGGCGGGCTGCTCGAGCTGCCAGAGGTAGGCGGACAGGCCGCGGCTGGTGGCCGAGGGGTTGTAGACGATCTGCGCGCCGGCGAGCCCGAGCGCCCGCCAGCCCTCGGGGAAGTGCCGGTCGTAGCAGATGTAGACCCCGACCTTGCCCACGGCGGTGTCGAAGACCGGGAAGCCGAGGTTGCCGGGCTTGAAGTAGAACTTCTCCCAGAACCCGTGCACCTGCGGGATGTGGTGCTTGCGGTACTTACCGAGGTAGGAGCCGTCCGCGTCGATGACGGCGGTGGTGTTGTAGTAGAAGCCGGCGGATTCGATCTCGTAGACCGGCAGCACGATCACCAGCCCGAGCTCCTTGGCCAGCGCCCGGAACCGCTGCGTGGTCGGGCCGTCCGGCACCGGCTCGGCCCAGCGGTAGTGCTCGGGGTCCTGGACCTGGCAGAAGTAGGGCGCGTTGAACACCTCCTGGAATCCGATGATCCGCGCGCCCCGCTCGGCGGCCTCCCGCGCCGCCTTCTCGTGCGCCGCCACCATCGATGCGGCGTCCCCGGTCCAGGCGGTCTGGAAAAGCGCTGCTCGCACCACTCGGCTCACGGATCATCCTCCTCAGCGTCCGGAAATCATCACTTGAACAGTAGGAGAACGCCGCCGCGCGGCAGCGGCGCCGCGCGGTGACGCGCCGGGAGGAGCGCCGCGCGACGCGCAGGCCACGGGCGGGCCACGGCCGGATGAACCCCCGGCGCGCTCTGATCGTATGAATACCCCTGCCCGTACTTGACACATGCTCACGGTCGGGCTGTTCGAGCCGCTGAACCGCTGTTATCGTGGCGCGTATCCGAGCTCGAAGATGCTCGACGATGGCTGGGGAGGGCCGAGTTGGCACACGGCGCGGCGGTGACCAGTGTGCGCAACCTGCTCGCCGACACCGTCGACGACTGGTTCGCCGACCCTTGGGGCTACCCGGAGCTGAGCGGCCCGCGGCCACGCGGCGCCAGGCCGGCGCCGGAGCCCGGCCCGGTCACCCCGCCGGCGCAGATGCTGATCCCGAAGACCCCCGCGGCGGCCTGGTCCGGCGGCTCCGGCGGCATGCGTACGGCGGTGTTCCTGCTGCCCGCGGACCGGTTGCGCTACCAGGCGGCGGCGGACGCGCTGGCGCCGCACCTGCGTCCGGCCCGACCGGCGCCGTCCTTCGGGTGGCGGGCGCAGCGGCCCGGGACGGCGGCGGGGCGGTACCGGGACCAGCGGGCGGAGTGGGCCGAGTGCCTCAGGCTGCTGCGCGGGCACGCGGAGCGGTTCGGGCACCTGGTGTTCCTCGACATCGCCGACTTCTTCGCCTCGATCCGCCGCGATCTGCTGAACCAGGCCCTGAGCCGCGCGCTGGACCGAGCGCGCGAGTCCGCGCGCGGTCCCTTCGGCCCGGCGTCCGGCGGCCGGGACCTCGGCGTGGAGTTCGACGCGCTGTTCGAGGCCTTCTTCTCACCCCGGCTCGCCCATCCCGGCCTGCCGCAGAACCATCAGCCCTCGTCCGTGCTGGCCAACGCGTACGTCGACGCCGCGCTCGCCGACCTGGAGGTCCCCTCGCGTCACGCGGCAGTGGTGCGGTGGATGGACGACCTGTGGGTCTTCGGCCGGACCGCGGCCGCGGCCGCACAGGCGCACGAGCAGGTCGGGGCCCATCTGGCGGCCTGGGGACTGCGCCTCAACGATGGCAAGACCCAGACATACCAGGGGCCGTTGGTCGGCGCGGCGGTGGAGGAGACGACCGTGCGCACCTCCGGCCGGTACCGGGCGTACCAGGTCTCGGCGAGCTGCTTGCGCGTCGACGAGGAGTGGCTGCGGATCTCCCACCACGCCGACCCTCGCGCTGCCGACAGCTTGCGGGCCCGGCTGCTCTACGGCCACGCATGCCGGGACCAGCGCCACCACGCGGATCTGACGGAGCATCTGACGGCGGTCGTGCGCGACCCCGGCGCGGCGCCGGCCGGCTTCCAGCCCGCCGCCTGGTGGCTCGCCCGCCGCGAGACGCGCACGGCACGCGAGCTGCTGACGGCGGTGCTGCCCGAGCTGTCCGACCCCTACCTCACCCGCGCCTGCGTCCTGGCCGCGCGCGACGCGGGAGCCGAGCCGCGCGCCGGCTCAGCTCCCGGCCAGGGCGTTGCCGATCCCGCGCAGGCAGCGCGCCAGTACGCGGCGGTCGCGCCGGTGCGCCACCGCCTCGCGTACCAGCACACGGACGGCGGAGCGGCGGCGATGACACACGAGCAGCCGCGGCCCCGCGAGCGCGAGGAGCTGGGAGCGCGGCCCGAAGCGCTGTGGCGGGCAGGTCAGGTAGCCGCCGGCGCGGAATGACGCGGTCTGCGGAGCGCTGAACCCGCCGAGCGGCCCGAGCAGCCGGATTCCGGCGCCCTCGAGGGCCTCGTAGCGCCACCGGCGCCAGTTGCCGTCCGTGTCCACCTCGACCAGGATCGGGGCGACGTGGCTGGGCCAGTAGTCCGCGTCGGACCATTCGAACGCGCCGACGCAGCGGATTTCAGGCCACGGAGCCGGCGGGCCGGGCGGCGGGCTGGAGGGCGTCGTGGCCGTCCGCGCCGGCGTCGGTGTCGTCGGTGTCGTCGTGGTCGAGCCGGGTGGCGAGGGTGTCGAGGGTCCACCGGGGGTTGTACGTCCTGATCCGGTCATCGGCGATCCCTTCCATGAGTTCCCTGACCCGGCCCGCGGCCGTGTTGGGGCAGTAGACGCGCGCGACGTCGGCTCCGGTGGGCGGCGCGGCCTCGCCGAGGAAGACCTCGTAGGTCCACTCCCGCTGCGTGGTCGGGCGGCCGCGGAAGGCCTCAAGCACCGGCGCCGCATCCAGCGGCTCGGCGCGCGAGGTCCACAGCGGCCGGCCCGCGCGTACGGCCCGCTCGACCCGCTCGTCGCCCAGCCGCAGCAGTTCGGCCAGGCTGTCCGCCCCGAGCAGCAGCTCGTCGGGGGCCACTCCGTCAGGGCCCTGCTGGAAGCCCAGGCGCACGCCGCCCGAGTCGAGCGGGCACCAGTGCCGGACCTGGGCGAGCCGCGTCTCGAGGTAGGCCGGGTGCATCACCGCGAGCAGCGAGCCGCGGATGCCCCCGGGCCAGCGCAGCGGGTCCGAAAGCCGCCAGTACGACGGCTCGCCGCGCAGGACGGCCTCGAGGGTCCGCAGTGTCAGGATCTTGTAAGCGTTCATCGAGGCTCGTCGCCGGGGCTCAGCACGCGCTGCGTGGCGCGGCGGCCCAGGTCGGCGAGGTCGGCGGGCGAGAGTTCGGCGAGCTTGGCCAGGGTCTGGCGCAGACACTGCCCGAGCAGGTCGCCGAGCTCGCGGTCCGCGGGGTCGGCGGGGGCCGGGACGGTGCGGTCCCAGACCGGGTCGTCGTCGACGAGGGCCGCGATCAGCGCGCCGGTCACGTCGGCGACGGTCGGGGCGTCGCGCAGGCTGAGGGTCAGGTGCAGCGAGGACCGGCCGGGCACGACGTGCGCCAGGTGCGGGGTGCCGCGCGGGATGTAGAGGCAGTCGCCCTGCTCCAACACGGTCTCGCCGGTCAGGTCGGCGTCGAGGATGGAGTCCGGGTCGACGTGCGCGCTGGGCCGGTGGCCGGAGGCGGTGGCGCCGTAGGTCCAGCGGCGGCTGCCCTCGAGCTGCATCACGAACACGCTGTGCAGGTCGTGGTGCTTCGGGATGCCGCTGCCGTTCGCGGGCGTGGAGAAAACGGTGGCCTGCACCGGCGCGCCGAGGTCGCCCTCGAGCCCGGCGGCGAAGACGTCGATCGGCTCCCAGAACCGGCGCACACCCTGGAACAGCAGCGTCGCGCCCTGCGCGACCAGCCGGTCCACCCGGTGGTGGTCGATCACGCCGCTGACCCGGCTGTAGCCGAGCGCCCGGTCCGACATGTAGGCCTCGTTCGGCACCGAGCCGCGGTCCTTGACCATGCGCACCTCGGGGATGCGCAGGCCGCCGTAACTCAGCAGCCTGGCTCCGTCGGCGCTGCTGAACAGGCCGTCGGGGACCACGCCGGGCGAGCGCAGGACGCGCCGGTCCCAGTGCTCGCGCAGGAAGGTCTCCGGGTCGGAGACGACCTGCTTGAGGAACCGCCCGCTGTACCCGGGACGCCGCGCCTCGCCGATCGTCTCGGTGTGCCCCGCGCACGGCAGCCGCCGGGCCGCGCCCGCGAGCAGCGCCTCGAGGTCCGCCACGTCCGGCCGCCGGACCGCCTGATCCATGTGATCCCCACCCTGATGACAAGAGTCTAATAAATGTAGCTCGATGAACAGAATGCTGATTCCTGGGATCATCGAGGTCTGTATTGAATTGAATATAGGCGAACCGGGAGCCGAGGCAAGAGGTCTGCGATCGGCGCGCTCTACTCGGCCTGCTCCGCGCGCGGCTGCCGGGGCAGGCGGAAGACGAGGGCGAAGGCGGCGGCCAGCGGGAGCAGGCAGGCCCAGGCGGTGATCCGCAGCGCGTCGGTGGCGAGGTGGTGGCCGAGGACGGAGAAGAACACGGTGCCCAGGACGGCGACGCCGAGCGAGGTGGACAGCTGCTGGACGGCCTCGAGCACGCCCGAGGCGGATCCGACCTCGTCCATCCGCACGCTGGTGAGGATGAACCGGAACAGCTGGCCGATGCTGGCGCCCGCGCCCGCGCCGACGAGGAACAGGCCAGGCACGAGGTCCCAGGTGGAGGCGGCCTGGGCGCCGGTCAGGGTCAGCGCGAGCGCGGCCGTGCCGGCGGCGATGAGCGCGATGCCGAGGTGCAGCAGGTGGCGGCCGAGGCGGCGCACGAGGGCGAGCGAGCCGATCATGCCGAGGATCATCCCGACCACCATCGGCGTGAGGGTGAGCCCGGCGTGGATCGGCGACCAGCCCTCGCCGAGCTGGCCGTAGAGCGAGATGCACAACAGCAGCCCGCTGAACGCGCCGAACAGGGCGAGTGCGACCGCGACGCCGCTGAGGTAGGTGCGGTTGGCCAGCAGTGTGGGCTCGATCAGGGCGCTGTCACGGTGGCGGCGCTCGTGCCGCAGGAACACCAGCAGCAGGACGACGCCGGCCGCGAGCAGGGCGAAGGTCCAGGCGGGCCAGCCGTCGGTCTGACCCTGGATCAGCGGGTAGATGATCGCGACCAGGGCAAGCCCGATCAGCCCGACGCCGCCGAAGTCGAGCCTGACGCCGGGGTGCGTGGCGCCGCGCGGCAGTGAGGGGATCGCGAACGCGAGCGCCACCACGCCGATCGGGATGTTGATGAGGAACACCAGGCGCCACCCGGTGCCCCACAGGTTCGCGTCCACGAGCGCGCCGGCCAGGACCGGCGCGGCGAGCATGGCCACACCCGCCGCCGGGCCGAAAAGACCGGTGGCCTTGTCGAACTCGGCGTCGTCGTCGAAGACCTGCTTCACCAGGCCGAAGCCCTGCGGGATCATCAACGCGCCGAAGGCCCCCTGCAGCGCCCGGAAGGCGATCAGCATGCCGATGGAGGGGGCCACCGAGCAGGCGGCGGAGAACAGCGTGAACCCGGCCGAGCCGACCAGGAAGAGCCGGCGCCGGCCGATGATGTCGCCGAGCCGGGCGCCGGCGATCAGCAGCACGGCGAAGGCCAGGGTGTATCCGGCGCTCAGCCACTGGATGGTGGCGGAGCCGCCGCCGAGGTCGCGGTGGATGGAGGGGGCGGCGACGTTGACGATCGTGCCGTCGAGCAGGTCCATGACGTTGGCCCCGAGCACGACGGCCGCGACCACCCAGCGCAGGCGGTAGGGCTGCGGGTTCGGGCCGGCGCTCGGGTCGGTACTCGGGTCGGCTGCGGTGACGGGCGTGGCAGCGGGCGTGGGAGCGAAAGCGGACGTGGAGGTCGGCGGAGCGTCCATGGCGGAGGTCCTTCGGTGCGGGCAGCGGCGTTTCGCTGCGTACGAACGTGCCGGAGGACGAACAGCGATCGTGGCGTACCGTGTTCGTCACGAACAGCGTACGTCCAGCTCGCCGCAGATGCCAAACCTGAAACTCTCCCGCGCCGTCGCCGCAGATCACGCCCGCAGCCCCGCCGCCCGATAGGCTCAGCCCCGATGAACACCACCCCGCACCCGCGCTCGACCCGCGACCGTCCGGCCAAGCCGCCGCTGAGCCGGGACGCGGTGGTCGACGCGGCCCTGGCCCTGCTGAAGTCGGAAGGGCTGGACGCGGTCACGATGCGGCGGGTCGCGGCGGCCCTCGACACGGGACCCGCGTCGCTCTACGTCTACGTCGCCGGCCGCGAGGGCCTGCTCCAGGCCATACAGGACCGGATCATCGCCACCATCGAGCTCGAGGAGCCGGACCGGCTGCGCTGGCGCGGGCAGCTGCACACGCTGCTCGACCGGATGTACCGGGCCCTGGTCGCCCATCCCGGCATCGCGGCGACCACGATGACCGAGCCGCCCTCGATGGACGCGACGCTGCACCTGCTGGAGAACATCCTGGGCCTGCTGCTCGCCGGCGGCCTCGAGCCCCAGGACGCCGCGTGGGCCGCCGACATCTTCGCGCTGCTGGTCAGCTACGCCGCGATGGAGGCCGACGCGCGCCGCACCAACCCGCGCGAGCAGGCCGACGAGCTCTACCAGCGCTTCACGAGCCTCTCCCCCGAGACGTTCCCGCTCGTCACCGCGTACGCCACGCAACTGGTCGCCGGCGACAGCGAGGAGCGCTTCCACGTCGCCATCGACATGGTCGTCGACGGCATGATCGCCCGGGCGACCCGGAGGTAGACCGCACGCCGGGGTCCGGGGAGCACGTGCCGTCTCGCCCCGATGGATCCGGCCGCGTTGGCCTAGACTCGGTGGACGCCGCCGCCCGGCCCCACGGGCGCGCCGTGCTGGAAGGAACCAAGGACCCGTGCGCTTCGTCCACGACACCCTGCCGCAGCGGGTGCGCTTCGGCTCCGGCGAGGCCGCGGAGCACCTGGCCGCGGAGATCGCCGAACTCGGCGCCGCCCGCGTGATGGTGATCGCCTCGGGCTCCAGCCGGGAGCTCGCCGAGCGGATCACCGCCGGGCTGCCGGTCGTGCACCGGCACGACGAGGTGGTCATGCACGTGCCCGTCGAGGTGGCCCGCCGGGCCCGCGCGGCCGCAGCGGCGCACGACGTGGACGTACTGGTCGCCGTCGGGGGCGGTTCGGCCACCGGGCTGGCCAAGGCCGTCGCGCTGGACGCGCCGTCGGACGCGCCGCTGCCCATCATCGCCGTGCCCACCACGTACGCCGGGTCCGAGGCCACCCCGGTGTGGGGGATGACCGAGGCCGGGACGAAGACCACAGGCACCGAACGCAGGGTTCTGCCCCGCACGGTCGTCTACGACGCCGCGCTCACCCTCAGCCTGTCGGTGGAGCTGAGCGTCGCCTCCGGACTCAATGCCCTGGCACACTGCGTGGACTCCATGTGGGCGCCGCGCACCGACCCGATCAACCAGGCCCTGTCGGCGGAGGGCGTGCGCGCGTTGCGGGACGGGCTGCCGCAGGTGGCGGCCGAGCCCGAGTCGCTGCCCGGGCGGGAGCAGGCGTTGTACGGCGCGTACCTGTCGGCGGTGGCGTTCGCCTCGGCCGGATCGGGGCTGCACCACAAGATCTGCCACGTGCTCGGGGGCATGTTCAACCTGCCGCACGCCCAGACCCACGCGGTGGTGCTGCCACACGTGCTCGCCTTCAACGCGCCCGCCGCCCCGGACGCGGCCGCCCGCCTGGCCGCCGCGTTCGACGCGCGCTCGGCGAACGAGGGCCTGGCCCTGCTGCGCCTGCGCCTCGACGCACCCCGCACCCTGCGCGAACTCGGCATGCCGCACGAGGGCGTGGGCGCCGCGGCCGAGGCCGTGGTGGCCGCCGCACCCGCGGGCAACCCGCGCCCGATCACCGTGGACGAGATCGCCGCGCTGCTCGACGCGGCCTGGGAAGGAAAAGAACCGCGATGACCGACTCCGCCGACGTCCCGGGCACCCTGGCCGGCGAGCCCGGCATTTCCGCCGAGCCCCGCATCTCAGCCGAGCAGCGGGAGCGGGAGGCTGAGGTGACCGAGCAGGTCCTGCGCTCGTTCGCCGACTGCGCCGAGCCGCGCCTGCGCGAGGTGATGCAGGCCCTGGTCCGGCACGTGCACGCCTTCGTGCGCGAGGTGCGCCTGACCGAGGACGAGTGGAATCGCGGCATCGACTTCCTCACCCGCACCGGCCACATCACCGACGACCGCCGCCAGGAGTTCATCCTGCTCTCCGACGTCCTCGGCGTGTCGATGCAGACCGTCGCGGTCAACAACGAGGCGTACGGCGAGGCCACCGAGGCCACAGTGTTCGGGCCCTTCTTCGTCGAGAACAGCCCCGAGATCGAGCACGGGGGCGACCTGGCCTTCGGCGCCGTCGGCGAGCCCTGCTGGGTCGAGGGTTGCGTCACCGACACCGACGGCTCGCCGCTCGCAGGCGCGCGCATCGAGGTGTGGGAGGCGGACGAGGACGGGTTCTACGACACCCAGTACGGCGACGAGCGCACCGCCGCCCGCGCGCACCTGTCCAGCGACGCCGACGGCCGCTTCCGGTTCTGGGCCCTGACTCCGACCCCTTATCCGATCCCGCACGACGGCCCGGTGGGGCAGCTGCTCGCGGCCACCGGCCGTTCGCCCATGCGTGCCTCCCACCTGCACTTCATGGTCAGCGCCCCCGGCCGGCGGACCCTGGTCACGCACATCTTCGTGCGCGGGGACGCCCTGCTCGCCAGCGACGCCGTCTTCGGCGTGAAGGAATCGCTGATCAAGGACTTCCACGCGCAGCCGCCGGGCACCCCCACCCCGGACGGCCGCGACCTGGCCGGACGCGGCTGGTCGCGGGTGCGCTTCGACATCGTGCTGGCCCCCGACGGCGCCTGACCGCCGCCCCGCGCGCCGCATTCGATTTTCGCCTGCCGGACAACAAAATTCACGTCGTCGTGCCCGGATAATCTTCTCGTTTACCCTGGCATGTCGTGCGGTCTTCGGCTATGTTGCGCCTAGCTCACCGGGTTTGTTTTGTCGAACAACCAACCAGGCCATCACGTACACAATGGAGTAGTCCGTGACCCGCACCATCCGGCGTGCCCGGAGACCCGCGCTGCTCGCCGTCGGCTCCGTCCTGACGGCCGTTCTCACCCCCGCCGCCGTCCTCACCGTCACCAGCGCCCGGGCCGCCCACGCCGCGAGCGCGCTGTCCCGGAACGTGACGGCGAACCTGTTCGAGTACGACTGGAACTCGGTCGCCCAGGACTGCACGAACGTCCTCGGGCCCGACGGGTTCGCGGCCGTGCAGGTCTCGCCGCCGCAGGACTCCTACGACAACGTCGACCACTACTGGTGGGACGTGTACCAGCCCGTCGACTACTCGATCGACGGCCGCCTCGGCACGGCGTCGCAGTTCTCTTCCATGGTCGCCGCGTGCCACGCCGCCGGGGTGAAGGTCTACGCGGACGTCGTGCTCAACCACATGGCCACGGGCGACGGCGGGTCCGACACCAGCTACGGCGGCGCCTCGTTCGACTCCGCCACCCTGACGTATCCGGCCTACACGTCGGCCGACTTCCACAGCTACCCCGCCGACTGCCCCGAGTCGAGCGACAGCATCGTCAACTGGCTCAGTTACACCGAGGTGACGCAGTGCCGCGTCGACGGGCTGCCCGACCTCGCGACCAACACGACGGCGGTGCGCGACACCGAGGCCGCCTATCTCAACAACCTCATAGGCCTCGGCATCGACGGCTTCCGGCTCGACTCGGCCACGGAGATCGGCGAGACCGACATCGCCGCGATCGAGGCGCTGCTCACCGACGACAGCACGACCGGGACGCCGGTGTTCATCACGCAGGAGGTCTACCCCGGCTCCAGCGGCCAGGACTCCCGGCTGAACCCGACCTCGTTCGAACCGGAGGGCTCGGTCACCTCGTTCGACTACAGCTACGACGTCACCGACGACTTCGAGAACGGCGACCTCGCGGCCCTGGACACGATCGCTCCGGCCCTGCCGAGCGCGGACGCGTCCTCCTTCATCACGAACCAGGACACCGAGCGCGCCTCAAGCCCGACCCTGAGCTACAAGAACGGGTCCGAGTACATCCTGGCCGATGAGTTCCTGCTGGCCTACGGCTACGGCACCCCGCAGATCTTCTCCAGCTTCGAGTTCAGCAGCTACAACCAGGCACCGCCGGACGCCTCCAACGGCGACGTCACCGCCACCGTGTGCGGTACCGGGACATGGGAGTGCACCGAACAGAACACTGCGATCGACGCGCTGGTGGGCTGGCACGACCTGGCCTATACGAACAATGACACGGTCGCGAACTGGACCTCGGACGGCAACGACCTGGTCGCGTTCTCGCGCGGCTCGGACGCCTGGATCGCCCTGAACAACGGCACCTCGGCGCAGACCGCCACCTTCACCACCGGGCTGCCGAACGGAACGTACTGCGACATCGTCAACGACACCTACAGCAACGGCGCCTGTTCCGGAACCGGCATCACGGTCGCGAACGGCTCGGCGACCGTGACGGTGCCTGCAGGCGGATCAGTGGCCTTCGACACCGCCTCGGCGATCACGTCGGCATCCGCGTCGGCGTCACCCTCGGCGTCCCCCTCCCCCACGACGACCTACACCGAGACCCTCGACGTGACCGTCCCGGTCAACACCGCCGCCGCCGGCCTCAACGTCTACCTCAACGGCAACCTCTCGGCCCTCGGCGAAGGCGGGGCGAACTGGACCGCCGGCGACGGCATCGAGATGACCAAGGTCGACGACACGCACTACACCGCGACGCTCACGGCCACCTCGGAAGCAGCCCTCGCGTACAAGTACTACCTGGGCACCTCACTCGGCGACATCGAGGAGTCGAGAACCTGCGCCGCCACGTCCAATCGCGCCCTCACCGTCGCCAACGGCACCGTCACCGACACCGTCGTCAACTGGGCCGGCCCCAACACCTGCGGCAACGCAGAAGCCGTCATCGACGTCACCGTGCCGTCAAGCACTCCGAGCACCGATACCGTCTACATCGCAGGGACCTTCTCCGCACTCGGCACCGGCATGAGCTCCGCCAACGACTGGTCCCCCGGCCTGTACCCGATGACCCTGATCGGCACCGACGAATGGCAGGCCATCGTCCCGGCCGTGTCCGGCACCACGCTGTCCTACAAACTCGACCTGAACGGCACCTGGTCGAACGTCGAAGAGACCTCGACCTGCGGCAGCGTCGCCAACCGCAGCTTCTACTTCAACGGCGCCGACAGCTCCTACACCGCCTCCGACACCGTCGGCGCATGGGAGGGGCTGGGCTCCTGCTGAGAGCATGGGTGCGTGAACTGGTACAGAGGTGACTGCCATGTGCACTCGGTCCTCTCCCACGGCGGCGAACTGACGCCCGAGCAGTTGGCGGCCGACGCTCGGGCGGCAGGGTTGGACTTCGTGGCCACGACCGAACACAACACCGTCGCCGGACACGCGGCGTGGGCTGAGTTGGGCGCCAGCAACGGCGACAGCGATACCGGCGACGGTGACCTGCTGGTGCTGTTCGGGCAGGAGGTGGTGACCCATACCGGCCACTGGCTGGCACTCGGCCTCGAGCCCGGGCAGCTGATCGACGGCGGCTACGGCGTGCGTGACGAGGTCCTGGACCGGCACCTCGCCGCGGTACATCGTGTCGGCGGGTTGTGCGTGGCGGCTCACCCGCACGCGCCATACCCGTCGGGCACCTTCATGTACCCGTACGAGGGCTTCGACGTGGTCGAGGTATGGAACGGGCCGTGGACCTCGGATGTGCCATGGCAGGCGGACAACGAAGCGGCACTGGCCGAGTGGGGACGGAGCCTCGCAGCGGACGTACACCGCGGCCGGTGGCGTCCCGCGATCGGGAACAGCGACACCCACCTGGCCGGCCAGATAGGCATTGCGCACACCGTCGTGGCCACGGCGGAACTCACCGCGGCCACGATCCTCGACGGCATCCGCACCGGACGATCCTGGATCGCCGGATCCGCCGAGGTGTGGCTGGACTTCAACGCCGCCGCCGGACCACGACACGCGGGGATCGGCGAGCTGCTCGACACCGAGGGTGCGCCAGCCGTCATCCGCGCCCAAGTACGCGGCGTTCCCGGCGGCACGGTCACCGTCCACACCGAGCGCGGCTTGGCCCACCGGGCCACACTGCCCGCCAGCGGATCAGACGTCGTACTGTGGCAGACCGCCGCAGCCGAGTCAGGGTTCGTGCGCGTCGAAGTCCGGCATGCCGACGGACAGATGGCCGCGCTGAGCAATCCGATCACCCTGGTATAGGTACTCTGCTGGTTCGTCTAGGCCGAAGCCGTCACCGGTCAGCCGATAGCGTGCGATGACGGCGTGCTCGGCGGGGTTGTCCGGCGCGGAGTTCGTCGAGTCGGCCATGGCGACATGATGACAGTCCCCTGAGCGACTGAGCGGAAAAGGCGTCGATCTTCTGGGCTGGCCGATGGGAGCATGACGTTCGACGCGGCGCACCGTGTCGGAGACTCAGGGGCTGAGGCTTACCTGGGACCCACCGTCATCGATGACTGGAGCCAGATATGAGCGGCCCGCGACGCGTCAAACCGGTCGACGCGGTCAACCGGATGACGGCGCGGTGGATTGGCAGCCGCACGGATGATGAGTCCTCAATCTTCTGCGCACCCTCGGCGTGGCCGCTGCTCGCGCTGCTGGCGCATGCCGCCGACGGGCCGGGACGCAAGGAGTTGGAGCACGCGGTCGGGCTGCCGGCCGCCGACGCCCGGACCGCGGCGCTCGAGATCCTGACCTCGCTGCGCGAGATGACGGCGATCCGGTCGGCGCTGGGCGTCTGGGCCACGGAGCAGTGTCTGCTCGACCCGATGTGGATCTCGGGCCTGCCGCTCGGCACCGTCGGCCGGCTGGCTGGAGACCCGGCCCTCGATGCACCGGTCCTGGACGAGTGGGTGCGACAGCACACCGGCGGGCTCATCGAGAAGATGCCGGTCGAGGTCGACGACGAGACGCTGCTGGTGCTCGCCGCCGCGATGTCGGTGCGCACCACCTGGATCCGGCCGTTCACCGACTTCGGACCTTCGCGCGGACCCGGCGACGGCGTGTGGCGAGACCGGCGCTACTCCACGCTCAGCCGCGTCAGCGGGGTCATGGACCGCGTCAACGTCGCCCCGACGAACCACGGTGAGATCACGTGCCTGGAGATCCTCGGCGATGCCGGCATCACGGTGCACCTGGTCATCGGCGAACAGGGCCGGTCATCGCGCCACGTGCTCGAAGGCGGCCTCCTCGCCCGCAGCGGCTACGGACGCAACGGCAGCCAGCTGCGTGTCGGCGAGACCGCGCCCGGACTACTCGTGGAACAAGTCCCCGACGACGAACCACACGATCGCCTCCTGATCCAGATGCCACGCTTCAGCATCGACGCCGAGCATGACCTGCTCAAGTATCCCGAGGTGTTCGGACTCGACACCGTGACCGACACAAGCCGCGGTCATTTCCCCGGGATCGGCCCACAGCCCTCGGCCATCTCGCAGGCGAAGCAGAGCGCGGCGGCCCACTTCACCGCGAAGGGATTCGAAGCAGCCGCCGTCACCGCGGTCGCCAGGGCTGCCGGAGGCATGCCTCCCACGCCGCCGAGACGGGTCAAACAGATCAGCGTCTTGCTGGACCGGCCCTTCGGCTTCTTCGCCTCACACCGCTCCAGCGGACTCATCCTCGCAGCCGGCTGGGTGGCCGAACCCGAGCCGTACCAGCCCACAGCCGAAGAACTCGAGCTCAGCGCGTGGCTTCTTCGGCCTCCCATGGTTCCAGCCCATTGACCTACCGCCCCGGGCTCCATTCCGGCGCATCGGTGCCCCAAATGCCGCCGACGCTCGGATAGTCATACGGCTGGGCCATCGGGACGGTCGGGAGGAAGGCGGGGCGGGGGTAGCGCAGGCGGCCGGACGGAGTGTCCTGCTCGTTCATGCAGTCGTCGAGGGCGAGCGGTTCGAACGGCGGCTCGGAGGTGCCGTTGCCGAGGCCGAGGAGTGCGTGGGCGGTTCGGGCGAGGTGGGTGTGTACGTGGAGGGTCGCGGGCTCGGTCGTTTGGCGGCTGAGGGCGACGAGTACGCCGGCGGCGAGTAGGTAGCCGCTGGCGTGGTCGAGGGCTTGGGC
>NZ_JAGSOG010000127.1 GCF_018139695.1 Actinospica durhamensis | reverse complement strand
TTCCTCGACGAGACCGAACCCGGACTGTTCCAACAGCCCGGCCCGCAGGCACCGCCCAGCCCCGCCGACCAGCGACCCTGATCCAAGCCAGCGAGTGAAACGGTAGAAGACTCGCTTATCGTCCTCTTAAATCAAACGCAACGTTCGTCGGGGACGGTGACGCGTCTCCGCTGAAGAGCGGTGTCACAGTCATCGGCCCGGTCCTGGACGCGGCGGTTCGCCCGTCCCATGGCGAAGCGCATGCCAGGCAGCCGGCAACTGGACCGGTAGCCAGATCAGTCGGCCGACAGGATCCCAAGGGCCCCGCCAGAAGACGGTGATCAAGTGCCGGGCGGCGTGCCCGTGGTAGAGCGCGAGCCGACGGTGGACAGTGATCACCATTCCGATGAACATGTAGGTCGCGGCAAGGGACATGAGAGACACACCGATGAGCAGCGTCTCGGAGCTCAGCACGCCGACGGCGATGAGGAGCCACAGGACGAGATGGGCGCCGGTAAGTGCCCAGGCACCGAGGTAGGACGCTGCCTGCGCCCGAGTGGAAAAGAGCCGCTCACCGATGGGCGGAGGGAAACGCACGACCCTGTAAATCCGACGCACAAGGCCGTGATGCCCGGTGTTCGTGTGGCCGGCCATCTGACTGTGTCCGATCGTGTCGGCGTTTGACGTGTAGAAGCTGCACGACGACAGAGCAGCCCTTCCCCACGTGAATACTCCTGAAACTCGGCCACCGGCCGGGCCTGCGATGATGAGCGGTGGCGCAGGGCCGCCCCCTGATCTGCCGGTTCGCCCTCGTGACTGGACTGTAGAGAGCAACTCGGTCCTGTACGTGATAGCCCGGTAGCGCACCGGGATCCTGCCCTAGTTTGCCAGAAATGGTCAGCCTGAACGCACCTGGATGGTGTAACGGACGGGTCTCCAAGACTAGCCCGTGATAGACAGGAGACGTCTGTCACATGGCTCCGGTGGTCCGCATTCCGAGAATATAGGCGGAAGCGGCATGGAGGTGGATTCATGAATTATCCTCTACTCAATGTGTTTCTGACGATGCTGTGGTTCTTTCTGTGGATCATGTGGCTGTTCCTGCTTTTCGGCGTCATCGGCGACATCTTCCGCGACGACCAGCTCAGTGGTCTCGGGAAGGCGGCATGGACGGTCTTCGTCGTGCTCCTCCCCTTCCTCGGCGTTTTCGTGTATCTCATCGCGCGCGGCTCCGGCATGGGTGAACGGAAGTCGGCTCAGGCGCGCGCTCGCCAGGAGGAGTTCGACACGTACGTCCGCCAGACGGCGGCCGCAAGCCCGGCCGGCGGCGCGCAGAACCCGTCCGAGCAACTGGCAAGGCTGGCACAACTCAAGGCCGACGGAGCATTGTCCGAAACAGAATACGACCGGGCGAAGGCCAAAATACTGGCCTGAGACCGAGGTATGGCATCGGTGTCGAGACGCCGCACGAGAGGTGGCGTCCCGACACCTTCTGAGCTGTGAGCGATTTCCCTGAAGATTTCGACAAGGGAGTGATCATGAATCGGTACCCGCCCATCGCCGAACACGGAATGGTCGGCGATCTGCAGACCGCGGCGCTCGTCTCTTCCGAAGGAGTGGTGGACTGGTTCGCCGCGCCCCGGTTCGATTCGCCGAGCCTTTTCTCCGCGCTGCTCGACCACGATCGCGGCGGATATTACCGGCTGGGCGTCGATCACCCGCAGGCCACGGCGAAGCAGCTGTACTACCCGGACTCGGCGACGCTGGTCACTCGCTTCTCCACGCCGGACGGGCTGGGCGAGGTGATCGACTGGATGACCCCGCTCGCCGGGGCCCCGGCCACCGACCGGCACACCCTCTACCGTGTGGTACGCGTGATGCGCGGAACCGTGACGTTCACCGTGGAGTGCAAGCCCCGGTTTGACTATGCGCGGGCGGCGCACAAGCTCAACCTGAACGGAGATGACGCCGTCTTCGAGGCACCCGACACGACGGCGCACCTGCAGAGTTACCGGATCCCGATCGAGCGCGACGGACAGGACGTGCGCGGCGAGGTGACCCTGCGCACCGGCGAGACCGCGGGCCTGGCGCTGACCGTGTGCGAGCCCGGCGGCGCCGCACCCGCCCGCTTCTCGAACGCCGACGAGGTCGCCGAGCGGGCCTGGGCCGACATCGAGTTCTGGCAGTCCTGGCTGCGCAACTCCACCTACCGGGGCAGGTGGCCGAGCATCGTGCACCGCTCCGCGATCACGCTCAAGCTCCTGACGTACGAGCCGAGCGGCGCACCGGTGGCGGCGGCCACGATGGGCCTGCCCGAGGAGATCGGCGGGGAGCGCAACTGGGACTACCGCTACACCTGGGTGCGCGACGGCTCGCTCTCGGTGCGCGCGCTGCTCGACCTCGGCTTCGTCGACGAGGGCATGGCGTTCGCCAAGTGGATGGCCGAACGGCTCCGCGACGGGCTGAAGCGGGGCGGAGAACCGCTGCAGATCATGTACCGGGTCGACGGCGACCCCGAGCTCGAGGAGTTCGTCCTCGAGCACTTCGAGGGCTATCAGGGCTCGGCCCCGGTCCGGGTGGGCAACGCCGCGGCCGACCAGCTCCAGCTCGACATCTACGGCGAGGCCATGTTCGCGTTCGCCGAAGCGGGCAGGTTCGGGCGCGGCCCGGCCCAAGCCGGCTGGAGCGCGATCAGGCAGACCGTCGACTGGCTGGCCACGGCCTGGGACCGGCCCGACGAGGGGATCTGGGAGACCCGCGGCGGGCGCGAGGACTTCACCTACAGCCGGGTGATGTCCTGGGTCGCCTTCGACCGGGCGGTCTCCATGGCCACCGAGTTCCGGCGCCCGGGCGACATCGCCGGCTGGACCGCCGCCCGCGACACCGTTCTCGAGCAGATCCTGGCCAAGGGCTGGAGCGAGAAGGAACAAGCCCTGGTCCAGCACTACCGCACCGACCACGTCATGGACGCCTCACTGCTGCTGGTGCCGATGGTCGGCCTGCTCGCCCCGACCGATCCGGCGTGGCAGTCCACGCTGGACGCGATCGACCGGCACCTGGTGAGCGACAGCCTGGTCTACCGCTACGACCCGGAACTCTCGCCCGACGGGCTAGAGGGCGGCGAGGGCACCTTCAGCCTCTGCAGCTACCTGTACGTCGACGCACTCGCCCAGGCCGGCCGACTGCGCGAGGCCCGCTACGCCTTCGACAAGATGCAGACCTACGCCAACCACGTCGGCCTGTTCGCCGAGGAGATCGGGCAACACGGAGAACAACTCGGCAACTTCCCCCAGGCCTTCACCCACCTCGCGCTGATCATGGCCGCCCTCACCCTCGACAAGGCACTCGACACCGCCAACGCCGGGCGGGTATCGAACACCTGAACGCAGCGGTTTCAGGCGTCGGCACACGACTGACGCCTGATCGCCGCGTACGGGGCGACAACCGTGGGAAGAGCGCGGCATCTTCCTGCATGCGGCGCGTGAGAGAGGCGGGAATGGACGAAAGTCACCAGCCCGACGCGCACCAGACCCCGTCGGCCGAACGCGTACTCGCCGCGATGCGTGAGCCGCGGTATCTCGCCCTTCTCCTCTTCGCCGCGCTGATCGGCGTACCCCTCACGGTCCTGGCATTCGGCTACCTCCAAGCCGTCGAGCATCTCCAGCACGTCCTGTACGCCACGCTGCCCGAGACGCTGGGGCTGCACGGACCGCCGGCGTGGTGGCCTCTGCCGTTGTTGACCATCGCCGGCGTCCTGGTGGCGCTGACCGTGCGGTATCTGCCCGGCCACGGCGGCCATGAGCCTGCCGAGGGACTTCACTTCGGCTCCGTGCCGGTGCCGGCGGAACTGCCGGGCGTGGTGCTCGCCGCCTTCGCGTCGCTCAGCCTCGGCGCCGTGCTCGGCCCTGAGGCACCGCTGGTCGCACTCGGCTCGGGTGCCGCCTCCTACGCCGTACGCGTGCTCAAGCGTGACGCGGACCGACAGACCATCGGCATTGTGGGCGCGACCGGCGGCTTCGCGGCCATCAGCACGCTGTTCGGCTCGCCTCTGATCGCGGCCTTCCTGCTCATGGAGATCGCCGAGGTGGGCGGTGTCGCGCTTGGCGCGGTCCTGGTCCCGGGCCTGATGGCCGCGGGCATCGGGGCACTCGTCTTCATCGGGCTGGGGTCATGGACCGGGCTGGCCACCGCGGGTCTGGTCTTCCCGGCCTTGCCCACCGCCCGTCAGCCCGACTTCGCCCAGTTCGGCTGGGCGATCGTCATCGGCATCGCCGCCGCAGTGATCGGCGCGGTGCTTCTCCGGTGCGCGCGGCACCTGCAGAAGCCTCTCGCTCGACGGCGTCTGCTGCTGACCCCGCTGGCCGGTCTGACGGTCGCCGGGGCGGCCGCCGTTTATGTCGTCGGCACCGGGAAGCCGGAATCCGACGTGCTCTTCTCCGGCGAACACGGCATTTCCACCCTGTTCGCACAGCACGCCGACTACGCCGTCGGCGCGCTCTTCGCCCTGCTCGTCTGCAAAGCGCTGGCCTACACGGTCTCCCTCGCCGCCTTCCGCGGAGGGCCGGTCTTCCCCGCCATGTACCTCGGCGTAGCCGGCGGCACCCTTCTCTCCCACCTGCCCGGTCTGCCGTTCACCGCGGCCGTCGCGATGGGGATCGGCGCGATGTCCGTAGCGATCCTCACCCTCCCGCTCACCTCCGTGCTGCTCGCCACGCTCCTGCTCGGCAGCTCGGGCTTGACCGTCATGCCCCTCGTGATCGTCGCGGTCGTCGTCTCGCGCATCGTCTCGGTCCGGATCTCCGGTCGCGAGAACGCGGGCGCCGCAGTGGCGGCGTGAGGACACCGTCAGGAGGCGGTGGCGACGGTGTCGCGTCCGGCGGCTTTCGCGGCGTAGAGCGCGGTGTCGGCGGCGGTGACGAGACGCGCGGGGGTGTCGGCGTGGGCGGGAATCGTGGCCACGCCGATGCTGACGGAGATCGGGTTCGGCCACGCGGCGGAGTCGGCGGCGACGACGGCCCGCAGGGTACGTGCCCGGTGCTGGGCCACGCCGGTCGGGAAGTCGGTGAGCAGGACGGCGAACTCCTCTCCGCCGACGCGTGCCACGATGTCGCCGTGCCGTACCTGCGCGGCCGGAACGGCGGCCAACGCGGCCAACGCCGCATCCCCGGCCGGGTGCCCGGCCCGGTCGTTGAGCCGCTTGAAATGATCGACGTCGATCGCCAGCAGGGAAAGCGGATCTCCATGCCGTTGGTACAGGGTGAATTCACGCTCCAGCAGGTCGTCGAAGGCTCGACGGTTGGCCAGCCCGGTCAGCGGGTCGGTCCGGGCTTCCTGATGCAGCCTGTGGACGAGTGTCCGATTGTGCCGCCGCAGATGACCGTGATGTATGCGGTCGCCACCAGCGACAAACCGACCTCGACACATGAGGCGACGGTGCCTTTCGAATGGACTCGCAGTGCCGTCGCCATAAGCAGGCCCAGCGACACGCCCAGGGTGGCCCAGGCGACGCGCTCGGGCAGCAGGTATCCGGCGAACAGGATCGGCCAGACCAGAAGGATCGACCCGGCCGGTGTCGACTCACGCGATACCAGCGGGGGAGTACAGATCAGCGCCGCGGCCACCGACGGGAACGCGAACAACAGCCAGGTCGGCACACGTCGGCCCAGCAGGAGCAGCACAGCCCCGAACCCGGCCGCGAAGAGGCTGGCGGCGAACACAGCTGTACGCCACCGCACATCGGGCCCGGACACGCCACCGGCAACGGCGATCGCCCACACGACGGCCATGGATCCGCCGGCGAGCAGGATCGCACCCGCGGTGCGCACCCCGAATCCGAACGCGCGCGGGTTCAGATCCCCGGCGTCATCGGCCACCGGCCCACCTTCTCGGATCCGTCGGCCAGCGTCTGCGGTGGCCGCATCCCGATCACGCGTGCCCATGCGGCGCCCTTTGTCTTCCCGCTCATCCGTGCGCGGCTGGATCAGGGTCTGACCGGCGCACCGTCACTGAGCGGAGGGGGAGGCCGTCGCACGATGCTGGAGCAGCCAGTCCAGGATGAGTCGGGTGACCTCGCCTGAGGCGTCGAGGGGGGCCCAGTGGCTGGCGGCGTCGACGCGTTCGTAGCGGAAGGGCCCGTTGACGTACTGGCCGGAGGCCTCGACCTCGTGTTCGAAGCAGAAGATGTCGCCGGTGGGCCAGATGCCCAGGACTGGGGCGTGCACCTCGGGAGGCGGGGTGGTGTCGGTCAGGGCCTGGAACCATGAGGCTGTCACGGGATTGGCCAGGTCCCAGCGCAGCATGGGGCCGAAGCCCTCGTCCTGGCTGAGGTTGCGGGCCAGGACGTCCTGCAGGTCAGGGTGGGAGCCGAAGACAAGCCGGGCGTAGGCGCAGTCGGCTGCCGCGTAGAGTTCGGCGGCGTTCGAGTCGGTGTTGCTGAAGGGGAACCAGTCCCATCGGGCCCGCGGGAGACTGAACAGATTGTCCGCGATGCGCGCCGTCGGGTGCCCGGCGGAGATCACGACCATCGCCCCGACTCTGAACGGGTGGGTCATGGCGAACTGCCAGCACAGCCGTGCTCCCCAACCGTGCCCGACCAGGTGTACCCGGTCGACTTCGAGCTTGTCCAAGAGGCCGGCCAAGTCCGCGACCACCTGGCCTGCGGCATAGTGCTCGAGCTCGCGGGGCTTGTCTGACAGGCCGCTGCCGATCAGGTCCGGAACGATCACGCGGTATCCGGCGGAGACCATGTCGGGCACCTGGAACTTCCAGCAGGCCGAGGTGTCGGGCATGCCGTGGACCATCAGTACCACTTGGTCGCCGCTGCCCTCATCGGCCACGTGCATGGACAGGCCGTTCAGCTCGATCCGGGTTCCGGGCAGGCTGAAGCGTGACAGGTCCTCGACCCGCGGCACGCTGCTCTCGCTTGGGAACGGCCCGGCCAATTCGTCCCCGGCCTTCGCGAACGCTGCCTCCAGGGCGGCGCCGTCCGATCCGGCGGCATCGGCGAACGCCCTGCGCACGTGATGGCTGATCGCCTGCTCGACGCCTGACCTGGCGGCCGAGTTGAAGATCACCACAACGGTGCCGGAATCGGGGGAGAGCCGGCCTTTGAAGGCTTTCGCCACGCTGCGCGCGGCCAGCTTCCCCATCAGGCCGCCGCCGCCCTCCTGCACCGAGATCTTCGCGTCCGGGTCGGTCATCAACAACATGATGCCCTTCGCGTCCGCGATCACCCCGACATCGTGCAGGCGCACGAGTTCGCCGTAGTCCCGCCGCGCCGCACCGTGCGAGCCGTACGCGGCGATGACGACGGTCATCTGCTCGTCACTCATGGGTGTCTCTCTCTGCAGCCGAATGTGGCCGACCTCATGTCGCGCCTGCCCAGCAGACGGGCCTGACGTGGTGCCAGCATCACCCTAGGTCGGGGGACGCGGGGGCGCATGCCCGGCTGGTACATCCGAGGTCGCGGCCGCGTAATGAAGTATCAGCTGCCTGTCGCCGACGGCTTCCTCAGCCCGGGATCGCCCTCCATTGTGCCGGGGTGACAAACTGCCTTCCGCGGTTTGGCGCGCGTGCACGAGCGACCCGTGACAGCGCCGACCTACGCTGTCTCGGCGCCCACGCCGGCGGTGATGCCGCCAGCCCTGATGCCGCCGTCGGCGCGGCCGTCCTGAGCGCAGGCACGTTCGGCGAGGTCACCCGTCCTCGGCCCTCGCCGAGCTGCGCAGTCAGTCCCAGAGCCCAGCAGCAGGAGCATTCATATGAGCACATTCAGCAACGACAAAGCCGTCTTCGAGCATGTCGATGTCCTCGTCGTGGGCGCCGGTCTCACCGGAATCGGCATGGGCTGCCACCTGACGACCAAGCAGCCCGGCCGGACGTTCGCCATCGTCGACGCCCGGGACGCGATAGGCGGGACATGGGACCTGTTCCGCTACCCGGGGATCCGCTCGGATGCGGACCTGCACACGTTCGGGTTCGGATTCCGACCCTGGACCGGGGACAACGCGATCGCCGACGCGCACGAGATCCTCGCCTACCTCGATGAGACGATCGAGGAGTACGACCTCGCACAGCACACGTACCTGGGCCTGAAGGTCCTCGCCGCGGAGTTCTGCTCCGAGAAGGCCCGTTGGACGGTGACGCTGCAGCGGATGCGTGACGGCAGCCGGTTCCAGGTCAGCTGCGGGGTGCTGTTCTCGGCGGCCGGCTACTTCGACTACGACCAGGGCTATACCCCCGAGTTCGAGGGGCGGGAGAAGTTCCAGGGCCGCGTCGTGCACCCCCAGCACTGGCCGGAGGACCTTGACTATGCGGGCAAGAAGGTTGTGGTCATCGGGAGCGGCGCGACCGCGGCGACCCTCATCCCTGCCATGGCCAAGACCGCGGGCCACGTCACGATGCTGCAGCGCTCACCGAGCTATATCATCCCGGTCCCGCGCCAGGACCCGATCGCCAACAAGCTGCGGGACCTCCTGCCCGCCGGCCTCGCCTACAAGATCACTCGGACCATCAACATCAATAGGCAGAGGCTGCTTTACCGGACCAGCCAGAAGTTCCCCAAGCAGATGCGGGCCCTGATCCGAAGGGTCAATGTCCGCGCTCTGCCCGAGGGCTTCGAGGTCGACACCCATTTCAACCCGGCCTACAACCCGTGGGATCAGCGCATGTGCGTCGTGCCGGACGGGGACATGTTCCGTGCCATCTCGGCGGGATGCGCCTCGGTGGTCACCGATAAGATCGTGCGATTCACCGAGAGCGGCATCCTGCTGGAGTCTGGCCGTGAACTCGAAGCCGACCTCATCATTACCGCCACCGGGCTGAACATGGTCCCCATCGGCCGCATGCAGCTGAGCGTCGACGGCGAGGCCGTCGTCCTCAACGAGAGTGTCTGCTACAAGTCCGTCATGGTCAGCGGCGTGCCGAATTTCGCCTTCGTGGTCGGCTACGTCAACAACGCGTGGACCCTCAAGGCCGAACTGGCGGCCGATTATGTGTGCCGTCTGCTTGCCCACATGGACCGGCACGGCTACGCCTCGGTGACGCCCGTCGTCGCGGACCCGGCCCTCACCTTCCATCCGCTCATCGAGATGCAGAGCGGGTACCTCCGGCGCGGCATGCACCTGTTCCCCCAGCGGGGCTCCCATGGCCCATGGACTGCGGTTCAGAGCTACCACCAGGACCGCAAGCGGCTGCGCACCATCGAGGACTCCGCGCTCCACTTCACCGAGGTCGGGCGTGGGATACCGGCGTCGCGCCCACAGGCTGAGGCGTGATCACGACCACGATGCGGGACCTCGTGTGCAGCAGTCGGCGGGGACGATCGTGTCCCGCCGACTGCTGCATGCTCGATGCCTGCGCTCAGGTAGTTGCCTAGTCGGCCAGCTCGGCGAGCGCCGCGAGCTGGTGTTCGACGCGTTCGGCGTGTTCGTGCGCGTCCTGCTTGGCCTTCTTGGGGCTCCAGCGTCCGGTCAGCAGCCAGATGAACGGGAGGAACAGAAGCTGGCCTGCGAAGCAGACCCACCACCAGTGCTGCCACTGTGCCGGGGCCTGTTGCTTCGCCTCCTGCACGGCGGGAGCGTTCGTCTGGAGGAACTTCAGCTCGGTTACCACCTTCGGGTCCTTGAGGCCCGGACCATACTCGGCCACCAGCGCAAGATCGCTCGGCGGCGCCTGGCTGAGCGCCGTGAGCTGTGCGACCGCCGTCCTGACCGGCTTGCCGTCGACGGCGAGCAGGACGAGCGAGGCGTGCGGCACCGCGGCGAGGGCTTGAAGTCGCGTCGCCGCCTGGGCCGGTGCTATACCGAAGGCTGTCGCGATCTCGCCGACCGCCTTGGCCTGCGCCGCGGTGTCCGCCGGATTCGCCAGGATCGCGGCCTGGGTCGCCGCGTCGATGGTCGCGGCCGTGGAAAGCTGGGATGCGTACGTCGTGCTCAGGAACATCACCTGGGCGACGTCGTTGACCGGGATCCCGGAGATCTCGCTGAGCGCCTGCGCCTGGGTGGCCGGAGCATTCGGGTCCGTCTTGAGCGCGGCCAAGGTCTGCGGCGTCAGCTTCTGCGCCGTCACCAGTTCGGCGGCGTCCTTGGCGGCGATCGCCTGCACCCGGGTCACGATGCCCGGGTCGCCGGCCACCGCCCGGACCGTCGCGTTCTCGGCTTCCGAGAGGCCGGGCGCCTGCCCGGCTGCCGCTTGGGCGACCTGCGTACCCTGACCCACCAGCGTGCTCGCCCCGGGGATCATCGTGATCAGGAACAGCAGCGCCACGACCACCACGGTGCGCAGCGTCGAGGCCCAGATAGCGAGTCCGGTGGCGGTCGCGGCCGGGTTGTGCTTCTCCACGGTCTCGGTGAACGCGGCCATCCATGCGGAGAACGCGAAGGCGCTGCCGATAGCGATCGGCAGCAGAATTCCGACGAACTCGTAGTAGCCGGTCTGCGGCCGCGTGGCGGCCATCGCGAACAGGGCGACGCCGAGTGCGCTTGCCAGACCACCGACCAGCATGAGCGGTTTGCGCACCTTCAGCGCGTCCGAGAGGATGCCGGCGACGACCAGCGCGCCGGCGTTCACCGCCCAGTACCAGTCGGCCAGCGCGTTCGCCCGTGCCTCCGAGTAGCCGAAGTCGGTGGCGAAGTAGACCACGAACAGGCCCACCGCGCAGTAGTAGTAGAGCAGGAAGATACTGATCGCGAACGCGGGACCGACGACGTTCTTGCGCATCATCTGCTTCCAGTGCCCGGTCAGCACCGCGTTCGGATCGATACCTCGCGCGTTCGCCTCGATCAGCGCCTTGTCGCGCGCGCTCACCATCAGCTGGTCACGCAGCTGCGGAGTGAGCTCCCGCAGTCCGACGAAGGCGACGACGAACACGAGCAGGCCGACTATGCCGCTGACGCGGTATTGATACTGCCAGTCTGGGTGCCGCTCGAGCGTGTGGCTGGCCACCTCGCTGACCACCAGGCTGCCGAGCACCGGGCCCATCGTCCAGAAGCACATCGCGGTCGCGCGGCTCAACTGCGGGGAGAAGTCGCGGATCAGCGCCGGGGTGGCGACGAGTATCATCCCTTCGACCATGCTGACGGCCGCGAAGACGACCAGGTAGGCCCACTTGCTCGTGGCATTCGCAAGGCCGAACACATCGAGTGCGCCGGTCGCGGCCAGCCCGTAGACGACGAAGTTCGCCCGTCCCCATCGGTCGGCCAGGCCTGCGGCGATCGCCGCGAGCGCACCCAGGCCGTTGCCCACGATCGAGATCGAGATCAGGAAGACGAGCGTCATGTGCAGGTTCGCGGCCAACGTGGTCGCCACCGAGCCCTGGACGTAGATCTCGTAGTACAGCGTGATCGTCGCGAGCACGACGATGATCAGATACGCGGTGCGCGGCGCGGTCGACGGGTAGCGGTCCAACTGACGGCCGAGCAGCCCGCGCCGGGCTTCGACGGCTGGCGCCGGGGGAGGGGCCGAGGAGCGTGCCGGGGTCTGTGACATGACGATCCACCTTCTCTGCGAGAATCTGATTAATTTCGATAAGCGATTGCTTAGTTCCCTGGTCCGCGCTCGTCCCCGCAGATGCCGGGGATCATCTCGGACGGCTTGTGCGAGCCGGTCAAGTGCGCTGGTGCGCGTGGGCGTGCACGGCATACCGGCGACGGATCACCGCGCGTGAGGCGGACGTCGGCGGTTTGATTTCGTGGGCTGAGTTTGTCGAATAATGTGGCATAGGTGAATAGCACGACGTACTGCCCATGCGTCGCTGGGGACGTAGCATGACACCGGATTCCAGCCTCTGCAACACTTCCGAAGACCTCCGAAAGCTGTCGGCGCAGTGCTGTGCGGCGGGCGGCGGGTACGGCTCAAGGGACTCTTGACCAGCGACGAGGCACAGTCCGCTGCCCCCTCGACGCCGGGCTGGCGCCGGAAGACCCGCGCGGCGGCCAAGGCCGACGGTTCACATTTGTGCGCATGCCCACGATCTGCGCCTTGAGAGCGTGCCGCTGCACATTGCTCCTGGTCGTCGATCTGCCGAGCATGAATCCAGCTTGCGGAGAACTCAACGAGGAGACATACGTGATCACTCACAGTTCCCACTTCATCGCCGGTGCGTGGGTTCCCCCGGAGACGGACGAGACGATCGAGGTCACCGACGCCTCCCAGGGCGTCGTGATGGCGACCGTGCCGGCGGGCACGGCCGGTGACGTCGAGCGTGCGGTGCATGCGGCGAGGCAGGCATTTCCTTCGTGGTCCGCGCTGGATGCGGCGCAGCGGGTGGCCTATCTGAAACTTGCCGCGCAGGAGCTGGGGCGGCGGCAGAACGAGATCGCCGCGATGGTCAGCCGCGAGACGGGAATGCCGTACGCCACGAGCAACGTCGTACAAGTGGGTCTGCCCCTCATGACCCTCTCGGCTACCAGTGAGGTAGCCCTCGACTACACGTTCGAGGAGCGGCTGTACAACTCGCTGGTGATCAAGAAGCCGGTCGGTGTCGTGGCCTCGATCACCCCGTGGAACTATCCGCTGCACCAGATCGTGGCGAAGATCGCGCCAGCCCTCGCCGCCGGCTGCACGGTGGTGGCCAAGCCCAGTGAAGTGGCGCCGCTGAGCGCTTTCGTGCTGGCCGAGGTGTTCGAAGCGATCGGGCTTCCGCCGGGAGTGTTCAATCTCGTGTGCGGTGACGGGCCCACCGTCGGCGAGGCGCTCGTCGCCCATCCCGACATCGACATGGTGACGTTCACCGGTTCCACAGCCGCGGGCAAGCGCATCGGCGCGGTCGCCGCCCAGACCGTCAAGCGCGTGTCGCTGGAACTCGGAGGCAAGTCACCGCTGGTGGTGCTGGACGACGCGGACCCCGTCGCGGCGGTCACGGCGGCCATCGGCGGCTGCTGTCTCAACTCGGGCCAGACCTGTATCGCCCTGACCCGCCTGATCGTGCCCGCGGCGCGCAAGGCCGAATATGAGGCGATCGCCAAGGCGGCGGCCGAACAGATCGTCGTCGGCGACCCGTTCGAGCCCGCGTCGGTGATCGGGCCGCTGTCCTGCGCCGCCCAACAAGAGCGCGTGCGCGGGTACATCAGCTCAGGCATCGACGAGGGCGCCACGCTGCTGGCCGGAGGTGTGAACCCGCCCGACGGGTTGGAACACGGCTACTACGTCCGGCCGACGGTCTTCACCGACACGACCCCTGACATGCGGATCGTCAAGGAGGAGATCTTCGGCCCGGTCCTGGTCATCCAGACCTACGAGACCGAGGACGAGGCGGTGGCTCTCGCCAACGGCACCGTGTATGGACTCAATGCCGGGGTGTACTCGGCGTCCGTCGAACGGGCCGTCACCTTCGCGCGGCGACTGGAGTCCGGGCAGGTGCAGATCAACGACGGCGCCTTCAACATCCAGGCCCCGTTCGGCGGGGTGAAGCAGTCCGGGAACGGCCGCGAGCTGGGTCGGGCCGGGTTCGAGGACTTCCTCGAGACGGTGTCGCTCCAACTGCCTTGATCGACGCCGCCACATATAGGACGAGATTCGGACGACCGGAAGAAAAGAGAGCGACACCATGACCGACACCGTCTTGACCGAGGTCCGCCGCGCGACGCTGGCGGCCCTCGTGGACACCTTCGTCGCCGAGGCCCCGCACGACGCTCACCTCACGGTGGGACAGTACCTGACGGCCAGTCTGCCCGCCGAGCAGCTCGCCGGAATCCTGCAGCTCATCGACGTGTTCGTGCTCGTGGGCCTGAAGAACCAGCCGCAGCACATCCGCGAGGTCGCCGTCGGCGTGGTGGCCGGCATCTCACCAGAGACCGCGGCCGGGGTGGGCGCGATGCGGCAACTGGCGCTCAGCTTCACCGGCGCCCCCGCCGACGAATAGGGCACGTGCGCTGCGCTCTGGTCCGTGCGCCCGCCGTCTGAGTCCGCTTGGCGGACTCAGACGGCGCTCTCACGTCCGCGCGTCCGCGCGCAGTACGCACCGAAAGCCGAGGTGACTGGTGGAAGTGTCGACGGGCTGAGGCAGGCGCGCCGCGGGACGGTACCGGCGGCAGTAGTTCGGCGCACACAGATGTGAGCCGCCCTTCATGACCTTGCGCGGAATCGGCGTGCCGGACGAGCCCGCATCGACGCTCGCCGCCTCCTCGCCGCCGACCGGATTGGCCCGCGGTCGTGGTGCTCCGCAGCAACTCGGCTTGCCGGGGGCGAGGACGCGGTGGTCCGCGTACCAGTCCGCCGTCCACTCCCAGACGTTGCCGATCATGTCGATCAGGCCGTAGCCGTTGGCCGGGAACGCGCCGACCGGTGAGGTATCCGCGTAGCCGTCGAGCCGGAGGTTCTCGTGCGGGAATTCGCCCTGCCAGGTGTTGGCCATGTACTCCCCGCCCGGGTTGAGCTCGTCACCCCAGGCGAATTCGCTGTGCGGCAAACCCCCGCGCGCCGCGTACTCCCACTCGGCCTCGGTGGCGATCCGTTTGCCCGCCCACTCGGCGTAGGCGAGCGCATCGGCCCAGGCGACCTGGGTCACCGGATGGTCGAGCCGGTCCTCGATCGACGTGTCCGGCCCCCTCGGATGCCGCCAGTCGGCGCCGGGCACGTAGCGCCACCACTGATAGGCGTCGCTCAGATCCACCGGGTGCCTCGGAGGCGTGAACACCGCGGAAGCCGGCTCCAGCATCGCCTGATCAGCATCCGGATACAGTGCCGGATCCGTCGGATGCTCGGCGAGGGTGCGATACCCGGTGGCGTCGACGAAGGCCCTGAATTCGGCGTTGGTCACCGGATGCCGGTCGATCCAGAACCCGTCGACGCTCACCGGATGAGCCGGGGCCTCCTCGGGATAGTGGTGGTCGGATCCCATGGTGAAGCTACCGCCGGGGATCCACACCATGTCGCCGTCCGGATGCGGCGCGGGAGGCTGAGCGCGCCGGGGGCTGAGCGTGCTCTCGTCGAGGACGATTGCGGGGGCGTCGCCGTCGCGAGTGGCAGAGACGAACAGGTCGAGCGCACGGTCGGTCATGGCCGCTCTCTCCTTGAGGACGAGGGGACTCGACTGAAAGCTAACATGAATCGTGTTATGCTCTCAATGAGGCAGCCGGGTACCCCTAGAACCCCTAACGCTAATCGCGTTATGATCTCCTCCATGCCTGCCGCCATGAGGAGTGACGACCCCCGGATTCCACGCGACAAGGAATCACAACCGGCAGGCGCGCGGCGGCGCAGGCAACCCGTGCAGGCCCGCAGTCGTGAAACCGTCGAGCGGATCCTCGAGGCCACAGACGCCCTGATCGAGGAGAGCGGAGTCGACGCGGCCACCACGCGGGCGATCGCGGAGCGCGCCGGGATCACCGCACCGTCGCTCTACCGCTTCTTTGCCGACCGCGAGCAGATCTTCGACGCACTCATCGAACTGCACCTGGACCGGCTCGGGGTCTTTCTCGCCGAAGCCGAGGCCGGCTGGTCGCCAAGCTCCCTCGCGGACATCGTCGAACGCGAACTCGGTGCGCATGCCACGTACTTCGCGGATCACCCCAACACCGCGCGTCTGTGGCTCGACGGCCGGGTCTCGCCGACGGTGCGTGCGGAAGTACGCGACTACAACCGTCATCTGGCCGAGCGGTTGCGCCTTATGGCGATCGCGGCAGGTTTCGCCGACCACCAGACGGATCCACTGGTCTTCACGCTCGTCGTCGAGCTCGGCGACCGGATCCTGGACCTCGCATTCAGGGAAAGCCGCATCCCGGATCCCGCCGTGATTCGTCAAGGCTCCGTCGCTCTCACCGCCTATCTGCAGGCCGCGTTGCGGCCGCAGCCGCGGTCAGGCCGCATCCTCACCCCTTGAGCCGGCTGCGCACGGCCGGGAGCAGCATGAGTGCGACGTGAAGGTCGACGCTGCCCACGTCCAGGCTCCGGCCGAGCGCACGCTCGGCCTGCAGGATCCGATACCGCACCGTGTTGCCGTGGATTCCGAGCCGCTGCGCCGTGCGCACGCGGCTGCCGTTCTCGGCGAGATAGGCCGCGACGGTCTCCGCTGTTCGGCGTACGGCTGCGTCGGGCTTCGACAGGGGCCCGAGCACGCGGTCGACGAAGATCGCCGCCTGATCCGGATCGAGCGTGGCCATGGCCACGACGGCCTGGTCGGCGTACCGGCTGACCGGGGGTGCCTCGGTGCCGCGGAGCAGGGCGACGCGGCGGGCGTGCCCCGCCTCGAAATACGTCCGGCGGAATCCGGCGAGCCCATGCCCCGGCTCGCCGAACGCCAGCCGCGTTCCGTCCGCCGGCTTCAAGCGATGGCACGCCGACGCGAGGGTTTCGGCGTCGAAGGCGCGATCTCGACCCACCCACAGCACACCTGAGCGCAGGCCGGTGGAGTGAAACAGGGTGCTCTCGCCGCCGAGGAGTTCGGCCGCGCGGCCGAGTTCCGCCTCCACGGCCGAGGGATCCTCGAGATCGGCCGCGGACTGCGTCCACGCGGTAACGGCGACGTGGTGCCGGCCGAGCTTGTAGCGTAAGCGGCTTTCCGCACGCTCCAGGTTGCTTTCGCTGCCCTCCACGATTTGGTTGATCGTCTCGCCGCGCACTGCCGCCGCACTGCGCAGCCACTGCTGTTGCTCAGCCTCGTAAAGCTCCTCGGCGGCTTTCACGAATACGGACTCGCAGGCGAACAGCCACGCGGAGGCGAGACCGACGGCCTGCATCAGCTGACGCTGATCACGGGAGTGTTCCCCGATGTGCGCGAGTATCCAGCGCCACAGCACTTCGTGCGCGGCCCGGTAGACGTGCGAGATCACCCCGCTGCCTACCCGGCGCTGCACGGCCGTGCGCCCGAACGCGACGGTCGCGGCGGGCAGTTCGATCCTCGTCGGGTCTTCGGCGCGTGCCATCGCGTGAGCGATCGATACCAGGCTCGCCTCGGTGCTCGCACGATTCTCCGCCGCGCTGTCGGGGTCGTCGAAGACCCCTGGGACAGCAGCCAGGATCGCCGCCGCGATCTCATCCGTCAGCCGCGGCGCGAACTCGGCCAACTGTTCGGCCACGGGTCGCAGTACCTCCGCCCACGCCCGTTGAGCGGCGGGGTCACGCGGCGCCATCCATTCGATACTCACGGGTTCCTACACTATCCGCAGTCGGTGTCCGTCACCAGCGCCGGCTGTCGCGAAATGACGAACAACGATCGATTGCTCATCTGCTCGCGACAAGCGCTGCCGCGTTCGGGCTCCTAGTCTGCCGGTATGCCGAAGCCCGACGCCGCCGCTCCCGCCTGTCGACCATGCGACGCGGCGTCATCCGAACAGATCGGGATCCGTACCCGAGATCTGCGCGAACAGGGGCTGGAACTGGAACCAGCCTACGAACTCACCGCCGATCTGACCGTAGGTCAGCTTGGCGTCCTCGTCCGTGATGCGCACGGTCGGACCTGCCGCCTTGGCCGCCAGCTGGGCCTGAGCGGACCGCTCCATGGTGATGAACCACCAGGCGGCGGAATCGACCGTGGATCCGACGGTGAGCAGGCCGTGATTGCGCAGGATCGCCGCCTTCCGGTCGCCCAGCGCGTCAGCGATACGCCCGCCCTCGGCCAGGTCGTTGACCAGCCCGGTGTAGTCGTCGAACAGCGCGTGGTCCTGGTAGAAGGCGCAGGCATCCTGAGTCAGCGGTTCCAGGAGCTGCCCGGTGGCCGACAGCGCCTTACCGTACACCGAATGGCTGTGCGCGGCGGCGACGACGTCGGGACGGGTGCGGTGGATCGCGGCGTGGATCGCGAACGCGGCGCGATTGACCCGGTGCCTGCCCTGGACCACCTCGCCCGCATGACTGACGAGCAAGAGATCGCGCACCTTGATCTGTTTGAACGAGACGCCCAGCGGATTGATCCAGAAATGATCGGGATACTCCGGGTCGCGCGCGGTGATGTGCCCTGCGACGCCTTCCTCGAAGCCGAAACGGCCGAAAAGACGCAGCGCCGCGGCCAACCTCTCCTTGCGGTGACGCCGCTCGACTGCCGGATCCTGGTGAGCCGGCGGCCGAGGGAAGATCAGATCCGCTTCGGGGATCGGCTGCAGTCCGGAGGGTGCGAGCGGCTCAGCGGTCGGGCGCCGGGTGTCACCGGCCGCGGGATCTGCGGAGGGCATGACGGTTCTCCTCGGAGTCGACGTAACGGCTACACACCTCAGGGTGGCTGTTGCCCTCAGCCGCGTCGATGTCCCGCGTGCGCACTCGACGGCCGGAGGATTGTGCACACCCACAACCCACGCCGGTGCGCGGCACTGTCGCACCGCTCGCTCGCACCCTGGTTCCTCGCGTGATCACCGTTACCAGACGTGGCGCGGTCTGCTCGGCCCTGGCCGACCTCGCCCGACGGCTGCTCGCGCACAACGACGAGTTGGCGGCGGAACTGGCACGGCGGGTCGCGCAGGCGGAAACAGACCTCGCCGACGGATTCGTCGTGCCGTTCGAGGATCTCGAAGCAGCCTGCACGACACTGCAGGCCGGCTTGTACCGCTACCTCGCCGGACTCGCCCCGCTCGACCTGCCGTCCGTCACGGCACTGGGCAGGCGGCGCGCCGAACAGGGCGTGCCGCTCCCCGCGGTACTGCACGGACTGCGCATCGGATTCCAGTACGTGTGGGAATCTCTGGCCGGCGCCGTGGACCCCGAGGACCGTGATGCCGTGGGTGGCCTCCTCGGGCAGGTCACCGACTTCTGGACAGTCCTCGACGACTTCTCCACGGAGCTTCGCCGCGCGTACAACGAAGCGGTCGCAGCCCGAGTGCGCATAGTGGAGGCCGAGCGCGACGCGCACGTCGAGGCGCTCCTCGGACTCACCGCAGCCGAACCGAGTCGCCAGTCGGCCGGAGCAGAGGCGCTGGGGCTGGCTCGCCATGGGCGCTATCAAGTCGGGGTCTTGGACGCCTCCGCATCCGCAGCCCCATGGCAGGCGCATCTGTCGGCACGCCGCATACAAACGTTCTGGCATGCAGGAGAGGACCGACTGGTCTGCCTCGCGTCGCTCTCCAGCCTCCGAGCCGATCGCGACCTGCTCGAGGTCCTTCCGGGCGACGCGTCCGTGAGGATGGGCCTGAGCCCTGTGTTCGGCGACATCACCGCCGCGGGGACGGCACGCCACCGGGCGACGATCGCGCTGCGGAGCATCCCGACTGCCCGAACCGGGATCCGCCGTTACGGTGACGACCCGCTGGCCACTCTGCTGGCCAGCGCACCCGAGACCGCCGTCGAACTCGCCGACCGGATCATCGGGCCGCTGCTTCAGCTGCCGGAGATCGAGCGGACGCTGCTGCTCGAGACGCTGCAGGCATGGATCGCGGCCGGCGGAGCCACCGGCGAAGCAGCCCGCACCGTGTACTGCCATCGCAATACGGTGCGCTATCGACTGCGACGCATCGAGGAGCTCATCGGCTGCCGCGTCGCAGAACCACGTCATGTCACGCTCCTGTGCATGGCCATGGAGGTCATCGCCCAATACGGCCTCAGGCCGTCACCGTCCTGAGGCCGACTGAAAACTCCGCCTCCGCGCGACACGCACACCTAACAGAACCAAGAAATATAAAAGGTGATACATGATGCCCACCACCGACTCCTCGCCGACCCCGTTGAGTCCTCTCGCGCCGATCCGCCAGGCGGACCGGCTCTATCGCGAGCTGCTGGCCCCTGAGGAGGTCCAAGCCGTCCGCGCCAGAATGCGCGCGATCGCCGAGAAGACGGTGGCGCCGCACGCCGCGAGCATCGCCACCGCGGACGAGCGCACGGACGGCTTCCCGGTCGCCGTATTCGACGCACTCGCCGCCGAGGGCGCGTACGCCATACCCTTCCCGGCCGAAGTGGGCGGCGAAGGGCTCAGCCATCCCGCGGCCGCGTCCGCCGTCGTCATGGAAGAGCTTGCCTATGTCTCCAGCAGTATCGCCGCCGTCTTCGACGCGCAGTGCATGCTCGCCGGCAACGCGCTCCTGCTGGGCACCGACGCACAGCGGCAGCGCTGGCTGCGCAGGATTGTCGACGGATCGGTCGTCGGCGCGTTCGCCACGACCGAACCGGACGCCTCGAGCGACCTCGCGCCGCAGACGCTGCGAACGGTCGCCACACGCTCGGCCACAGGCTGGCTGCTCAACGGCCGCAAGCGCTGGATATCGAACGCGCCGGTCGCCGATTTCGCCGTCACGCTCGCTCGCACCGGTGAACGTCTGAGCATGTTCATCGTCGACCTGACCCTGCCCGGCGTCCGCGTGGGAATCCCGGATCGCAAGATGGGCAACCGCGGCCAGTTGACCGCTGACATCGAGTTCGACGATGTCGAGCTCGGCGACCACGAGATTCTCGGCGAGGCGGAAGGACAAGGGCTGCGCCAGGCTCTGGGCACCTTGACCCACGGCCGGATCGCGATCGCCGCCGCGGGCGTCGGCATGGCCCAAGCCGCCTTCGACCACGCGGTAGCGCACCTGTCGACGCGTCACGCGTTCGGCAAGCCCATCGCGGCCAACCAGCATTGGCAGTTCCTGCTCGCCGAACGGGCGACAGAGATCGAGAATGCGCGCTCGCTCTACACGAAGGCCGCGCTGCGCCTGGACTCCGGGACCACCGCGGAACCCGAAGCCGCCATGGCCAAGTGGTACGCGACCCGGCTGTCCGTCGACTTGGCGCGCGACGCCGTACAGGCCCTCGGCGGCCTCGGATTCGCCAGCGAGATCGGTGCGGACGGCCGGCCCGGGCCGGTGGAGGCGATCTACCGGGACAGCAAGGTCGGCGAGATCTACGAGGGCTCCAACGAGATCCAGAAGTGGATGATCGCGCGACAGATATTCGGGCGCGGCATTACCGGCTGAGGCCCCCCAGGGCCGGGTGCCCGCACGCAGCGAAGAGGGCTGGGCGCAGGGATCCCCATCCCCGCGGCCGGCCCGGTCTGATGAGATCCCGCTTCCGGCGCTGGCGGGATGGCCTGTCCACGTAGGTGCGGCGCGGCGATATCGTGGCGCGCACGGGGAGGAGTTCGCTGTTTTGCTCACCGATTGCCCGCGCGGTGTGGCGAACCGCACGTTGGCGATCATGCGGAACGTTTCAGGTTCTGGGTTGGGTGTAGCTCGGGTTGAGTGACCTTTCGGGTGGTTTACGTCTGCTTAGTATGGCCTGTGATGGTCTGGGTTTCTACGGTGGAGGTGAAGGGCCGGCGGGTCGGCCGGGGTCGTGACCGGGTAAGGAGCCTGATGGGTTCGGTGCTGGATCGGCTGGGAGAACGCGAGGCGCAGGCTCGTGTTCTGGTCGAGCGGTTGCGGGGGGAGGCTGAGCGGGCGGCCGGGGCGTTGGCCGCGGCGGACGTGTCGCTCTCACGTCTGGTGATCGCCAGGGAGACGGTGGCCGAGGTTTTGGAGGCGGAGCCCGATCAGGGTATTGAGGCGCCTGGAGTGCGGGGTGCGGTACGGGATGTGGCGCTCTACGAGCGGATCGCTCAGGTATTCGCTGAGGCGGGCGCGGCATTGCGTCCCCGGCAGGTGTGCGAGGCGCTCGGGATGCCGGGCGAGGCCAGGTACGTCGAGGCGATGCGCCCGAAGCTCTCGCGGTTGGTGGCCGACGGGGTGTTGGCGCAGGTCGGTCCCGGGTTGTTCGCGCCGGCGGCCGAGCAGGTGCCCGCGTGAGCGGACGGGAGATGGATGCGGCCGATCTGGAGGGGCGCCTGGCGGCGTTCGGGGCGGCGAGGGGTTTGTTCGACGCGCTGGTCGAGGAGCTCGGTGATCCGGCGGCGGACGAGCTGACGCACGCCGAGTTGGAAGAGCGCATCGCGGCTCGTGGGCGGGAGGTGATGCGACAGATGCTGCAGGACCACTTGGACCTGCGGTCCATACGCGAGCCGCGACGCAGCGAGGTGACAGGGACCGACCGGGTGGCCCGCCGGCGGATCGAGCCGGGACACGCCCGGCTGTTGGCGACGGTGTTCGGCACGGTGAGCGTGACCAGGATCGCCTACCGGGCTTTGGGGGCATCGAACCTGCACCCGATGGACGCGGGGTTGAACCTGCCGGGTGAGCGTGCCAGCTTCGGGCTGCGCAAACTGGCCGCGATCGAGGCGGTGCGCGGCTCGTTCGACGACGCCAAGACCGCGATCGAACGCGCCACCGGCACCCGGATCGGCAAACGGCAGATCGAGCAGCTCACCGAGCGCGCCGCAGTCGATATCGAGGCGTTCTACCGGCAGGCTCCGGCGGCCGCGGCCACCGCCGGGCACCTGCTGGTCCTCTCGTTCGATGGCAAGGGGATCGTGATGCGCCCCGAGCACCTGCGCGCGGCCACCGTGAAGGCCGCCGCCGCGAAGGGCGGCAACGCGATGAGAACGCGCCTGGCTTCGGGCGAGAAGAACGGGCGTAAACGCATGGCCGTGCTCGCCACCGTCTACGACGCGAAACCCGCCGTACGCACCGTCGAGGACGTCATCGCCGGCGACACCGGCGCCGAGCACGAGCGGCAACCGGGACCGAAGGCCGTGGGCAAGTGGCTGACCGGGTCGGTCACCGACAACGCCCAGACCGTGATCTCCGACGCGTTCGACCAGGCCGAACAACGCGACCCGCACCACCAGCGCACCTGGATCGTCCTGCTCGACGGTGCCAACGCCCAGATCGAGCAGATCAAGACCGAAGCCGCCGTGCACGGGGTTTCCATCCACCTCGTGTGCGACCTCATCCATGTCCTGGAATACCTGTGGAAGGCCGCCTGGTGCTTCCACGAGACCGGCGATCCGGCCGCCGAGGCCTTCGTCGCCGAGCATGCCCGGACCATCCTGACCCACGGACCCGCACGCGTCATCGACGAACTACGCCGGCACGCCGCCGAGCACGACCTGACCGAGGCGAAGAACGAGACGATCGAAAAGGTCTGCACCTACCTGGAGAACAAGAACCCCTACCTCGACTACGCCACCGCCCTGCGACGCGGCTGGCCGATCGCCACCGGCATCATCGAAGGCGCCTGCCGCCACCTGATCAAGGACCGACTCGATATCACCGGAGCCCGCTGGTCCCTGCCCGGCGCCGAAGCCGTCCTCAAACTCCGCGCCCTGATCGCCAACGGCGACTTCGAGTCCTACTACACCTGGCACCGCCACCGCGAACACCAGCGCAACCACCAAGCCCACTACCAGGACAAAATCAGCCTCGCAGCCTAACCAGGCCAGTCACTCAACAGGAGCTACACCCTTCTGGGTTGCCGAGCGCAGCCTCATGTCCCACACTGGGTGCCCACGGTATTGACCTCGACCGTTCCCATGGGCACAGGTTGAGGGCGAAGTCGGCGCGGGCCTGATCCTGGATCCGCGTGTGCCACGAACGCAGAAGGGATCTCAGCGTGTAGGTAGATGAGCATCTTGGATGCGGTGCTGTACGAGAGATGAAGGTTTGGCCCTTCGGGGCCGCCCCTGCGGGGGGAGGCTCCAAACCGCCC
>NZ_JAGSOG010000126.1 GCF_018139695.1 Actinospica durhamensis | reverse complement strand
AGCAGCGCGAGCACCACCGTGAGGACGGGTGCGCGGCGCCGGGCGCGCGACCGGCTGCGATGGGCGACGGGCGAGAACATGACAGAAGGCTCCAGTGGTGGTCGGAACCGGCTGCGCCGGCGGACGCGGTCCTCCGGCTCGCCGCCGGCCTCGCGCAGGGTCGTGAGGACATTGCCGAAGGCCTGCCGGAACTGCTCCACGATGCCGCCGGGCACGATCCGCATCCCGGCGTCGAGGGCGGTCTGGCCGCCGAGGTAGAGGGTGGTGCCGGACAGCGTGCCGTGGGAGTAGCCGCTGGGGGCGGCCAGCGCGGGCGGGTTCACGGCGATGGGCGGCATGAGGCCTCCGTCTGGGGGATGGAACGGCGGTGCGTTCCGCGTGCGGGTCGGCGTTGGTATTGACTTTAACTGACGACAGTGAAAAATACGAGATACAGCACGGCCTGAACCGAACCCCCGTCACCACGGAACGTCACCACGGAACGGAGCCCCTCCCATGGAGCCTGACTTCAGCAAGTACCGCCTGGAGGGCGACAACTCGATGTACCGGCTGCCCAGCGGCATCGTCGCGCCGGTGGTCACCCGCGCCGGCTTCGAGAGCGGGAACACCGCCGACTCGGGCGGCGCGGTGCGCGTGTCGGGGGTGAGCATCCAGCACACCCCGGCGCAGAAGTTGTGGTACGGCAAGGTCAGCAACGAGCCGGGCTACCGCTCCGTCACGCACCACCACGGTGAGGCCGAGACCGGCGGCTACGTGCTCTCCGGCCGGGCCCGGATCTACTTCGGCGAGAAGTTCGAGGACTACATCGACATGTCCGAGGGCGACTGGGTGTTCGTGCCGCCGTTCATGCCGCACGTGGAGTGCAACCTCGACCGCAACAAGCCGCTGGTGTGGATGACCTGCCGCACCCCGGAGAACATCGTGGTGAACCTGCCCGACGTGCCGGACGCCGAACTGCGCGACTGGCTCAACCGGTGACCGGGCCCACCTCCGAACTGGTCACGGCGGCCCTCACCCTCGAGCCGGCCGAGGCGGAGCACTTCGACCTGGCCTTCACCGCGTCCACCCAGCCGTGCCCGTGGCCCAAGGCGTACGGCGGCGACCTGGTCGCGCAGGCGGCCGCGGCGGCGATGCGCTCGGTGACCGACGGCAAGGTCCTGCACTCGATGCACAGCTACTTCCTGCGCCCGGCCGACATCGGCGCGGCGGTGCGCTACGAGGTGGAGATCCTGCGCGACGGACGCGGCTACAGCACCCGGCAGGTGCGCGGCTACCAGAACGGCAAGCCGCTCTACGCGTGCCTGGCCAACTTCGCCGCGGGTGAGCCGGGCGGGGTGTTCGAGGCCTCACTCGCCGAGGAGGTGCCGGCGCCCGAGGAGGTGCCGAGCTCGGCCGCGTACCTGTCCGGGCGCTCCGGCGGCACCATGACCGAGGCCTCCAAGGCCTACTGGTCCGGCGGGCGCGGCTTCGACATGCGGCACGTGCCGGGGCCGGTCTACCTCGAAGTGGACGGCGGGCGCGCGCCGCACCAGGCCGTGTGGGTCAAGCCGTTCGACCCGCTGCGCCAGGTCGCAGGGCTCGACGACGCGCAGCGCGACCTGGCCGCACTGGCGTACGTGTGCGACTACACCATCCTCGAGCCGGTGCTGCGGGCGCTCGGCCTGGCCTGGGCCGAGCCCGGCCTGGTCACCGCCAGCCTGGACCACGCGATGTGGTTCCACCGCCCGGCGCGGCTGGACGACTGGCTGCTCTACGTGCAGGACGCCGCGAGCGCCGAGGCCGGGCGGGGTCTGGGCACCGGCCGCTTCTTCACCCGCGACCGCCGCCACCTGGCCACCGTCGCCCAGGAGGGCATGATCCGCCCCGCTTGACCGGCCGACCCGCTCCGGCGGGCGTATGGAAGGACCCGAACGATGCCGTTGTCGCCATCAGCCCACGTCGACACCTTCACCCGTGATCATCTACCCCCGGTCGAGCAGTGGCCGGTGATCGAGTTCAGCACCGAGGAACTGCGCTATCCGGATCGGCTCAACGCGGGCGCGGAGCTGATCGACGTGCCCGCCGAGGCCTTCGGCGCCGACCGTCCCGCGCTGCGCACGCCGGACGGCGCCACCTGGACCTACGGTGAGCTGCGCACCCGCGCCAACCAGGTCGCGCAGGTGCTGACCGAGGAGCTCGGCCTGGTTCCGGGCGGGCGGGTGCTGCTGCGTTCGCCGAACAACCCGTGGACGGTCGCCTGCTGGCTCGGCGTGCTCAAGGCCGGCGGCGTGGTGGTGACCACGATGGCCGCGCTGCGCACCCGCGAGCTCGCGCAGATCGCCGAACGGACCAGGCCCTCGATCGCCCTGGTGGACCACCGGTTCGCCGAGGACGTCTACGCCGTGCGCGACACCGCGCTGCCGGAGCTGACCGTCGCCGAGTACGGCGGTGACGGGCCGCAGGACCTGCTCGCGCGCGCGGCCGCCAAGTCGGGCGAGTTCACCGCCGTCGCCACCGCGGCGGACGACGTGGCGCTGCTGGGTCCGACCTCGGGCAGCACCGGCGTGCCCAAGATCACCATGCACTTCCACCGCGACCTGCTCTCCATCGACAACACCTTCGGCCGGCACACGCTGCGGCTCGAGCCGACCGACGTGGTCGCCTGCTCCGCGCCGCTGGCCTTCACCTTCGGGCTCGGCATGCTCGTGGTCTTCCCGCTGCGGGCCGGGGCCTGCACGCTGCTGACCGAGTCGGCCACGCCCGAGCAGCTGGCCCGGCTGGTGGCCGAGCAGGGGGTGACGGTGCTGGCCACCGCGCCGACCGCGTACCGGGCGATCGTGCGCGCGGGCCGGGAGGAGGATCTGGCCGGGCTGCGCCGGGCCGTGTCGGCGGGCGAGCACATCACCGAGGACATATGGCACCGGCTGCGCGACGACCTCGGGCTGCCGGTGATCGACGGGATCGGCGCGACGGAGCTGCTGCACATCTTCATCTCCGCCGCCGACGCCGACATCCGCCCGGGCGCGACCGGCAAGCCGCTGCCGGGCTACCGCGCGGTGATCCTGGGGCCGGACGACCGCGAGCTCGGGCCCGGCGAGCCGGGCCGGCTCGGGGTGATCGGGCCGGTGGGCTGCCGCTACCTGGACGACCGGCGGCAGAAGGACTACGTCGCGGCCGGGTGGAACGTCACCGGCGACGTCTTCCACCGGGACGAGGACGGCTACTTCTACTACCACGCGCGCGGCGACGACATGATCGTCTCCTCCGGCTACAACATCGGCGGGCCCGAGGTCGAGGCCGCGGTCGAGACGCACCCGGACGTGCTCGAGTGCGCGGTGGTGCCCCGGCCGGACGCCGAGCGCGGCTCGGTGGTGTGCGCCTTCGTGGTGCTGCGCCCGGGCGTGGCCGGGGACCCGGCGAAGGCCAAGGAGATCCAGGACCACGTCAAGCAGGTGCTCGCACCGTACAAGTATCCGCGCGACCTGAGGTTCCGACAGAACCTGCCGCGCAACGCGAGCGGGAAGCTGCAACGCTTCGCGCTGCGTCAGATCGTCGAGGACGAGCAGGCCGGCGCGCACGCGCCGGGCACCGAGAGGAACCACCCGTGAAGATCGCGATCGTCGGCGGCGGCCCGGGCGGGCTGTACCTCGCCGCGCTGATGAAGCAGCTCGACCCGGCCCACGAGATCACCGTCTGGGAGCGCAACGCCCCGGACGACACCTTCGGCTTCGGCGTGGTGTTCTCGGACGAGACCCTGGGCGGGATCGAGAACGCGGACACCGCGTTCGCCGAGGCCATGGCGCGCCGCTTCGCCCGCTGGACCGACATCGACGTGCACTACCGGGGCGAGCGGCACACCGTGGGCGGGCAGGGCTTCGCCGCGATGGGCCGCAAGGACCTGCTCCACCTGCTGCAGGAGCGCTGCCGCACCCTGGGCGTGGACCTGCGTTTCAGCACCCTGGCGCCGCAGCTCGAGCACCTGCGGGCCGAGTACGACCTCGTGGTCGGCGCGGACGGGCTCAACTCCGCGACCCGCGCGGCGCACGCCGAGGTGTTCCGCCCGAGCCTGGACCGGCGCGGCAACAAGTACATGTGGCTGGGCACGGACCGGGTGTTCGAGGCCTTCCAGTTCTTCGTCAAGCACACGCCCTGGGGCGTGATGCAGGTGCACGGCTACCCGTACTCGGATCAGGGTTCGACGTTCATCGTGGAGATGCACGAGGACGTGTGGCGGGCGGCCGGGTTCGACGCGACGGCCGAGACGGTGTTCGCGCCGGGCGCCTCGGACGAGTACGCGGTGGCGCGGCTGCGCGAGCTGTTCGCCGAGGAGCTCGCCGGGCACGAGGTGTACGCCAACAACTCGAAGTGGCTGAACTTCACCACCGTGCGCAACGAGTGCTGGCACGACGGCAACCTGGTGCTGCTCGGCGACGCGGCGCACACCGCGCACTTCTCCATCGGCTCGGGCACCAAGCTGGCGATGGAGGACGCGCTGGCGCTGGCGGCCTGCCTGCACGAGAACGACGGGATCGAGGCGGCGCTGACGGCCTACGAGGCCGAGCGGCGGCCGGTGGTGGCCTCCACCCAGCGGGCCGCGCAGGCCTCGCTGGAGTGGTTCGAGAACATCGGCGTGTACGCGGACCAGGAGCCGACCCAGTTCTGCTTCAACCTGCTGACGCGCTCGCGGCGGATCACCTACGCGAACCTGCGTACCCGGGACCGCGACTTCGCCGACCGGGTGGACGCCGCGTTCGCCGCGTCGCAGGGGCTGGACAAGGTCGCGCCGGCGATGTTCCAGCCGTTCCGGATCGGCGCGCTGGAGCTCAAGAACCGGGTCGTCGTCTCGCCGATGGACATGTACTCGGCCGTGGACGGGGTGCCGGGTGACTTCCACCTGGTGCATCTGGGTTCGAAGGCCATGGGCGGGGCCGGCCTGGTGATGACGGAGATGGTGTGCGTCTCGCCGCAGGCGCGGATCACCCCCGGCTGCACCGGCCTGTGGAACGAGCGGCAGCGCGACGCCTGGGCGCGCGTCGTCGAGTTCGTGCACACCCGCAGCACGGCGCGGATCGGCCTGCAGCTCGGGCACTCCGGGCGCAAGGGCTCGACCCGGCTGATGTGGGAGGGCATGGACGAGCCGCTGGCCGAGGGCAACTGGCCGCTGGTGGCGCCCTCGCCGCTGCCGTACGGCCCGAACTCGGCGACGCCGCGCGAAGCGACCCGGGCGGACATGGACGCGATCCTCGCGGACTTCACCGCGGCGGCCCGGCGCGGCGCCGAGGCGGGCTTCGACCTGCTGGAGCTGCACTGCGCGCACGGGTATCTGCTCTCCTCCTTCCTCTCCCCGCTGACCAACCACCGCACGGACGAGTACGGCGGCTCGCTGGAGAACCGGCTGCGCTTCCCGCTCGAGGTCTTCGACGCGGTGCGCGCGGCCTGGCCGGCCGAGCGGCCGGTGATCGTGCGGATCTCGGCCACGGACTGGCTGCCGGACGGCAACACCGAGCACGACGCGGTGGAGATCGCCCGGGCCTTCATCGCGCACGGGGCGGACGCCATCGACGTCTCCTCGGGACAGGTGGCCAAGGAGGAGCGGCCCACGTTCGGCCGCTCCTACCAGACGCCGTTCGCGGACCGGATCAGGCACGAGGTGGCCGCGGCCACCGGCACGGCCGTGATCGCGGTCGGGGCGATCGCCTCGTACGACGACGTGAACTCCATCCTGCTGGCGGGCCGGGCCGACCTGTGCGCCCTGGGCCGTACGCACCTGTACGACCCGCAGTGGACGCTGCACGCGGCGGCCGAGCAGGAGTACCGGGGCGAGGCGGCGGCGTGGCCGGAGCAGTACCGGGCCGGCCGGCGCAAGCCGCCGACCTCGCGCACCGACGCGGTGCGCCCGCGCCTGGCCCTGCTGCGGGACGAGGGCCAGGACCCGGACGAGCCGCTGCACCTGCGCTGGACCCCGTCGCATGAGCCGGCCGCGGCCTGAGCCGGGTGCCGAGGTGGACGGCGTGGCCACGGCCGTCCACCACGGCCGCGTCGAGTGGATGGACACCGACGCGGCCGGGCACCACCACAACACCTCCGTCAACCGGTTCGTGGAGTCGGCCGAGGCCGCGCTGATGCGCGAGCGCGGCCTGCCCGAGTACTTCGGCGCCGCGCCGAGGGTGCGCTACGAGGTCGACTTCCTGTCCAGGCTGTGGTTCGGGCAGGAGGTCACGGCCCTGCTGGTGCTCGAGCGGATCGGCGCTTCCTCGCTCACCTTCCGCTTCGAGGTCTGGGGCGAGAAGGACGACGAGCACCCGCGTACGCTCGCCGCCCGCGGCCGCTACGTGACCGTGCACGTGCCGCGGGGCGCGGAGCACAGCGCGCCGTGGCCGGACGAGTGGCGGCGCCGGCTCTCTCAACGCACCGACGGCTGCGACTCAGTCTCCTGACGCTCCCCGGCCGCCCAGCGCAGGGCGTCGGGCAGCAGCACGCCGGCGTGGTTGGGGCTGTGGCCGCCCTCGCCGAGGACGAGGCGGAAGTCGTAGCCCGCCTCGGCCAGGGCGGCGGCCACGCGCAGGTTCTCGGCGAGCCAGTTGCGCCCCTTCCGGTTCCAGTTGATGTCGCGCTGCCCGACCTGCAGGAACAGTCGCAGCGGCTTGGCCGCGATGCTCGCGAGCAGGTCCGGGAAGGGGTTGCCGCCGGGCATCTGCGCGAAGCTGGAGTTGAAGCAGATCGCCCGGCGGAACCGGTCGGAGCGCAGCCAGGCGACGGTCAGGGCGCAGTCGCCGCCGCTGCTGCCGCCGCACACGCTCCAGCGCTCCGGGTCCTCGGTGATCGCGTAGCGCGCGGTGACCTCGGGCAGGATCTCGGTCAGCAGGAAGGTGACGTACCGGTCGTCGAAGGCGTCGTACTCGACGTTGCGGTTCCTCGGCTGCTCGGCCCCGGCCAGGATGCCGGGATCGACGAACACGCCGACGGTGACCGGGATCGCGCCCTGGTGGATCAGGTTGTCCAGCACCGCACCGGCACGTACGGCGCCGTCCGGGTCCAGGTACGACCAGCCGTCCTGGAAGACCGCGAGCGAGGCCGGCTCGGCCGGGTCGTACTGCTCCGGGACGTGGATCCAGACCCGGCGCGAGGTGCCCGGATAGATCGCGCTCCGAGTCCAGGCGAACTGCTCGGTCCGGCCGACCGGCACGCCGGGGTGGCGGGAGGAGTCGGGACCGTAGGCGTACCGGACATCGGTCAGGTCGAGCGGAAGCGACTGAAAGGGCACGTGGACGGTCACGTGCGCACTGTAGAGAGCTCACTCGTTCGGCTCAACCGATTAAGGCCCACCGGCTCCGAAGGCGGGCACGGCGGTCCGAATGGGTGGCGGCGGGTGCGCGGGCCGGTGGACGGCGCGATCCTCGGTGCATGAGGATTTCGCTGTTCGGCGTGGGCGAACTCGGCTACGCGCTGCTCGGCGGGTGGCTGGCGGCGGGCATGCCGAGCAGCGACATCCGCGGGGTGGAGCGGGACGAGCGGCGCGCCGCGCAGATCGAGGACACCCTGGACGTGCGCGTGGTCTCCGCGCTTGAGGCGGCCGAGGACGCCGACACGGCGGTGCTCGCCGTGCCCGCGCAGTCGGTGCCCGACCTGCTCGCGGCCATCGGACCGCGGCTGGATCCGGACTGCCTGGTGCTCTCGCTCGCGGCCGGCGTGCCGATCGAGCTGATCGAGCGTTACCTGCCGGCGGGCATGGCCGTGGTGCGGGCGATGCCGAACACGGCGGTCTCCGCGCGCGAGGGGATGTGCGTGCTCTCCCCCGGGCCCGACGTGGACGAGGGGCACCTGCTGCGGGCCGAGCAGCTGCTGCGTCCGGTCGGCGAGGTGATCCGGGTGCCGGAGGACCAGCAGAACGCGGCGACGGCGCTGTCCGGCAGCGGCCCGGCGTTCTTCTACGAGGTCTTCGACCACATGATCCGGGCCGGGATGCGGCTCGGGGTGACCGAGGAGGCGGCCGGGCTGATGGCCGTTCAGGCGGCCGCGGGCGCGGTGGCCATGGTCCGCGGCACCCGCCGCGCGCCCGCCCACCTGCGCGAGGCGGTGGCCACGCCCGGCGGCACCACCCAGGCCGCGCTGGCGGTGCTCGGCGAGCACGGGGTGGGCGCGGCCGTGGAGGGCGCGGTGCGGGCGGCCGCGCTGCGCTCCGCCGAGGTCGGCGACGAGCTGTGGGAGCAGACGCGGCTAGTGCGGGAGTGAGAACCGCGGCGTGAACCGCGTGAACCCCGTCGTCGAAAAGCGTTCGCGCCGCCGCGTCGCGGACTGATAGCTTCCAGCCGACCGTGATCCGCCGGAGGAGGTGAGACCCATGTACGCAGTGCAGCCGTGGGTGCTCCCCCGTCCCGTCACGGCCGGGCGATCGACGTAGGTTAGGTGTCGCCGGGAGCGCCCCATCTCCAGGGACTCCCGAAAGGCACCACTTCATGCATTCTCTGCGGTTCACCGCCGAATCCGTCGCGTTCGGCATGCGCGAGCGCGACTTCCTCCTGGGCGCGGACGGCGTCCCCGGCGTCCTGTTCTCCCCGCCCGCCGACCCGGCCGAGCGCGCGCCGCTGATCCTGCTCGGGCACGGGGGCGGCAACCACAGGAAGCACCCGGCGATGACGGGCCGGGCCCGGCTCCTCGTGCACGGCTGCGGCTTCCACGTCGCCGTCCTGGACGCGCCCGGGCACGGCGAGCGGCCGCGCACCGCGCACGACGAGGCGGAGATCGCCGAGCTGTACCGGGCGCGGGAGGCGGGCCAACCGGAAGGCCCGATCGTCGTACGCTACAACGCCCACCTGGCGCGACAGGCCGTACCCGAGTGGCGCGCGGCCCTCGACGCGCTGCAGCAGCTCCCTGAAATCGGCGCGGACGGGCCGGTCGGGTACTTCGGCCTCAACATGGGCACGGCGATCGGCGTGCCGCTGGTGGCGGCCGACTCCCGGATCACCGCCGCGGCCTTCGGCCAGCACTGGCCGGACGCGCTGGCCGAGTACGCGCGGCGGATCACCGTCCCGGTCGAGTACGCGCTGCAGTGGGACGACGAGCACATCCCGCGCGAGGCCGGCCTCGCGCTGTTCGACGCCTTCGCCTCGGCCGACAAGACCCTGCACGCCAACGCGGGCCGGCACAAGGAACTGCCCAGGTTCGAGGCCGAGAGCGCGGTCCGCTTCTTCGCCCGCCACTTCGGCCGGACGGTCGCAGCGGGCTGATCCGGTTGGCTGATCCGGCCGCCGCCCGGCCCGGTACCCGCGCTCAGATCACCGCGTGCGGACGGGCCGGGCGGCTGATCGCGGCGGCGCGGGCGAGCAGCTGGCGGGCGCTGTGGTGGGCCGAGTGCGGGCGCAGCCGCGCCTGGAGGGTGCGCAGCGCGGTGTGGGCGCGGGCCGAGCGCAGGTCGGGGTAGGCGTCGATGAAGGCGTGGCAGGCGGCCACCGACTCGTCCAGGTGGCCCTGGTCCAGGTGCATCCCGGCCAGCAGCGCGTGCGCCATGGCCCGGGTGCGCCGCTCGTGTGCGGGGCGGCGGCGGATCGACTCCGAGAGCATCTTGATACCGGCGGGCAGGTCGCCGAGCAGCGTGTGCACGGCGGCGGCGTGGTGGGCGTGGGCGGCGGGGTGGTACGCGGCCACGGCGGCGCCGCGCGGGATCCGGCCGGTGCGCAGCAGCACGTCGGCGCGTTCGAGCGCGGCCAGGGCGGCCGGGCCGTCGCCGTGCGCGGCGGCGGCCACCGCGAACTGGCCGTGCAGCCCGGCGCGCTGGTGGTCCGAGAGCACCCGGCCCTCGGCGCTCTCGATCGCGGCCCGGGCCAGGCTGAGCGCGGGCACCGGGTGGCCGAGCGCGTGCGCCTGCGCGGACATCGAACGCAGGATCGCGGCGTACTCGGCCGGGTTCTCGTTCTCCACGGCCAGCGCGAGCGCCGCCGCGAAGTAGCGCTGGGCCAGCGCGTGCTGCTCGTCGTCGAAGCACATCAGGGCACACAGATGGGTCAGCTCGGTGGCCACCGCGAGCATACGGTCCCTGATCCGCCGGGCGCCGGGCGCGCGCAGCCGCGGCGCGATGTCGTAGGCGAGGTAGCGCCCGAGCGCGGCCCGGGCGTGGCCGCCGCCGAACACGGCGTCGGCGTCGGCGAACAGCGCCGCCATCGCCTCGGCCGCGCTCACGTGCACCGGCTCGAGCCGGGCCCCGGTGGCCGGGCGGGCGACGGGCCGCGGCGGGAGCCCGGCGGGCCAGCCGGGCACGGCCAGTTCGCCCAGGCAGTAGGCGCCGCCGAGCTCGGATTCGCGGCCCGCCTCGGTCAGCTTCGAGAGCTGACGCAGCGTCTCGAGCGGGTCCAGGTCACGGTCCCGGCCGAAGCGCTCCTCCTGCGGGTCCGACAGGCCCACCCTCTCCGCGGTGAGCGGACGGCCGAGCCGGCGGGAGAGGGCCTCGGCGATCAGGTCGGGCAGCGGGGCGCGCGGCTTGCGCCCGGCCAGCCAGTGGCTCACCGTGCGCCGGTCGAGCCGGATGGTCAGGCCGACCTCCCGGGCGAGGGCGTTGACCTGCCGGGCCAGCAGGTCCTGGGTCCAGTTCGCCTCGCCGAGCAGCTGCTGCAGCGAGGAGTTGGCGGTGCGCAAACTGACACTCCCGAGAACGCGAGGTACGGGCGACGGATCCGGTGGGATTCCACAGGATCAGTTGCCCGTACCCGGCTCCGGACGCAACGGCCTGGTGCCCCGGTTCACCCGTTCGAGGCGGCCCGCGCCGCGCGGCGGGCGGCGCGGGCGCGGCTCAGGCGCCGTGATAGCGCGGACTGGTCGCGTGCCAGCGCTTGCTGCCCCCCATCCAGTTCCACAGGCCCTTGACATAGCGGCGCAGCTGCGGGGAGCCGAGGGCGGCCAGCGCGGCGCACTCGGCCTCGACCGTGCGCATCATCTCGTCGTGGATCTGCGCCGCGCGGTGGATCGCCTCCTGCAGCGAGCAGTTCTCCTCGGCGGCGATGACGGTGGGCAGGTTGGTGTCGGTCGGATCCTCCTTGTGCATCGAGTAGATGTCGTTGAGCAGCACGTTGGCCACGCCCGCGTACAGGTAGACCCGGCGCACCCGGGCGTCGGCGAACTCGTGCGCGGGCAGCTCGTAGCCGTCGACCGGGTCGATCAGCACCATGCAGGGGTAGAAGGCGTTCTCGTAGCGGTGCAGCAGGTACTCCCAGACCGCGGGCCGCCGCCCGCTCGAGCGCCACTGCGCCTCCTGGCCGTAGCCCACGAACATGACCGCGAGCTCGTGCCGGAGCCGGGCCAGCTGGGTGGCCGAGGCGATCTCCTCGAGGTGACCGAGCGCCGAGCGGAACCCGCGCAGCACCGGCTCGCTCGCCACCACCTCCTCGAACCTGCCCATGTAGCGCGGCGGCAGCCGGACCGGGTCGACCACGGCGTGCGCCATGGCCAGGCGGGGGGCGAGCAGGGTCGGGTCGGTGTCCTCCCCCTCGTCCACCCAGTGGTCGTCCACCGCCCACTCGGCCAGTCCGCACCGGGCCGCGATCAGCAGCCGGTCCGGATCGTCGCAGCCCGGGTGCGCGAGCATGAACAGCCGGCCGAAGTTGTGCGTGCGCAGCCGCTCCAGCCGGCCCTCGAAGATGCCGATCTCGGCCGCCCACTCGATCAGCCGCTCGTTGACCAGCTCGCCGAGGGCCGGATCGTCGCGCTCCGCGTCGGGACAGTAGAGCTCGGGGATGTGCAGTCTGCCGGACCCGGCGGGCTCGGGCTCGGCCGGTTCCGGGGCGGATTGCTTCGGGGCGGATTGCTCCGGGGCGGCGGGCTGTGTCGCTGCGGGCTGCGGTTGCCGACCGGGATCCGTGGGCAGCCGCAGCGCCGCCGTGCCGAGGCCGGTGGGCCCGCGCAGCATCCGCAGGGCGGAGACGTCGAAGTCCTCGATCATCGGCTCGGCACCGACACCTCGACGTCCTCGAGCACGCCGATCGCGTCCGGGACCAGGATCGCGGCCGAGTAGTACGCGGTGACCAGGTAGGAGATCAGCGCCTTCTCGTCGATGCCCATGAACCGCACGTTCAGGCCGGGCTGGAACTCGTCCGGCAGCCCCACCTGGTGCAGGCCGACCACGCCCTGGTCGTCCTCACCGGTGCGCAGCGCGAGGATGGAGCTGGTGCGCACGCCCGAGATCGGGATCTTCCCGCAGGGGTAGATCGGCACGCCGCGCCAGGCCGGGACGGTGTGCCCGTCCACGTTCGCCGCGTCCGGGTAGATGCCGCGGTTGTTGCACTCGCGGTAGAACGCGGCGATCGCCTTGGGGTGGGCCAGGAACAGCTTCGTGGACCGGCGCATGCTGAGCAGGTTGTCCAGGTCGTCCGGGGTGGGCGGCCCGGAGTGGGTGGGGATGCGCTGGTCGTACTCGGCGTTGTGCAGCAGGCCGAACTCGCGGTTGTTGACCAGCTCCCACTCCTGCCGCTCGCGGATGGCCTCCACGGTCAGCCGCAGCTGCTGCTCGGTCTGGTTCATCGGGTCGTTGTAGAGGTCGGCGATACGCGAGTGCACCCGCAGCACGGTCTGGGTCAGGCTCAGGTCGTACTCACGCGGCGTCAGGTCGTAGTCCACGAAGGTGCCGGGCAGCTGCTCCTCGCCCTTGTGCCCGGCGCTCAGCTCGATGCTGGCCTGGCCCTTGTTGTCCCGCGGCCGGCGCGCGTTGTCCAGGTACGCGGCGAAGTGGGCCTGGAGCGCGGGCGAGTTCTCCAGCAGCCGCTGGAAGGCGGCGCGGCTGATCACCATGACGGTGCCCGCGGTCGCGGCCTTGACCGTGTGCTCCCACCGGGCGTCGGAGCGCGCGTGGGTCTGGTCGCCCAGGGTGTGTCCGTCCGCGACGACGCCCACGACGGTGGGGCTGCCGTAGTGGCCGGTGCCGATCAGCTCCACCCGGCCGTGCGCGATGATGTACATCTCCTCGACCGGCGCCCCCTCCTGCGCGAGCAGGTCGCCGGCCGCGAAGTCGCGCGGGGTGAAGGCGGCGGCGAGCGCGGTCAGCAGGTCGTCGTCCGGGAATCCGCGCAGGGTGGGCAGTTCGCGCAGGGTCTGCGGGATGATGCGCACGTTGTCCGCGCCGGACTGGTCGAACGAGACCCGGCCCCGGCCGACGCCGACGGTCAGGCGCCGGTTGACCCGGTAGGTGCCGCCGGAGACGTTCACCCACGGGAGCTTGCGCAGCAGCCAGCGGGAGCTGATCCCCTGCATCTGCGGGACGGTCTTGGTGGTGGTGGCCAGATTGCGCGCGGCCTGGGTGCCCAGGCTGCTCGGGTTCTGCTCCGGGATGGCCTGCTCGGCCGGGTTCTGGGCGGTGTCCTGCTCGGTGCTCGGCATGCTCGTCTCCGTCTCTGCCGCGGGCGGCGCGATGTCGGGATACGTCTCCTATTTCCGCTGCTGCGGGGCCGCGCGGCAAGGTCGGCGCGCGGCCGGACCTGTCGCGCTTCACCGCGCCGTCCGGTCCCGCGCGGCCGTGCGCCGGGCCCGGATCCGCCGCGCCCACCTGCGCCGACGCGCGCGCCGCGGGGCGGGCAAGCGCGACACATCCGAGGCGCCCGGCGCCTTGGCGAGCGGCGGCCGCGACGGCTGAATGGGAGTCAGGCGGACGCGCCGGGGCCCGGCCCCGGGGCGGCGCCGAACCGGCCGATCGGCCGCGAACGACCTTCAGCGCCATGGGAGGACCCTGCATATGACCATGACCGACGCCCGCGACCAGGTTTTGACCACCGACTACCAGCGGGCGGTGGCCGCCTGGTGGGACACCCGCCGGACGGACCGGGTGAACCTGGCCCTGGGCGAGATCGACGGTTTCTACCACCACCACTACGGGGTGGGCGCGGTCGACCTGTCGGTGCTCGAGGGGCCCGAGGACACCCGGGACGAGCGCACCCTGCGCGAACTGCACCGGCTCGAGCACTCCCAGGCCGAGCTGCTGCTCGACCACCTCGGTCCGGTGGGCCAGGACGAGGGCGTGCTCGACTCCGGCAGCGGCCGCGGCGGGCTGAGCTTCCTGGCCAACCAGCGCTTCGGCTGCAAGGTGGACGGGATCTCGATCTCGCAGTACCAGGTCGAGTTCGCCAACGACCAGGCGGCCCGGCGCGCGGTGACCGACCAGGTCTCCTTCCACTTCCGCAACATGCTCAGCACCGGGTTCGAGGACGGGTCCAAGCGCGCCATCTGGACCGACGAGACCACGATGTACGTGGACCTGTTCGAGGCCTTCGCCGAGTTCTCCCGGCTGCTGCCGCGCGGCGGCCGGTACGTGTGCATCACCGGGTGCTACAACGACTCGCTGGGCGGCAAGTCGGACGCGGTGAACACCATCGACGAGCACTACACCTGCCGGGTGCACCCGCGCAGCCGGTACTTCGCCGCGCTCGCCGCCAACAACCTGGTGCCGGTGAACGTGTTCGACCTCACCGACGCCACCATCCCGTACTGGGAGCTGCGGCAGAAGTCCTCGATCGCCACCGGCATCGAGGAGGCGTTCCTGACCGGGTACCGGGAACGCAGCTTCCAGTACCTGCTGATCGCCGCCGACAAGATCTGATCCCGCCACCGAGCGAGGAGAAGGGGAGCGCCATGGGCAGGGTGCTGCTCGCCGCGCCACGCGGCTTCTGCGCCGGAGTGGAACGCGCCGTGGAGATCGTCGAGGCGCTGCTCGAGCGCCTCGGGCCGCCGGTGTACGTGCGCAGGCAGATCGTGCACAACGTCCACGTGGTGGCGGATCTGACACGGCGTGGCGCGGTGTTCGTGGACGAGGTCGACGAGGTGCCCCGCGGCGCGGCGGCGGTCTTCTCGGCCCACGGCGTCTCCCCCGCGGTGCGCGCCCAGGCCGCCGAGCGCGGCCTCGACGTGTACGACGCCACCTGTCCGCTGGTGGCCAAGGTGCACGCCGAGGCGCTGCGCTACGCCCGGGACGGCTACACCATCGCGTTGATCGGGCACGAGGACCACGAGGAGGTCGAGGGCACCCGGGGCGAGGTGCCGGAGCTGATCCAGATCGTCGACGGGCCGGAGGCGGTGGCCGGGGTGGTGCCCGGCGAGTCCGGCAAGCTGGTCTGGCTCTCCCAGACCACCCTGGCCCTGGACGAGGTCGCCCAGACGGCGAAGGCGCTGCGCGAGCGCTTCCCGCAGTTGGCGGACCCGCCGGGCGAGGACATCTGCTACGCCAGCCAGAACCGGCAGAACGCGGTGAAGGCGATCGCCGCGCGCTGCGAGGTGGTGCTGGTGGTCGGGTCGGCGAACTCGTCGAACTCGGCCCGGCTGGTGGAGGTGGCGCGCGCGGCCGGGGCCCCGGCCGCGTACCTGCTCGACGACGGCCGCTCGGTGCGCGCCGAATGGCTCGAGGGCGTGGACACGGTCGGGGTGACGGCCGGGGCCTCGGCGCCGGAGTTCGCCGTGGACGACGTGCTCGCGGTACTCGCCGCGCGCGGCTTCGACGAGCTCGAGCAGGTGGTGGCGGCCGAGGAGACGGTCAGCTTCGAGCTGCCGGCCGGGCTGCGGGCGCCGCGGGGCTGAGCCGACACGGACCGACCGGGCGCGGACGCCGACCGCGCCCGGTCTCCGCGTACCCGGTCCGACCCGTCCGCTCCGACCTGTCCGGTCCGCCCCGTCCGCAACAGCGGTGTCCGGAATGGCCGCATCCAGCCCGGTTGGCGCCGAAAGACCACGACTTGATAACGTCGCGGAGGCCGCCGGTGTCCGGGCGGCGGAAGCGGATCTCAGTCATGGCAAGCATCATTCGGGGCGCCTTCACGCAGCGCGGCGACGACGTCATCGTCCGTAATCAGGCCTACATCCTCGGTTCGCGCATCGGCCTCGGCCTGCTCGCGCTGGTGGCCCTGGCCGCCGGAATCGCCGCGAGCCCGTCCGCGCGCGGCGCGGGCCTGATCGCGATCCCGTTGCTGTGCGGGCTTTTCGGCTACACCCTGTGCACCTTCGGCCGGCACCTCTCCATCCAGCTCGGCCCGCACGGGGTGGTGCTGGAGAACGGCCCGGTGCGGCACGAGTTCGCCTGGTGGGCGGCCCCGACGCTCACGCTCGGTCGCGGCCTGGAACTGAGTGTGCCCGGCGGGCGCTGGCCGGTCGCGAGTTCGGCCTTCCCGTTCTCGACCAGTGCCGAGGCGGCCGGATACGCCGGCCACCGGCGCGTGCTCGAGGAGATCGACCAGGCCCGGCGCGCGCTGCGCGAGCGGTTCCCGGTGGACACCGGCGACACGGCGTGGCCGCAGTACCGCTCCCGGGTCTCCGTACCCGAGCTCTGGCTGCTGCCGGTGCTGATGATCGCGGCCGAGCTGCTCTACGTCCTCGGCCTCCTCGTTTCCGGGCGCTGACACACTCCGGATCCCGCGCCGAAAACGCTGAACGCACGGCGACTTCCCGACCAACGCAGGGTACGCACACGCCCGATTTGCACCCGTCCCCGGGCTTGTTCACCGTACGTCTGCGTGTCGCTTGCCCCCAGGACATCTCGGCGTCCTGCGCAGGTAGTGCGGGAGTGTCACTATCGGCTGCTCGCCGGACCTGCCGGCGACGTCGAAGGAGGTCGGAGTGCAAGCCATCTCCCGTCGCTCGCTGTTGCGCGGAGCCACGGCCAGTGGACTGGTCGTCGCGGCCGGGCCCGTCATCTGGACGCAGCCGGCCATCGCGGGCACCGTGGGCCCGGAACAGCTTCACCTGCAGTTCGGTCGGGACGCCGCGACCGAGATGACCGCGTCCTGGGCCACCGCGGGCTCGGTCAGCCGCCCCCGGCTGCGGCTCGGCACGGCGCGCGAGGGCTTCGGCCGCACCATCGAGGCCGAGACGCTCACCTACACCGACGGCCTCAACAGCGTCGAGACCATCACGCACCACGCCCGGATCACCGGCCTGCGCCCGGACACCTCGTACGTGTACGAGGTCACCCACGACGGCGCCACCCCGGTGCAGGGCGCGTTCCGCACCGCCCCGGTCGGGCGCACCGCCTTCCGCTTCACCAGCTTCGGCGACCTGGCCACCGGCAACCCGGCCTGGTCGAAGTCCTCGATCAACGGCGTGACCGCGATCGCCCAGGTCGAGCAGTTCGACCCGGTCGTGCACCTGATGAACGGCGACCTGTCCTACGCCAACGTGAACCAGACCAACCAGCCCGGCTGCTGGGCCGACTTCATGAACAACAGCCAGGCCTCCTCGGCCAACCGGCCCTGGATGCCGGCGCTGGGCAACCACGAGATCGAGATCGGCAACGGCGACCTCGGCTACGACTCGTACAACACCCGGTTCATGCTGCCCGACAACGGCACCCCGTGGCCGAACAACTGGTACAAGTTCCAGGTCGGCTCGGTGCTGTTCGTCTCGCTGGACAACAACGAGGTCGTCTACCAGAACTCCGGCGCCTACGACGCGACCACCGGCCAGGTCATCTACAACCGCGGCTACAGCGACGGCGCGCAGACCGCGTGGCTCGAGCGCACCCTGGCCGAGGCCCGCGGCAACGACTCGATCGACTGGATCGTGGCGTACATGCACCAGCCGGCCATGTCCAGCTCCGCCAGCGGCTCCGGCGGCGACCTGGGCATCCGCCAGCAGTTCATGGACCTGTTCTACCGCTACAACGTGGACCTGGTGCTGGCCGGCCACGACCACGACTACGAGCGCACCTACGCCGTGCACGGCACCGACTCGGGCACCAACCTGCGCCCGACCGTGGTCTCCACCGACACGGACGTGGTCGACACCTCCAAGGGCCTGGTCCAGCTCGTCCTCGGCGGCGGCGGCACCTCCTCGCACGACGACGTCTACGGCGCCCCGGACCCGAACGCCGGCGGCGTGCCGGTCGCGCAGGTCTACACCGAGTACGAGGCCTACAAGGTGGCGGCGAACGAGTCCGAGGACGCCACCTGGTCGGCCGTGCGCGACCCCGACACCACCCACCCGTGGGGTATCGCCGTGTTCGACGTCGACCCGGGCGCGCACCCCGGCGACGAGACCTCGATCACGATGACCTACTACCACACCCCCGCCGCGACGGCCTCGAACCCGTTCCCGGCCCCGATCGCGTTCGACACCTTCAAGGCCGTGCGCCGCCGCCGCGACGGCTGGTCCCACGGCGACGTGCACCAGCTCGTCGGCGCGCAGGGCTCGCACAAGTAGAACCCCGCGTCACCCCTCATCCGCCCGGTCGAGTCCGCTCGACCGGGCGGTTTCGTGTACGCCCTCGCGCAGGACTGTCAGTTCCAGGGCATCGGCTTTGCGAGCGTCTATCAGGAGCTGGAGATCGGTCGCCAGCCTGGTCAGCTGCACGGTGCGTTCGGCCTGACGCCGTCTGCGGCGCCGGGGCCGGCCGGAGACCAGGCCGATCAGGACGGCCCCCGCACCGGCCAGGACGGGGGCACGCACGATGTCGGGCACGCCGCTGTGCGCCGTCGCCTGGACCGCGAACGTCACCGCGCACACCTGCGCCAGGTCCCACAGGTTCCGAACGAGCCGTCGTCCCCGCCGACGCCATCGTCCGCGAGCTCGCGACACCGACAGCAAGCCGGGGTCATCCCACCCCTGATTCACCGGGCAAGCCTACTCCGAGTGTCCCGTCTGCTACGGTGTTCGCAATGTTCTTCGGCGGCCTCCTTCTCGAGCGCCGCGACGGGGTCTGACCGGACCGGCGCCCCGCCGCGGGGTTCGGTGCTGCCGGTCTGCGTTCTTTTCCGCTCAGACCAGCGAAGGACACCGCACCCCCATGTCTTCCACCCCGTCTTCCCCGATCCTGCGTGCCTCGACCCTGCACGCCCCGACCGGCCCGGTTCCGCCGGACGCGCCGAGTTGGAATCCGCAGCGGCCCGGCGCGATGCCGAGCCACCGCTACCGATCCGCGTACGAGAAGGTCTCGGTACCGCTGACCGACCGGGCCTGGCCGACCGCGCGGCTGACCCGCGCCCCGCTGTGGGTGCCGGTGGACCTGCGCGACGGCAACCAGGCGCTGGCCGAGCCGATGGACACCGCGCGCAAGAGCGAGATGTTCGCGCTGATGCTCGCCATGGGCTACAAGGAGATCGAGGTCGGCTACCCGTCGGCCAGTCAGACCGACTACGACTTCGTCCGGCACCTGGCCACCTCGGACACGCTGCCCGAGGACGTCACCGTGGTCGTGTTCACCCCGGCCAAGCCGGACCTGATCGAGCGCACCTTCGCCTCGATCGAGGGCCTGCCGCGGGCGATGGTGCACATGTACACCGCCACCGCCCCGACCTGGCGCGAGGTGGTGCTCGGCTACGACCGGGACGGGCTGCGCGAGCTGATCACGCGTAACGCCGCGCTGGTGGGCCGGCTGGCCGACCGGCACCGGGCCGGCACGGTGCGCCTGCAGTTCTCCCCCGAGGTGTTCAACCTGACCGAGCCGGACTACGTCCTCGAGGTCTGTGACAGCCTGACCGAGCTGTGGGACGCGAGCCCGGACCGCCCGGTGGTGCACAATCTGCCCGCCACGGTGGAGATCGCCAGCCCCAACGTCTACGCCGACCAGATCGAGTACATGCACCGGAACCTGGCCCGGCGCGACGCGGTGATCCTCTCGGTGCACCCGCACAACGACCGCGGCACCGGCGTGGCCTGCGCCGAACTGGCTGTGCTGGCGGGCGCGCAGCGGGTGGAGGGCTGCCTGTTCGGCAACGGCGAGCGCACCGGCAACGTGGACCTGGTCACCCTGGGGCTGAACCTGCACGCCCAGGGCGTGGACCCGATGATCGACTTCTCCGACATCGACGAGATCCGGCGCGTGGTCGAGCACTGCAACCGGCTGCCGGTGCACATCCGCCACCCGTACGTCGGCGACCTGGTCTACACCGCCTTCTCCGGCACGCACCAGGACGCGATCAAGAAGGGGATGACGCACCACGCCGCGGCCGCCGCCGCGGCCGGGGTCCCGGAGCGCGAGCACCCGTGGAACGTGCCGTACCTGCCGATCGACCCGGCCGACGTGGGCCGCGGCTACGAGGCGGTGATCCGGGTCAACAGCCAGTCCGGCAAGGGCGGGGTGTCCTACCTGCTGCAGACCGAGTACGGCCTGGACCTGCCGCGCGCGCTGCAGCCGGAGTTCTCGGCCGTGGTGCAGCGCGCCACCGACGCCAGCGGCACCGAGGCGAGCGCCGGGGACCTGTTCGCGCTCTTCCACGCGACTTACCTGGACCCCGGCACCGACCCCGACGGCGCCGTCGTCCTCGGCCCGTGGAGCACGAACGAGATCGCGCCCGGTGAGCACGAGTGCGTCTGCGTCCTGTCGGCCGTCGAGTACCGCGGCCGCGGCAACGGCCCGCTGTCCGCCTTCATCAGGGCCCTGGCGGAGGCCGGACTGAAGGTGGACGTGCTGACGTACGCGGAGCACGCCGTGGACTCGGGCCTCGACAGCGCGGCCGTGTGCTACGCCGAGTGCCGCGTGGACGGGGAGGTGAGCTGGGGTGTCGGCATGGACACCTCGGTTCTCGCCGCGTCGGTGCGCGCGGTACTCAGCGCGGTGAACCGGGCCGCCGTGGTCGCTTCGTCATAAGGCGACTGGCGTCATGACGGGCCGATGAGCGCGTCGAGGTCGACGCTGGCGCTGTAGAAGGTCGTGAGCACGGTGCCGACGCGCGATCCGGCCGCGGGCTTGGCCGTGAGCCGGACCGTCATGACGCCGTCGAGCGCGCCGAGGATCGTGGCCTGCGGGTCGGTGAGCAGCTCCGAAAAGGGTTCGGCCAGACGGGTCGAGCGCCCGGTGGTGACGGCGGAGGTCCACTTCGCCGCGATCGCCGAGGCGCTCGACGCGCTCGAGGCCGTGACACAGACCTCTTCACTCGCGTCCGACGCGGTGTCGGCGAGCAGTCCGATGCCGAGCATGGGGGTGTCCGGCGACGGGTTGGCGGACAGGGTCCGCGGCGTGATCACGGCGGCGAGCGCCGGCCCGAGGCACTGCGCCACGGCCTTGAGCCCGGCGACGCTTGAGAGCGGGGCCCGGACCGGGCCGGCGACGGCCTCGACGTCGTCGCTGGCATCGCCCAGGGCGATCCGGCTCGAGGAGACCAGGAACTCGCTCAGGTTTGGCACGCCGGTCGGATTGTTCATACTGGTCTGCCCGTCGGTGCCGTAGCCCCAGAGCGTGCCGCCGTCGGGCGTGCCGCGCTGCTTGAAGCCCTCCTTGCCGAGCTTGGCGCCGATGCTCGCGGCGTCGAAGGACCCGTAGACGACGGTGACCTGGTGCGGCAGGTTGCCGACGGTGAACGCGGCGCTCACCCCGAGCGGGGCGAAGCCGATCGTGGAGCCGGAGGGGTCGACCTCGTCCGCGAAGCCGCCCTCGCCGATGCCGACGTACGCCGCCACCGGCCCTTTCTCGGAGATGCCGCCGTTGAGCGCGGCCACCTTCGCGACATCGCCGAACTCCACGTACGCGCCGTCCCAGCTGGTGCGGGTCAAGGCGTCCAGCAGACCCGCGACGGTCGTGGGGGGTCCGCCGCCGAGGCCGAGGCCGGGCAGGCCGCTGCCGCCACCGCCGCCTCCGGACGTCGAGCTCGAACAGGCCGTGAGCGCGAGCGCTCCGGCCAGGAGCGCGATCCATGATCTCGAGGTCGCCCGCGATGTACGCATGCTGCTTCCACCCCCGAAAGGCCCGCGCGCCGCCCGCCCGAGGCGGCCCGACCGCGCGAGGCTATCCGAACACTGACACAGATCGCCAGGGGCGCACGGGTGCCCGCGCGATCCCCGGCGGCGCCCCCGCCGTGCCGGGCCACGCCGGCCGACTCCGAGCGGATCGATTGACCAGGTCTTTCCGGCGGGCCGGCCAAGCCAGAGGGCTGCGCCCGGCCGAGCTTCTTGGCGTCAGAAGCCCATGGTCACACGGGAACTCCCGCGTTTTTGAGGGTCGTGCGCAGGGCCGCGGCAGCGGGGCCGGCCTGAGTCGGCTCGGCGTCGAGAAGGGCGTCGAGCGCCGCGCCGATCTGCTCGGGCACGGCTTCCGGGTCGCGAATGACCACCGTGGACCAGGAGTGCCTCCATCGCACCAGTCCGACTTCGGCCAGTTCGACGGTGATCCACGCGCGAAGTGCGGGCGCCAGGGCGTTGGCGCCGATCTGGAGCGCCACCGATGGGGTCGACCGCGTGTACTGCGTCTGCGCCGGAGTCAGCAGGCGATACAGCACCGCTTCCATCCCGGCAGTTTCGACCTGGTCGAAGAAGTCGGCCATGGTGGGCGGAGCTCCCTTGATCAGGTACAGGGCATCCACCAGGGGCCCTGCATCCTGACGCGTACGCACTCTGGCTACCGCGTCCACCAGCGTGTCCCAATCCACCGGCCGATGCTCCGCATGGTCCGGTTCCCGACGCGCGACCGCCGAGAGCAGCGTCTGCGCGCCGTCCAAGAGGTCGACTGCCCTCGCGGGTGAGGCGTCCTGGATCCGGCCGTCGTCCGGCAGCGCGCGAAGGGCGGAGACCCGGTCCGGGATCGGCGGGTGGGAATCGAACGGGGTCAGCTTCTGCGCCGAGGGACTGCGTCGCTCCGCTTCGACGACGCCTTGCCAGCGGGGCTCGCCGAGCATGTGGCCGAAGCCCGCGAACAGCGCCTCGGGCTGCGGCACCAGGCCGAGGCCCTTGGCGGCGTCCGCGAAGCGGGTCCTGAAATACCGGTAGGCCGTGTGGTAGGCCGGTATCTCGGCTATCACGCAGGCCGCGGTATCGCGGCCGCACAATTCGGCGCTGATCCGGTCGGCTGCGTACTCCTGGGCTCGGCTGATCTTCTGGGTGACCTTGAGGAAACGCACGGCATAGGCGCGGATGATCCCCACGATCAGCGTCTGCAGGTACAGCAGCCATCTGCCGCTGGTCACCGAGGTGGTGGTGAAGAAGCCCGCTGTCTGCAGAGCCGAGGCCAGACCTGACCGGCCGCGCATGATCACGGGCAGCAGCCGCGTGTCGTGATGGGCGAAGTGGCCGAACTCGTGCGCCAGCACGGCATCGAGCCTGGCCGGCGAGAGCGCGATCAGCATCGGCGCACCGATGACCAGGTGCCGCGACCCGGCACGCAAGCCGAGCCACCGCGTTTCCTCGAACACTGCCGCATTGAGCCGGGAATCGATCCACAGGAAGTCCGGCGGCGCGGTTCCGGCAGCAGCCGCCGCCTCGCGGACAGCGGACCAGATAGCAGGCTGCTCCGACTCGAGCACCTCCACGCCGGTCATCTCCCGACCGCGCAACACGAGCGTGGCGCGGAACACCCGGCCCACCAGGACGGACACCGCAGCCGTGAACGGCAGCCCCAACAACAAGAACAAGGGCACGCTGCTGTCCAGCATGAGCCCATCCAGCCCCACCACCGCGACGAGCAACGCAATACCCAGAGCGTAGAAGCCGATCAGCAGCGTGACAGCCGCTGTCGCGCGTACACCTATCTTCAAGACGATCACCCTCCCGCGCGAGAGGCTACCACCGGATGGTGCCCTCGGGGTGGTCGAGGTCGGGCAGCAGCGCGGCGCCCGCGGTCGCGAAGGCACCTAGCACTATGTCCGCGAC
>NZ_JAGSOG010000125.1 GCF_018139695.1 Actinospica durhamensis | reverse complement strand
GGGCTGGGCTGGGCTCCGCTGGACTAGATCGAGCTGAACTGGGCCCGGCCGGGCCCGGCGGCGCTTTGCCCAAGTTTGGCGAAGGGGCACACGGCAGCACCTTGACGCGGCTCGCGGCCGGGTGGAGATTCAGGGCGCACCCACCTTACTCGCGAGTAACCTGGAGGTCGACGATGCCCGCCCACGGTCACACGCGTCGCAGAGCCCTGAGCATTCTGGGCACCGCCGCGCTGGTCCTACCCGCCCTGACGTTCTCCGCCGCGGCGCCCGCCTCGGCCGCGAGCGCGTCGGTGAGCACCACCGCGCTCACCCTGACCATGCCGGACGGCACCGGTCTGACGGCCGAGCTGACCCAGCCGGGCACCTCGGGCACGCACCCGGCCATCGTGTTCATCGACAGCTGGGCCACCCCCGACTTCGAATACCTGGTGCAGGCCCGGCAGTTCGCCGCGGACGGCTACATCGTGCTCGAATACGACCCGCGCGGCTTCTACTCCTCCGGCGGCACCATCGACGTGGCCAGTCCGCAGGACGTCGCGGACGTCTCCAGCGTGATCAGCTGGCTGCTGGCCGACACCTCGGCCGATCCGGCCGAGATCGGGGTCGGCGGCATCTCCTACGGCGCCGGGCTCTCCCTGCTCGCGGCGGCCCACGATCCGCGGATCAAGGCCGTGGCGGCCATGAGCGCGTGGACCGACCTGGACTACTCGCTCTACCCGAACGGCACCCGGCACCAGGAGTCCACCGACCTGCTCGCCGGGGCGGCCGAGCTGACCGGGACGCTCAGCCCCGACTTCCAGAACATCCTGAGCGACTTCTACGGCGACACGAACATCTCCGACGTGCTCGCCTGGGGCGCGGTCCGCTCCCCGCAGACCTACATCAGCTCGATCAACTCCAACGACACGGCCGTGTTCATCTCCAACGGCCTGCAGGACAGCATCTTCGCGCCCAACCAGCTGCTGCCCTTCTACGACGAGCTGACCACGCCCAAGTACCTGATGCTCCAGCCCGGCGACCACGCCACCTCCGAGGCCTCGGGCCTGCTCGGGCTAGACAACGCGGTCTGGGACCACGCGCACGCCTGGTTCGACCACTACCTCACCGGCGCCGCGAACGGGATCAACACCCAGGCCCCGGTCCAGGTCGAGCCGATCGGCGGGTCCTCCTACCAGGGGTACGCGAGCCCGGACGTGCTGAGCACCTCCTCCGCGACCTACCACCTCGGCGCCGAGAACATCCTGGGCACCGGGAGCCTGAGCAGCTCCGCGACCGGCAGCTGGTCCACCAAGACGAACGTGGGCACCGCCTCCTGCGCGGCCGGCGGCACCCTGGAGTTCAGCGGGATCCTGACCCAGTTCTTCGACTCCCCGCCCTCCTGCTGGCTGCCCGTGGTCAACCGCTCGGACGACGCGGTGTGGCAGTCCTCGGCCCTGTCCGCGGCCGACCACGTGCGCGGCAACGCGAGCGTGAGCCTGACCGTGACGCCGAGCGCGTCCTCCGGCACGCTCTACGCCTACCTCTACGACGTCAACTGGGCCGATGACGCGACCCTGATCTCCTACGCCCCGTACAGCTACTCCGGCGCCACGCCCGGATCCCCGCTGACCGTCAACGCCCAGTTCCTCACCACCTCCTACGACATCCCGGCCGGCGACGGCATCGGCCTGGTGATCGGCACGAAGGACCCGCTGTTCCTCGACACCGACCAGTCCGGCAGCACCGTGACCTACAGCGGTCCGTCGAGCCTGACCATCCCGCTCGGCAGCTGACACCGGACGCGCCGCACGCCCCGGCTCCACGGGGCGTGCGGCGCGTCGTCCTCGCGCTCTACCCTGAAGCCGTGACGACGACGATCGACCTGTTGTGCGCACGCGTCTTCCTCGGTCTGCGCGAGGACCGCCTCGGCACCGACGACGTGGTCGAACTCGCCTGCGCCCTGATGGACTCCGGGCACGGCGGCGACGCCGTTCGGGAGGCGGTGGAACGCGATCCGCGACAGGTCTCCCCGGCCGAGCTCGCCGCGTCGGCCGCCGGGATCCTGGCCGAGGCCGGCTACGAGCCAGGGTTCGATCTCGTCCCGGAGCGCCTCGACATCCTGCGCCAAGCCCAGCGGATCGTGGCCCGCGACCTCGGCACGGCCTGGAGCGAAGATGAGCCGGAGCCGAGCGGGTTAGCGTTCGACGATCTTCCGGCCACCGTGGCCGCGATGGCAGAGCACGTTCAGTGTGGGCGGTCCGAGCGGACGTGGACGGTGTGGCCGGTCTGCACCGAGCACCGGCTCGGTGTGCACGCCGTGGTGATGCGCGACGTGGCCGTGTGGCGGTGCGTCGGCGGCGGCGGGCACACCCTGGCGCCGGTCGGGTCGCTGATCACGCCCACGGACGCAGCGTCACCTCGCTGAAGCCCTTCTCCAGGGCGAGGCAGCCGACGACGGCCGGGGTGCGCAGGCCGTCGTTCTCGGCGAACAGCTCGCGGGCCCGGTCGAAGGGGACCTCGTCGGCGCTCACGACGGCGGCCAGATCGTAGAGCTCGAACATCTCCTCGGTCATCTCCTCGTCCGACTCGGCGCCGAGCCCCCACACGTCCCACAACAGGGTCTCGACCCGGTTGAGCGCGGCCAGGTCGAGCCGGACGTTCCCGGCCACGAACCAGGATCCGACCAGCGGCGGCTGGAAGAAGAGCAGGCCGAACTCCTTCGGGTCGGCCAGGCCGGCCCGGATGCGCTGCCAGGCCTTGCCGGCCACGAGGAAGCGGTCGCGCGGGACGTCGATCGGATCGAACGGGAGATCGTAGTGCTCGGACACCTGCGGATCCGCCAGCAGCCAGCCGCGTTCGGCGTCCCAGTACTCGGTGACGACGTGGTCGCCGTGGGAACGGCCGTCGTCGAAGTAGTCGGCGAAACCGGAGCGGATGCGCGCGGGAACGCCGGCATGGCGCAGCAGCGAGCAGTGCAGCAGCGCGAAGTCGCGGCAGATCCCGACGAACCGGTCCCGCACCGGGCGCGGCTCGGTCAGCGCCGCGTCGTCGCGTTCGGCCACCAGCCGCAGGATCTCGTCGACGTACCGGGTCTCCGCGTCCTCGCGCACGCGCTCGGGAGCGAGTTCGACCCCGAACCGCGGGCCCTCGAGGCGGTGCACGAACAGGCCGCGCACGATCCGGGCGAGCGCGGCGGGATCGGCCGGCAGATCGCGGTAGAGCGACGCGAACTCGCCGGGATCGCTGAACACGCTCTGCGTGGTGTAGAACCGTGCGACCTGTTCGGGCAGCGGCGCGACGGGCATGGTGGTACCCCCAGTTCGAGGACGGATTCGACTGCATGTTCGAAAATTGATCGAGCGCGCCCATGCTGTCAAAATTCATCCCGAATTGTCGAGCCGCAGAGCCCGCAATTCTCCGATACGGTCAACGCCCGGGCTACCGGAGAAGTTGCACCGGTGGGCAGTCGTTCTGAAGCACTTGATGGGTGCGAGCTGCCGTCTCGTCTTGAAGAACCTTGCGACGGCAGAAAATACTCTGCGATAATCGGGCTTGTGAAAGCGCTTACTCGGCAAGGCCGCCGACGCACCGCCGCCCCGGCGCCCGTGAGGGCCGCCCGGTGACCGCCGCCGTCATACGAACGCTGCGAAGCCGCGCGGGAGCCCTGGCGGTGACCGCGCTGGCGGTCACCGTGGCGTCCGGATTCGCCGCGCTGGCCACCGACGCGTGGGGGGTGGCGCTGCCGCGCGGGGTCGCGGCGGACATCGTGGACTCGCCCTACGACGGGGTGCTGGTCTCGGCCACCACGGCCTCCTCGGCCACGTTCGCCACCCAGTCGCGCGAGGTGCGCACGGTGGCCGCGCAGTCCGGTCCGGGCGGGGCCTTCGAGGTGGACCCGGTGCTCGAGTCGGCCACCTTCGACCTCACCCGCGCGGTCGGCAGCGCGAATCCGAACGCGAGCCCGCCGACGGAGACCTTCGCGGTCTCGCTCTCGGCGGTGTCCGGATCCGCCGCGCTGGTCCAGGGCAGTTGGCCGGCCGACCCGAACCCGGGTGCGCACGGCGTGATCCCGGTCGCGCTGCCGGTGCCCGCGCTGCGCGCGGCGCATCTGAGCGTCGGGCAGAGCTTCACGCTCTGGCAGGCCACGACCAACGCCCCACTGGACTTCCGCGTCACCGGCAGCTACCGCTACCTCGACCCGGCCTCGGCCGGCGGGCTGTGGAACACGATCGGCGGCACCGCGGTGGAGTACGACGGGCCGTTCACCGTGCTTGGCCCGATGGTGGCCGGGAACGCGGCGTTCGACGTCGGCGCGCTGCCGATCGGGACCGGAGCGTGGGTGGTCAAGCCGACGCTGGCCGGCGGCATCGACCTGCCGCGGCTGCAGGCGGACGTCGCGGCGCTGACCGACAATCAGAAGCCTTCCTACGACCTCTCGCTCAGCTCGGCCTGGGGCTTCTCGGTACAGACCCGTCTGCCCACGCTGCTGGCCCAACTGCCCTCGCGGATCACCGCCGGGCGGGCGCAGCTGCTGGCCGAGACGCTGCTGCTGGCCACGCTCGCGGCCATCGCGATCGCAGTGTCCTGTGGCAACCTGGTCGGCCGCGGCGAGGCGCAGGCCGCGCTGCTGCGTTCGCGCGGATCGCCGCGCCGGGTCCTGGTCTCCGGCTATCTCGCCGACATCCTGGTGCTGGTGGCGTGCTCGGCGCTCGGCGCCGGTATGGAAGACCTCTACAGCGCCAGCCGTTGGGGGCTGACCGCGGGCTCCTCCCCCGCGCAGTCCTGGATCGCCGCGCTGGCCGTGGGCGTCGCCGCCGCGCTGGTGGTGCTGGGCCGGGCCGCGATGCCCTCGCGCGCCGCGGACGTGGCGGCCTCGGCCGGACGGCAGTCCGGCGCCCCGGCGATCGTGCGGGCAGGGCTCGACGGCGCGCTCGTGGTGCTGGCCGCGGTGACGCTGTGGCAGGCCTCGCACGCGGGCCTGACCGCCGGGACGACCTCGGGCGGCAGCAGCGCCGTACTCGCGGTCGCGCTCGCCCCGGCCGTGGTGACGTTGGCCGGCGCCGCGGTGTGCGGGCGGCTGGTGACGGTCGCCGCGCGGCTGAGCGAGCACGCGGCCGAACGCACCGGCAGCCTCTCGGTGCGGCTGGCGGCCTGGGAACTCGCGCGCACGCCGCTGCGCTACCTGGTGCCCGCGCTGCTGTGCGTGGCCTCGGTGGCCGGCTGCGCCTACGCGGCCGGGCAGGACGCCAGCCAGGTCCGCTCCGCGCACGACCAGGCCGCGTTCTCGGTCGGCGCGGATGCCGCGGTCACACTGCTCAATCCGCTCTCGATCGGCCAGGCCGGCGGCTTCACCCGGCAGCCCGGCGTGCTCGCGGCCACGCCGGAGATCACCGTGGGCACCGACGGCGGCAGCCTGCTGGCCCTGGACACGCACACCGCGGCGAGCGCCGTCGCCCTGCGCGCGGACCTCGCGGGCGGACACCCGGCCGCCGACTGGGCCCGGATCACCCCGTCCGCCGAGCCGGGCATCGCGGTCCCCGGCACACCGCGGGCGATCGGGATCACGGCCACGCTCCAGGGCAACGGCCTCACCGCGTTGGACGCGGTCCTCAACGTGCAGGACGCCACCGGCCTTTCCTACCAGCTCGATCTCGGCACGCTGCCCTCCGACGGCCGCGCGCACACGCTGCTGACGGGCGCCTCCGTGCTCACGGCCCACACCGCGTACCCGCTGCGGATCACCGGTGTGGCGCTCGACTACCCGCTGCCGCAGTCGCAGAGCGCGAACGTGAGCGTGCGGATCTCCTCGCTGTTGGCCGAGAACACGGCCGGGGGCGCGGCCACCGCGTTCCCCGGCGCGGCGCGGCTGGCCTCCTCGGCCTGGAGCGCCTCCGCCTCCGCCACACTGGAGCCGTTCGCGGACTACTGGAACTGCCAGTACTCCGGCGACCTGCCCGAGTCCGAGAACGACGGCTCCACCGTCATCGGCTCCGGGCCCGCGGGCACCGCCGTCACGGCCGGCGGCTCCGGGGCGCTGCTGGCCTTCAGCTCCGGCGCCGGGCTGAACAAGAACCAGTTCTGTCAGTCCGGGGCCGCGAGCGGCACCATCCTGCTGGGCACGAAGCTGATGAAGCCGATCCCGGTGCTGGCCACCGCCGCCTACCTGCACGACAGTGCCCTGAAGGTCGGCTCCCAGCTGTCGGCGAGCGTGAACGGCGTGCCGATCAATCTGCTGATCGAGGCCGCGGTGACCACCTTCCCCGGGCTGCCGGCGGGCGACAAGGACGCGCTGGTGGCCGATCTCGGCATGCTGGAGGCCGCGCTCACCGCGTCCGGCCAGCAGATCCCCGCCGACTACCTCTGGCTGCTGCACACGGCCGGCCAGGGCGCACCGGCGTCCCTGCCCGCGGGGGCCACCGTGAGTACGTCGGCGCAGATCGCGGCGAGCCTGCTGGCCGATCCGCTGGACCGGGTGCCGCAGCGGGTGATCACGCTCGGCGCGCCGATCCTGGTCGGGCTCGCCCTGCTCGGCCTGCTGGTGTCGCTGCTCGCGGCGGCGCGCGGCGCGGCGGCCAGGGACGTGGTGCTGGCCGCGCTGGGCACCACCCGGCCGCAGCGCGCGACGCTCGCCTGCGTGCTCTACGCGGCGGTGGTCAGCCCGGCCGTGGTGCTCGGCGCGGCGCTCGGATTCGCCCTGTGCCGACTCCTGATCCCCAGTTTCGTGCTGGCGGCGGACGGTTCGGCGCCCACCCCCTCGCCGCTGGTGCTGCTGGCGGAGCCGTGGACCGTGCTGGCCGCGCTGGTCGTGCTGGCCGCGGCGGTGGCCACGGCCCTGATCGCCTCGCTGCGCCGGGGCGACCCGCTCGCGCTCGCCCGGACCGGAGGCTGACATGCGTATCAGACCCCTGCTCAAAGCCGCCCTGCTCGGCTGGCGCCGCCCGGCCACGGTCGCGCTGGCCCTGGTCGCCGCCGCCTGCGCGGCGGGCGCGTGCACCACGGCGCGGGCGGATCTGGCCGCCCGCTCGAGCGCGTTCGCCCAGCTGATGGCGGCCAGTCCGCAGTACCTGGAGACCGTCACCGCGAGCGTCGCGTTCAACCAGTACCAGTACACCGCGGCGTCGATCACCTCCGGCACCTTCGCGGCGTCCACCCAGCAGGTCTACGACGCGCTCGAGCCGGACGTCCCGCTGGCGCCCCGGGCCCAGGCCTGGGGCAGCGTCGTCAACAACGGCCACCCGGTGCAGGACGCTCCGGTCTCGATCCAGCCGCCGCACTGGAACGCCCCGATGCTGACCCTCGGCTACACCGAGGACTACCAGCTGCACGCGCGGCTGGTGGCCGGGCGCTGGCCCACCGAGGTGAAGCAGAACGCCGCCGGCGTCACCACGGCCGAGATCGCCGTGACCCAGGCCACGATGAGCCTGCTGCACGTGTCCCTGGGCTCGACGCTGGACAACGGCATCTCGCCGACCTGGCCCGACGGCCTGATCGTGCGCGTGGTCGGGGTGATCGCGCCGGTCGCGCCGCTCAGCGCCTTCTGGGCCTCGACGGGAGTCCTGCAGGCCCCGTCCGAATACACCCCGGGCCCGGGTTCCCCGCCGAACTGGGACCTCGGCGCGTTCGTCGGGCCGAGTGAGCTCGCCTCGGGCGTGCTCGACGACTGGGACGCCCAGGTCACCTGGACCATGCCCGTCGACACCGCGATGACGGCCGATCAGGGCGCGGCCCTGCAACGGAATCTGAACTTCGACCTGACCGCCGCCGACGAATCGCTGGACCACAGCGCCGAGCAGATCAACGGGGTCTCCACCCAGTACGCCACCCAGATCGGCCCGCTGCTGCTCGCCTTCGTGGACGCGCAGGCCGCGGCCGAACTCCAGACCGCGATGCCGGAGGCGGGGCTCGGCGCCATCGCCCTGCTCGCCCTGGTCCTGCTGCTGCGCTGGACGATCGTGGTGCGCCACGCCGAGACCGAGACGCTCCGGGCCCGCGGCGCCTCGCTGCGCTGGCTGGCCGCCCGAGCCGCGGGCGAGTCGGCCCTCGTCATCCTGCCGATCGGGGCCGTGGGCTGGGCGATCGGCGTGCTGCCGCACGGGACGCTGCCGAGCGCTCTGCGCTGGATCAGCGCCCTGCTTCCGCTGCTGCTGCCGGCGGCGGTCGGGCTCTGGACGTTCCTGCTCCACCGCGCCCTGGACCGGCGCGGCGTGCGCCGGGCGAACCACGCGCCGCGCACGGCCGGGTACCGCACCGCCCGGCGGGCCGTGCTGTTCCTCACCGTCGCGGCGCTGTGCCTGCTCAGCCTGCAGCAGGCGCACGCGCACGGGCTCTCCCCGGTCACCGGGATCGACGCGGTCTCCGCGCTGTCCCCGATCGCGGCGGCGGGCCTGGCCACCCTGGCGGCCGCGGCCCTCGCTCCGCCGGCCATCAGGATGCTGCTGCCGCCGATCCGGTCCCGGCGCGGGGTGGTGGCGCTGCTCGGGCTGACCCGGATGACCCGGGTGCCCGGGCCCGCGCTGGTGATCCTGCTGGTGCTCAGCCTGGCGCTGTGCACGGCGGACCTGGCCGTCGCGCTCGCCCGCACGCCGGTGCGCGGCAGCGGCGCGGCGGCCAGCTCCACCGCCGCGGACGCCGCGCAGGCCGGGTTGCTCATGCACCATGCGCTCGGCGTGATCCTGGCCGTGCTGGCCGCCCTGGCCGTGGCCACGGCCTGCCTGGTGGTGGCGCTGGTGGCGCTGGGCGACGCGGCCGAGCGGCGCGCCTCGGCCGCCCGGCTGTCGGTCATGGGCCTGACCGGCGCGCAACAGCGGAGCCTGACTCTCACCGAACTCGCCGCGCCGCTCGCCCTGGCCTGCGTGTGCGCGAGCCTGACCGCCACCCCGCTGCTGTGGGTGGTGCGCCCGGCGCTCACCCAGGGCTTCACCGGCGACCCGCGGATGACCTGGGTCGCACTGGCACTGCCGGTACTCATCGTCGTTCCGGCCGCACTGGCGACCGGGCTGGCCGGGGCGGGCCTGGCCCGGCGCGGACCGGCCGGTTCGCTGCGGCGCGGCGACTACGCGGAAGGAATCTGACGTGTCCGACCTGCTCACCCCGGAGGCCGACCACGCCGCACAGCGCGCGCACACGCGCGAGGCCGCGGTGGAATGCCGTTCGCTGGTCCGCATCTACCGGACCGGCAACCTGGAGGTACAAGCGTTACAGGGCCTTGAACTGCGCATCGATCGCGGCGAGTTCGTCGCGATCGTGGGCGCCTCGGGCAGCGGCAAGTCCACGCTGCTGGGCATCCTCTCCGGCCTCGACGCGCCCTCGGCGGGCTCGGTGCGCGTAGACGGACGGGAGCTGGCCACCCTCGGCGCGAAGGAGCGGCTGGACTACCGGCGCCGCGCCATCGGCTTCGTCTGGCAGAGTCCCCCGCGCAACCTGATCCCGCATCTGACCGCGGCCGAGAACGTGGCGCTGCCGCAGCGTTTCCTCGGCACCCGGCGCTCGGCCCGGCGCGCCCGGGCACTGGAGCTGCTGGACTCGATGGGCGCGCTCTCCTGCCGGGACCGCGTGCCCGGGCAGCTGTCCGGCGGAGAGCAGCAGCGGGTCGCGATCGCCGTGGCCCTGGCGAACAACCCGGCCCTGCTGCTGGCCGACGAGCCAACCGGCGAACTCGACTCGGACACGGCCCAGCAGGTCTTCGCCGCGTTGCGCGAGGCCAACGACGTGCACGGGGTGACCACCCTCGTGGTCACGCACGACGAGGCGGTGGCCGGCCAGGTGCGCCGCACGATCGCGATCCGGGACGGGCGCACCTCGACCGAGACCTTCCGGCCCGGGGCCGAGGCGGGCGCCGGACGCGGCTCGGGGCCGGTGTTCGAGAGTGACGAAGAGGTCGAATACGTCGTGGTGGACCGCTCGGGCCGGCTGCAGCTGCCGCACGACCTGGTCGAGCACTATGAAATCAGGGATCGAGTCCGGCTCACCAGGGAACCCGGCCACGTCGGGGTCTGGCCGGACCGCGAGGCAGGAGGGGACGCACAGTGAGCTCGGCCAAGACCAGGACCGCCGCCGCCAAGGGCGCCGCGGCGACGGACGAACGCGAGAACGGGCGCCACCGCGGCGAGACCGAGGGCGGTGGTGAGCTGCTGGTGGCGAGTGAGATCACCCGCTTCTTCGGCAGCGGCCGCAACCAGGTGCGGGCGCTGCGCGGGGTCTCGCTCACCGCGACGCCGGGGGCACTGGTGGCCGTACGCGGCCGCTCCGGTTCGGGCAAGACCACCCTGCTCAACATCCTCGGCGGTCTGGACCTGCCCACCTCCGGCACGGTGCGGGTGCAGGGCCGCGACCTGGCCGCCCTCTCGCCACGGCAACGGGTGCTGTTGCGGCGTCAGACGGTGGGCTTCGTGTTCCAGTCCTTCGGGCTGATCCCGTTCCTGTCCGCGGCCGAGAACGCGAGCGTGCCGCTGCGGATCTCCGGCGCCGACCCGGCCGAGCGTGCCGAGCGGGTGAGCCGGGTGATCGAGCTGGTCGGCTTGGCCGACCACGCCGAGCACCGCCCCGCCGAGCTCTCCGGCGGCCAGCAGCAGCGGGTGGCCATCGCCCGCGCGCTGGCGCAGAGCCCGCGGATCCTGATCGCCGACGAGCCGACCGGCCACCTCGACTCGCAGCACGGCCTGACCATCTGGAAGCTGCTGCGCCGCATCGCCGACTCGGAGGGCACCGCCATCGTGGTCAGCTCGCACGACCGCCGGGTCGGGCAGTTCGCGGACCTGGTGCTGGACCTGCGCGACGGCCTGGTGGCCGAACCCGACGCCGAGAGCGCGCCCGCCGCCGCGTCCGGAGCTGCTTCCGGAGCTGCGAGCGCCGCTGTGTCGGAGTCCGCACCCGGAGCCGCCGCCGGATCGTAGCCGCGGCGAAGGACCAGGTCGCGGCCGGGGCGGCCGGTCGGCGCTCGAGCCGCTGGGTTAGATTCGGCCCATGACGAGCACGCCGACCGCCGACCCCGTCGCGACCCGACCGTGGAGCAGCCGCACCCTGCGGGTGAACAACGAGCGGGTGCTGCTCGAGCGGTTGCGGCTCGAGGGCCCCGCGTCCCGGGCACACCTCGCCCGCGTCACCGGCCTGTCGAAGCCGACCGTCTCGGCCGCCCTCGGCAACCTCGACCGCGCCGGCCTGGTGCGCGAGACCGGCGAGATGACCGTGGCGTCGGGCCGCGGCCGCTCGGCCGTGCTCTACGAGGCGGATCCGACCGCGGGCTACGTCATCGCGGTCGACATCAATCGACCCCTGATCCGCGTCGCCCTGGCCGATCTGGACGGCACCGTCCGAGGCCGACGGGAACTGCCCACCGTGGTCGGCCCCCAGCACACCGACCCCGCCGCGGCGGCGGACGCGATCGTGGCGGCGGCGGGCCGGATCTCCCGCGAGATGGTCGCCGAGGCCGGGCTGGAATGGGACCGGGTGGTGCACGCCGTCGTCGGCACGCCGGGCGTGTTCGACCCCGCCACCGACGCGGTCCGCTACGCCGGCACCCTGCCCGGCTGGGGACAGAACGGCGTGGTCGAACGGCTGCGCCGGGAACTCGGCACGGGTCTCGCCGTCCACAACGACGCGAACCTGGCCGCGCTCGGCGAGTACACCTACGGTGCCGGCCGCGGCTGCAAGCTGCTGGTCTACCTCATGGTGGGCACCGGAGTCGGCGCCGGCATCGTGGTGGAAGGCCGGGTCTTCGGCGGTGCGCACGGCGCGGCCGGCGAGGTCGGCTACCTGCCCTTCCCGCCGGGGCAGGGCGGCGGCCATGCCGGCCGAGGCGATCAGGACATTGATCGCGCGGATGCAGGCCCAGGCCACCCGCCCGCCTGCGAGCCTGCCGACGCCGAGGCCCCGCACACCGCGTTCCTCCAGCGCGGCACGCTCGACGCCGCAGCCGGCGGCAGCGCGGTGACGGCGATGGCCGCGGCCGCCGGCACGCGCAACGCCCACGACCCGGACGCGGTCTTCGACGCCGCCCGTTCCGGCGACCCCGCGGCACTCTCGGCCGTACGCGCCGAGGCCGGCCGACTCGCGCATGCGGTCGCCTCCATCGCCGCGATGCTCGACCCCGAACTCGTCGTCCTCGGCGGCGAAATCGGCGCGCACGCTGACCTGCTGCTCGACCCGCTCTACGACGTCCTCGAGTCGCTCACCCCGCTGCGCCCGCCGGTGGTTGCCGCCGCCCTCGGCCGGGACGCGGTCCTGCTCGGCGCGATCACCACCGCCCTGAGCACGGCACGCGAGTACGTGTTCGAACGCAGGCTGTAGCAGTCCTCGCGCATAGACCGCACTGCCGAGCCCCCGTCGCGCCTCGTCGCGGCGCGGACGGGGGCTCGGCCGTTCACCGTGCCAGAGTCCTTGCGTCAGGCCTGCGCGACCGTCAGCGGCTCGGCGGCCTGCGGCGGGTAGTCCTTGTCCTGGAAGCGGAAGGCGTAGGGCGTCGGGCCGTGCTCGCGCAGGTGCAGCAGCCGCTCCCGCGCCTCGGCGAGCGTGGGCCGATGCCCGGCGGGCACCCACCACAGCACCGCGTACGCCTCGGCGAGACGGGTGAAGAACTCGCGCCGCCGGGCGAGCACGGCGCGATGGTCGGTGTCGTAGACGAAGCTCCACAGCGAGGCGTGGTCCACCCAGACCGACATGTTCACGATGATGTCGGGGTCGTCGAGGAAGCGGAACGAGGTCGCGTCCCCGCTCTCGTCCTGGAAGCGCCAGACGAAGCCCGGCGCCGCGTCGGCGAGGGCGTTGATCGGATCGAGGCCGGCGACGAAGTCGGCCAACTGCGCGGAGTCCAAGGGAGCGGCCAGGCGGCCGATGTTGAGCTGGGCGAGCTGGTACTCGATAGCGGTCATTCCCGCACGGTAGCGAAACGCGGCGTACGGCGAAGCGGCGCGCACACGGCGTGGTGACGCAGCGTCAGCCGCCTCAGTCCACGAAGGCTGCGACGGCCTCGGGCACCGGGACCTCGCCCGCGACGAGTTCGAGCGTCTGGCCCGCGGTGCCGGGGGCGGCGAGGAGCGCGGCGAGCACGGAGGCGACGTCGTCGCGCGGGACGGAGCCCCGGCCGGTGTGCGGCTCGAGGCGGACGCGGCCGGTGCCGGGGTCGTTGCGCAGCGAACCGGGGCGCAGCACGGTCCAGTCGAGGGCGGAGCGGGTGCGCACGTCGTCGTCCGCGGCGCCCTTCGCGCGCAGGTACGCGCGGAAGACCGGGTCGCCGTCCAACTCGGAGTGCGCGTCGGCGCCCATGGAGGAGACCATCAGGTAGCGGCGCACCCCGGCGGTCTCGGCGGCGTCCGCGAGCAGGACGGCTCCGCCGCGGTCCACCGTGTCCTTGCGCTCGGCGCCGCTGCCCGCCCCGGCCCCCGCGGCGAAGACCACCGCGTCGGCCCCGCCGAGCACGCGCGCGAGCTGCTCGACCGAGGCCGTCTCGAGGTCGAACGGCACCGGCTCGGCCCCGGCCGCCCGCACCTCGTCCGCGTGCTCGGGGCGTCGGATCAGCCCCACCGCCTGGTCACCGCGCTCGGTGAGCAGGCGGCTGAGCCGCAGGGCGATCTGTCCGTGTCCACCCGCGATCACAGTGCGCATGCCGCGAGTCTAGGTGCGCGCTCGCGGCGCCGCCCGTCGACCGGGCAGTCAGGTCAGCCGGGCAGTTTGGCCTCGCCCGCGGGGACCGGGGCGGTGGCCGGGCGCGGCAGGGTGGGCAGCGGGAGCTTCGGGAAGCCGGGGATCACCGGGCGGTGGGCGCCGTGGAAGACCGGCGTGGGCAGCGGCTCGGGGATGATCGGCAGGCCCTCGGCCGGGGACGGCTCCACGGTCAGGCGCGGCAGCGGGCGGTCGAGCCAGCGCGGCAGCCACCAGTTCCACCGGCCGAACAGGTGCATCGCGGCGGGCACCAGCACCGTGCGCAGCACGAAGGCGTCGAGCAGCACGGCCGCGGCCAGGCCGATGCCGAACTCGCCGATCACCCGCTGGCTGCCCACCGCGAAGGAGCAGAACACGCAGACCATGATGGTGGCCGCGGCGGTGATCACCCGCGAGGTCTCCACCTGGCCGAGTTTCACCGCCCGGGTGGTGCAGCCCGCTCTGCGCCACTCCTCGTGCATCCGGGAGACCAGGAACACCTGGTAGTCCATGGACAGCCCGAACAGGATCGCGATCAGCATGACCGGCAGGAACGCCTCGACCGGCCCCGAGCCGCCCATGCCGAGGGCGGAGGAGCCCCAGCCCCACTGGAAGAACGCGGTGACCACGCCGAACGCGGCGGCCGCGGCCAGCAGGTTCATCACGGCGGCGGTCAGCGGGATCAGCAGGCTGCGGAAGGCCAGCAGGAGCAGCAGGAAGCTGAGCCCGACGATCACGGCGATGAACAGCGGCAGCTTGGAGCTGAGCACGGAGGCGAAGTCGGCGTTCGTCGCCACCAGGCCGCCGACGTGCGCCTGCAGGCCGGTGCCCGAGGTCGCGGCCGGGATGACGTGCTCGCGCAGGTTGGCGAGCAGGTCGGTGGTGGCGCTGGACTGCGGCGAGGTGGTCGGCACGACGTTGAGCACGTCGATGGTCCGCCCGCCGCTCTGCGCCACGCTCGCCTGCTCGGTCGCACTGGCCACGCCGGGGGTGTGGCTGATCGCGGTGAGCAGATGCCCGACCTGGCTCTGCTGCTGCGCGTTCGAGGCCTGGACCGCCACGGTGAGCGAGCCGTCGAAGCCGGGGCCGAAGCCGTCGGCCAGCATCTCGTACGCCTTGTGCGTGGTGCTGCCCACCGGGTCGGTACTCGCGTCGGCGCTGCCCAGGCGCAGGGTCAGCGTGGGGATGGCCAGCACCAGCATGAGCCCGAGCGCGACCAGGCTCAGCGCGCGCGGCCTGCGGTGCACGATGTCGGCCCAGCGGTCCCACAGTCCGCGCGGCACCGAGATCGCGGCCAGCCGGGCCGCGCGCACCCGGGAGAGCGCCGAAGCGCCCTGGCGGCGGCGCTGGCGGCGCGAGAGCGCGCGCGGGCCGAGGAAGCTCAGCAGCGCGGGCAGCAGGGTGAGCGCGGCGAGCACGGTGACCGCGACGGTGAGCGCGGTGGCCACGGCCACCCCGTCGAGGAAGCCGATGCCGAGCACGAGCATGCCGAGCAGCGCCACGCACACGGTGCCGCCGGCGAACAGCACGGCCCGGCCCGAGGTGGTCACGGACTGGCCGATGGAGGTGTCGATGGGCATGCCGTCGGTCAGGCCGCGCCGGTGCCGGGTGACGATGAACAGGGCGTAGTCGATGCCGACGCCGAGCCCGACCAGCGCGCCGAGGGTAGGGGCGAACCCGGCGACGTTGAGCACGTGGCTGAGCAGTCCGACGGTCAGCAGCCCGCCGCCGACGCCCGCGGCCGCTGTCAGTATCGGCAGCAGCATGGAGAACAGGGAGCCGAAGGCGAGGAAGAGCACGATCGCCGCGGCGGCCATGCCGACGATCTCGCTGTCCTCGGCTGGGGTCTGCAGGGCGCCGGAGACCGCGCTGCCGCCGAGTTCCACCTCGAGTCCGCCGTGCGAGGCGCTGTGCGCGATCCCGATCAGCTGGTTGGCCTCGCCGGAGCTCAGCCCGGAGGTCGCGTCGTCGAGGTCGATGCTCGCGTAGGCGGTCTTGCCGTCCGCGCTGATCTGGCCGGAGCCGCCGGCCGAGTAAGGGCTCTGTACGGACTGGACCTCGCCGGAGGACTTGTACTCGGCCAGCACGTGGTCGACCGAGGACTGCACCGAGGAGGCGTGCACCGTGCCGCTCTCGACGTGCCAGACCAGGCTGACCGTGTCGCCCTGCTGGCCCGGGAACGCCGAGTCGAGCAGCTGCTGCGCCTGGGTCGAGTCGGTGCCGGAGAGGGCGAAGCTGGAGTTGTAGGCAGAGCCCTTGGCCACCGTCGCGGCGCCGAGGCCGAGCAGCAGCAGGGCCCAGGTCACCACGACCAGCAACCGATGACGGGTGCACCAGAGCGCAAGCGCGGTCAAGAGGTCTCCCTGTGGTAGCGGATACCACCCGCGCTCGAGCACTAGGCGGTATTGCGAAGGTACTGCCCGCCTGGCCGTGCGCCTGACGTTAGAGAACAGCCTGCCATGCTTCGTCCGATTGCGGCGGTATTCCGATGTTTTTCTTAGTGTTCTCACCGACTTATGAGGCCGTAGAGGGCGGATTCAGCCATATGCAGGATGCGTAAATGCGCACCATGAGTAACTAGGCCGCTACTCTATGCGTTGACGAAAGCGCGCAGCCGGGCCGCGAAGGCCGCCGGCTCGTCGAGCCAGGGGAAGTGGCCCGCGTCGGCGAACTCCGCGCGGGTGCAGTGCGGCAGGGCTTCGGCGAGCGAGTCGACCGCCCAGCGCGGGCGCAGATCGCGGGCGCCGTCGAGGATCAGCGCGGGGACGGCCAGCGCGCGGCAGCGCTCGATCAGCTCCGCCTCCGACCAGGCCCGCATCTCGGCGTTGAGAGGTGCGGCGACCTCGTCCTCGGGGAAGAGCTCGAGGACCTGGGTGGCCGCGAGATCCAGCGCGCGGTCGCGGTCGGGGAACTCGACGGCCAGCTTGAGCAGCCGCAGTTCCCGCTCCTGAGTAGCCGTCCGATCACCCAGCGCGTTCAGTCGAGCACTGCGTTCGGCGTACGGCTCGGCGGCAAGACGCGCCCGCGCCGAGTGCTCGTCCCGCCACGCCCAGCCGAGCCCCACGCCCGCGACGTAGACCAGCCGCCGCACCCGCCCCGCGTACGCCGGATCGAGCGCGTACCGCAGGGCCAGCATGGCGCCGAACGAGTGGCCGAGCACGGTGACCTGCTCGAAGCCGTGATACCGCCGGACCTGGTCGAGGTCGGCCAGGAAGCGGGCCATGGTGTACGGCGGGCGCCACCGGCTGCGCCCGCCGCCGCGCTGGTCCCAGCGCACGACCGGGCCGAAGTCCTCGAGCATCCGGGCGATCGGACCGAGGGTGTCCCAGAAGCCGGGGCCGCCGTGGCAGAGCACGAATCCGTGCCCGGCCTCGGCGAACGGGCCCGAGCCCGGCCCGCCGTCGCCCCCGCCGCTGCGCACGGTCCACAGCGCACAGCCGTCGTCGGTGGTCACGTACGCGGTGCGCTCGCCCATGGTGCCCGACCCTACCGAGCCGACCCCCGCCCGGCCACGGCCGCGTGCCGCGCCGCCAGCGCGACCAGGTCGCGCACGGGTCCGGCGGGCGGCTGGGGCGAGCCGGCCCAGATCGCGCGCAGCGCGCGGCCGAGGTCGAGCGCGACCGGGATCCGCCGCAGCCGGCCGGCGGCCAGGTCCTCGGCCACCGCCAGCTCGCTCAGCACCGCGGGACCCGCGCCCGCGAGCACCGCGCCGCGTACGGCGGCGGCCGTGGAGAACTCCAGCGCGGGCGGGGCCACCTTCACCGGGCCCGCGCCGGCCGCGTTCCCGCGCGCGTGCGCGTCCGCCTCCAACGCGCTGGTCAGCGCCGCGACGTAGGCCTCCCGCGTGCCCGAACCGGCCTCGCGGGCCACCAGCGACACGCCCGCGAGCTCGGCCGGTTCGAGGGCACGGCGCCGGCGCGTCCACGGGTGGTCCGGCGGCACCACGAGCACCAGTTCGTCGTGGCCGATCACCCGGTGCGCCAGGCCGCTCGGCGGCCGCGGGCCCTCGATGAAGCCGAGGTCCACCTCGCCCGCCCGCACCTGCGCGATCACCGTGTCGCTGTTGGCCGCGGCGAAGACGAAGTCCACCGGGCCCTGGCCGTTGCGCTCGGACTGCGCGCGCAGCGCCACCAGCCAGCCGGGCAGCAGCTGCTCGGCGATGGTCAGGCTCGCCCCGACCCGCAGCTTCGAGCGCCGGTCGGCGCGCAGCGCGGCGAGCCCCTCGTCCAGTTCGGCGGCGGCCTCGAGCAGCCGGGAGGCCCACTGCGCCACCAGCACCCCGCCGGAGGTGAGCGTGGAGCCGCGCTTGCTCCGGACCACCAGCGGGATCCCGGTCCTGGCCTCGAGCGAGGCGATCCGGCTGGAGACGGCCTGCTGGCTCAGCCCCAGCGCGCGGGCCGCGGCGCCGAGGCCGCCGAAGTGGGACACGGCCAGCAGCACCTCGAGCGCGGCGAGGTCGGGCATCCGCGGACTCAGGGGCATAGGCCCAGGTTACCCCCGGTGACAAGGGAAAGTTGTGACGTGGCAACCGGAAGAGGGCTACCGGGCGCGGCGGGTGGATTCGATCATGGGGATATGACTCGTGCAAGCAGTGCGAGGGTGGCGCAGCCGGCGATCCCGGCGACGTTCTCGCAGTTCGAAGGCCTGCCCAAGACCGGGCCGGCCGAGCCGGAGCGATCGAGCCTGCTGCCCGGACTGGCCGTGACCGCGGCCGCCGTGCTCCTGGCCTGGTTCGTCAACCGGCTCGCACCCGCGTTCAGCCCGCTCACCTGCGCGGTGCTGCTCGGCGCGGCGGTGGCGAACGCGCGGCTGCTGCCGCGCGGCGCCGGCCCCGGGCTCGGCTTCGCCGGACGGCGGCTGATGCGGGCCGGCATCGTGCTGCTCGGCCTCAAGCTCGCGCTCGGCGACGTGCTCGCCCTGGGCTGGGAGACGCTGGCCGTGACGGTGACGGTGGTCCTGCTCACCTTCGTCGGCACCCAGTGGCTCGGCCGGCGCATGGGCCTGCCCGGGGACCAGCCGCTGCTGGTGGCCACCGGCTTCTCCATCTGCGGCGCCTCGGCGGTGGCCGCGATGAACAGCGTCACCGACAGCGACGAGGACGACGTGGTCACCTCGGTCGCGCTGGTCACCCTCTGCGGCACGCTCGCGATCGTCCTGCTGCCGCTGCTGCACCACCCGCTCGGCCTGACCGACCCGCAGTTCGGCCGCTGGGTCGGCGCGAGCGTGCACGACGTGGGCCAGGTCGTGGCCACGGCGCAGACGGCCGGACCCGGCGCGCTGGACCAGGCCGTGGTGGTGAAGATGATGCGCATCGCGATGCTGGCCCCGCTGGTCGCGAGCGTCGCACTGGCCAAGCGGCGCCGGACCGCCGCGGCGACGCGGCTGGAGCAGGTCCCGGCCAAGCGGCCGCCGCTCGTCCCGCTGTTCGTCCTCGGCTTCCTGGCCATGGTCGCCCTGCGCAGCACCGGCGTGGTCCCGACGCAGGTCGTCAACGGGTCCCAGGACCTGGCGAACCTGCTGATGGCGGCCGGCCTGTTCGCCCTCGGCACCGGCGTGGACGTGCGCAGGCTGGCCCGCACCGGCGGCCGGGCGCTCGGGCTCGGGCTGGCCTCCTGGCTGCTGATCGCGACCGCCGCCTACCTGGGCGTACGGCTGACCACCTAGGGGCTGTGCCGTCCGTGCCGCCGCACGCCCGCCGGAGGATCAGACCAGCACGTCGCCGAGCACGCTCCGGGTGAAGCCCTCGAGCTTGGCCCGGAGCCGGTGGATCCGCTCGGCCGGGTCCAGCGACTCCTCCATGAAGGTCGCCGCGTCCGACTTCAAGGTGCCGCGGACGTACCGGGAGCACTGCAGGTCGGTGCAGAAGTAGTTGCCGACGGAGTTGCCCTCGCGCCCGGCCGGCCCGGCCTTGGGGGCGACGAAGCTGGCCACGCCGCTGGCGGAGTGCACGGTCAGGCAGATCGAGCACATGGAACTGCGCACCAGGCTCTTGCGCTTGGGCTGCGGCGCCCGCAGCGTGATGCCGACCGGGCCGTTCGTCCAGGGCAACACGATGTAGGCGCGCTGGTCCGCCCTCGGGTCTCGCCAGCCCAGGAAGTCGAGGTGCTCCCAGTAGACCGCGTCCAGCGGGCCCGGCAGGTTGATCCGCTGGGCCTCGCCCTTCGTGCAGTTCACGAACGAGGCGCGCACCTCGTCCTCGGTGAGTGCTTCCATGCCCCTCACATTAGAGGGGCATGGAGTCGATCACTAATCCTTTTGACCTACCTGCGCTGCCGTGCTCCGTACGTCCTCCTGCGCCGAGGCCTACTCCGCCGAGGCGCCGCTGGCGGCCACGGCCGCGCCGCCGAGGCTGACGTCGCCGGGCTTGAGCGTCACCTTGGTCTCCCCGGCGCCGCCGAGGTCGATCATGCCCGGGGCCTCCTCGATCAGCTGGTCCGACTCCTCGTCGGTGATCGGGTCCACGTCCTTGCAGCAGTAGCTGCACCGGGTCGCCTTCGCCGGTATCTGGCTCAGGCAGGCGGGGCAGGCCCGCTTGGCCTTGGCCAGGTCGTGGTACGGGTTCATCGCCTCGGCGACCTTGTTCACCGGCATCACCACGAGGAAGTACATCGCGGCGGCGATGAGCACGAAGGTGACGATGTCGTTGAGGAAGTCGCCGTAAGGGATGACGGTGCCGTGGATGTTCCAGAACATCCCGGAGAACGCGCCCTTGTGCCCGGCGATGATGCTGATGACGGGCGTGATGAAGGTCTCGACGAAGGCCTGGACCAGGCTGCTGAAGAGCGAGCCGATCACGACGCCGACCGCGAGGCCGATCATGTTTCCGCGGATGATGAACTTCAAGAATCCGTGCACGGGTTCTTCCCCTCCTGAGGTGTGCGCGTGGCAGCGCGCCGCGGCCTCCCTCGCCGCGGCGGCGGCAGTATCTCACAAGCCGACGTACCGTCACGTGTGTTGTCAGTGCTCAGGATTAGAGTCCTGCCCAGGATCGCGAAACGCGTGGTCGCGGCGGGAAAGGGTGGGTGCAAGACAGGTGTCGATCTCAACTTCCGGAGACGTTGACACGACGTACCTCGAGCTGTCCGAGGACGACGGCGGCGCCCATAAGTTCTATGAGATCACCCGGGCGGGCACGCAGGTGATCGTGCGCTACGGCCGGATAGGTGCGCAGGGCCAGGAGCAGCTGGCCGGCTTCCCGACGGTGGAGAAGGCCAAGGCCGCCGCGGCCAAGAAGATCGGCGAGAAGGTGCGCAAGGGCTACGCCCCGGCCGTGCGCGGGGGCCGCTCGGCCCGGTCGGTCACCCGCCGCACCGTCTCGGTGGTGGCGTCCTCGGTGCGCCAGCACGCTCCGGTGATCTGGCGCATGCGCACCGGCTCGACCGCGTTCGGCATCCACGTGGGCGAGGACCGCTGCTGGGTGGGCAACCAGTCCGGCGACGTCTACGCGCTCGCCCACGACGGCGAGGTGCTGTGCCACTACAAGCTGCCGGACGGGGTCAAGTGCCTGGTGGCGGACGACTTCTGGATCTACGCGGGCTGTGACGACGGCCGGGTCTACGACCTTTCGGCCAAGCTGCCGCACGCCGCGTACACGATCCGCGACGACGTGGACATCTTCTGGCTCGACATCAGGGACGGCGCGCTCGGGGTGGCCGACCGGGACGGCGGGCTGACCGTGATCGACCACGAGGAGGAGTTCCAGTGGTCCCAGCGCAGCCGGGGCCAGGCCGCGTGGATGGTGCGCTGTGACGAGGACGTGGTCTACCACGGTCACAGCGCCGGGGTGACGGCCTACGCGGCCGAGGGCGGGCGCGAGCTGTGGCACACGGCCACCAACGGCAACGTGCTGTTCGGCTGGCAGGAGACGCACAGCGTCTACGCGGGCACCGGCCGCAACCTGGTGCAGCGGCTGGCGAAGGCGGACGGGCGGATCGAGGCGGTCTACCGCTGCGACAGCGCGGTCTACTCCTGCGCCGCCTCGCCCGAGGGCAAGTACGTCTTCGCCGGCGACAACGCCTCCAGCGTGTACTGCTTCACCGCCGACGGCATCCGGCTGTGGAAGCTGGGCACCGGCTGCGGCGCGGCGCTCTCGATGCAGTACCTGGACCAGAAGCTCTACATCGTCACCACGGACGGCTCGATGGCCTGCATCGACGTGAGCGAGGCCGCGATCACGGCCGCGCACGGCGGGCAGGTGCCGGTACCGGTGGACGTGAAGGCGGCCGCAGCGCTCTCCACCTACCAGCCCCCGGCGCAGGTCACCGCGCTCCCGGTGGCGGCGGCCACCGGCTCGGGCGTCGTGGTGGAGTGCGTGGACGAGCAGGGCCGGCTGCGCATCCGGGTGCGCAGCACCGGCTACCAGGGGGACTGGAACGTGCAGTTCCCGCGGGAGTACCGGGTCGCCGGGGCCCGCTACGTGGTGGACGAGGTGGTGGCGGGCAACCGCGGCTTCTACCGGATCAAGGGCGAGATACGCCGGCTGGTCTGAGCCCTGGTCCGAACCCCGGCCCGAGCCTCACCGGTACTCGCGCAGCCGCAGCCGTCCGGACTGGGCGATCAGCAGCACCAGGACCGCCCAGCCGAGGGCCGCCGTCGTCCAGGCCGCCGCGCCGACCCCGGCGCGGCCCTGGGCCACGGCCGCGTCGAAGGCGCCCTGGTTGTCCCCGACGACCAGCGCGAGCGCGTTCGTGTAGCGGCCGAAGTCGTAGTTGGACTGGCCCGCGCCCAGGCCGATGTCGAACGCGACGGCGCCGGCCAGGTCCCCGTCCTGCGCGTCCTGGCGGATGGTCCGGTCGTTCTGCGCGTAGGCGTCGAAGGCGGTGACCGCCGCGTAGGCGTCGCGCGCCTCGTTCGGGAAGGTGACATTGCCGAGCTCGGCCCCGAGATACCCGCCGAGGGTCACGCGGGAGACGCTGTCGGCCGAGGCGTCGAGCGAGAGGCGGCCGACCTCCGCGGCCAGACCGGTGTAGTAGATGTCCGGGTCGCTGGTGGCGGGCGCGTAGCCGGGGACCGAGCCCACCTCGTTCATCTCGGTGAAGAAGCTGGTCTGCAGGGCCGGGTCGCGGCTCTCGAGCAGCCAGCGGCTCTCGTCCGCGTTGGCGCCGTCCGAGATCGCCTTCGCCTGGGTCAGCGCGTAGATGGAGTCGTACGCGTTCTGCTTGGCGACGTGCAGGTGTCCCGCCTCGGCCAGCTGGCCGCCGAGCCCGACGACGCCGAGCACCAGCGCGACCGCCGCCGCCGGGATCAGCGTGCTGAGCCTGCGCCGGAACCTGCGGTGGTAGTAGGCGTTGCCGAGCACGAGCGCGGCGATCAGCAGCAGCGCGAGCGCGCCCACGATCCAGCCGTAGCCGGCCATGGCGCCGTGGTCGCCGGAGTAGGAGGAGTCCACGGCCGCCGCGTCCCGCGTCGTGATCGCCGACGCTTCGGGCAGCAGCGCGTCGTGCAGCAGGCCGGAAGCCGCGACGTACGCGCTCAACGCGGCGGCCGGCGGGGTGGCGGGCTGCTGCGGCGTCGGCGAGGTCTGGTCGATGTACAGCGCCTGCGCGATGTCGGCCTCGTACCGGCCCAGGTCGTCGAGCGCCCGGCCCGCGGCGCCGGTCAGCAGCGGGTTGCGCGCGATCTCGGCCAGGTCGGCGTCGGCGTCGTGGCGGTCGAGGTTGTACGCGGACACCGAGGCCGCCGCGTTCACCGAGGCGGGCACGATCGAGGCGTCGACCGGGCGGTAGCCGACCAGGAGCGCGTCGGCGGCCTGCGCGTCCATGTCGTTGAGGCGGTAATAGAGGTCGTCGGTTGCGCCGAGCTCGCTCGTGTGGGCGCCCAGGTCGGCGAAGCTGGTCGAGTCCCGGGCCAGGCCGAGGCCGTAGACCAGGCCGAGCAGCGTGGCCAGCACCACCAGGCCCGCCATCAGGAGCCTGACCCGGCGCGGGGTGTCGCCCAGCACCGCCCGGCCCGCCCCGCTCCACGCCCCGCGCCCTGTCTCTTATAC
>NZ_JAGSOG010000124.1 GCF_018139695.1 Actinospica durhamensis | reverse complement strand
GATCTCGGCGGCGGGGTCGGTGGGTGTGCCTTGGGCGGCGATGTAGATCGGTTGGGCGCGGTGGCCGACGTACGCGCGGGTTTTGTTGGTCCAGCGGTTGGCGCACTCGACTTTGAACGTGGTGGTGGGCGGGCCGAGTTGTTCCCGCAGGGCGGTGGCGGCGGCTACGAGGGTGATCGCGCCTGAGGCGAAGAGGCCGAGTTTGCGGCTCAGGTAGTCGTGGGCCGACTGGAATGCGTCGGTGCTGAGGTGCGCGGACTGGAATCGGGCGACGGTGGGGGTGTGGCGTCGGGTGCGCAGGGGGTTGGCTTGTGCGGCTGTGAGTGCTGGGCGCATCAGGTCCAGGGCCTGGTCGCTGCGGGCGCGGGCTGCTTGGCCGCATTCCTCGGCGGCTGCGGTGAGGGGGTCTAGGCCGATTGGGGCTGGGGCCCGGCCGGCGACGATGCGGTGTAGGTCTTCGACGACTGCCACGGCGCCGGCGCCGTCGAGGGAGACGTGTGGGGTGACGAGGCCGATCATGTGTGCGGCAGAGCCATAGGTGCCGAGGATAATGCGGGCGGGCCAGTCCCATTCGAGGTCGAAGGGCTGCGCCGTCCAGGCGCCGAGCCGCGCGGAGACCTCGTCTTCGCACTGCTGCGGGTCGTTCGCGTCGACGATTTCCACGGTGACCCGGCCCGCGGCCTCGACGATCTGCTCCTCGACGCCGCCGCCCGGATCGAGCCGGAACCTGGTGCGCAGCGCCACGTGCCGTTCGGTCAGGGTTCTGATGGCTTCGAGTGCGCGGTCCATCGTGACCGGGCCGTGTTCGTCGGCGGGCAGGTACGTGCGCAGTTGGCGGTTCCAGTCGTCGGCCGGGGCGATGCGCCGGATCTCGGCCCTGATGTAGCGCTGGCCCCAGGTGGCCGCGAAGCTGCCGCCGGTCTCGGCGCGGAAGGCGACCTCCCGGCGGACGACCGTGGCAGGGGTCTGGTTCACCGTGGGCTCGCGTTCAGCTGGGACAGTGTGCGCAGGTGCTCGGTGTCGCGCAGGTCGGGGACTTGGAGGTAGAAGCAGCTCACGCCGGCGGCCTCGATGTCGGCCAGCTTCTTGGCCACTTCGTCGACCGTGCCGATCAGGGCGCCGAGATCCAGGGAGAGGTCCAGCCCGGCTCGCTGGGCGCGTTCGGCCAAGTCCTCGCGCGTGTCGCCCACACAGGCCAGGTGCGCTGCGGAGATCGTCAGCGTCTCGGGGTCGCGTTGCCGGGCGTCGCAGGCTGCGTGGACGCGCTGGACGACCCGCTCGATGACGCCGGGGCGGGGGAATTCGATGTTGAACTCGTCGGCCCAGCGGGCGGCCAGGCGCAGGCCGCGCGGCTTGCCGTGGCCGCCGAGGATGACGCGCGGGGTCGGCGCCGCGGCCTGGACTCCGGCCGGGCAGGCCTCCAGCTGGAAGTGGCGCCCGTGGAAGTCAAGGCTCTGGCCCGCTTCGGCGCGCCAGTAGCCGGTGAGGATCTCGAGCTGCTCCTCGAGCCGGTCGAACCGGGTGACGACGTCGGGGAACGGCAGGCCGAAGGCCTTGTGTTCGGCCTCGTACCAGCCCGCGCCGAGCCCGATCTCGGCCCGGCCGCCGGACATCGCGTTCACCTGCGCCACGATCACGCCCAGCGGGCCCGGCAGGCGGAACGTCGCCGGGGTGACGAGCGTGCCGAGGCGGATCGTCGAGGTCTCCCGGGCCAGGCCGGCGAGTGTCGTCCACGCGTCGAGCGGCGGGATGAGCGCGGCGCGGCCGTGCAGCGGGAGGTAGTGGTCGGTGGTGAAGAAGCCGTCGAAGCCCAGTTCCTCGGCGAGTACCGCCGCGGTGCGCAGGTCGTCGTACGAGGCGCCGTCCTGCGACTCGGCCAGGATTCTCAGACGGATCATCGGGGGCTGCCTTTCAGAGCGACCGTGGCAGGAGCGACCGTGGCGGGAGCGGCCACGGCAGCAGTGTCCGCGGCGGGGATCTCGAGCGGCCGGGTGACGGTGCGGACGGCGGTGGCGATGCCGGCGGTGTCCAGGCCGGCTTCGGCGATCGCGTCCTCCCAGGTGCCGTAGCCGGACACGAATCGGGTCTCCAGGCCCAGCCGGAGGAACCTGGGCATCCGGCCTGTGCCGCACGCCGCGTCGGCCAGGTGGTGCAGCAGTTCGGTGCCGAGGCCGCCGTCGCGCAGGTGCTCCTCGACGGTCACGACCACAGGGCTCTGGGATACCCGCGCGATCAGGTCCGGGTCGAGCGGGCGCACCGTGTGGACGTGTTCCACCGCCACGGACAGGCCTTCGGCCGCCAGGGCCTCGGCGGCGACGAGGGCGTTCGGGGTGAGCGAGCCGAGGGCGACGATCGTCGCGTCGTGGCCGTCGCGGATGCGCACGGCCCGGCCGAGTACCGGGGGCTCGAGGTCGGCGGCGATCGGCGCCGGTTCGTAGCGCGGCACCCGCAGATAGGCGAAGACCCCGGCGCGCACGGCCTGGTCGGTCAGGGCCGCCGCCTCGGCCATCGACTTGGGCGAGAGCAGGGTCAGGCCGGGGACGGTGCGCAGCAGGGCCAGGTCGTCCACGGCGCAGTGGGTCGGGCCGAAGTGGTGGTAGGCCACGCCCGGGCCGGTGCCCAGCAGCACCACCGGCAGCTCGTGCAGGGCGATGTCGATCAGGATCTGCTCGAAGCAGCGGCGGGTGAGGAAGGTCGAGATCGTGGAGACCACCGGCCGGGCGCCCTCCAGCGCCATCCCGGCGGCCATCCCGATCACGTTCTGCTCCTGGATGCCCTCCATGAAGAACTGGCCGGGCAGCTCGGTGCGCATCCCGGACAGGATCGTCGGGTTGAGGTCGGAGCCGATGAACACCACCCGCTGATCCTCGCGCGCGGCGTGGTGGACCACGTCCCAGACGGTGGGGGTGCTCATGCGTCAGCCTCCTGCTGTGATCCGGAAACCGGCGAATCCGGCTGTGCGGTCTGGTCGGCGCCGAGGGAGCGCCACAGCGACTCCAGCTCCGGCTCGGTGAAGCCGATCCGGTAGTGCCAGGTCGGCACGTTCTCGGCGAGGTCGAGCCCGCGGCCCTTGACGGTGTGGCAGATCACCGCGAGCGGGCGCTCCGGCTCGGCCCGCGGCGCCTGCAGGGTCTTGGCCAGGGCCTGCGGGTCGTGGCCGTCCACCTCGGCCGTGTTCCAGCCGAACGCGGCGAAGCGGGCGGCGGGCGAGCCGGGGTCCAGGATCTCCCGGGTCGGGCCGGCCGACTGCAGGGTGTTGAGGTCCACCAGGACGCTCAGGTTCGCCAGCCGGTGGTGGCTCGCGGACATCGCGGCCTCCCACACCGAGCCCTCGCCCAGCTCGCCGTCGCCGAGCACGACGAACACCCGGCCGGTCGAACCCCGACGCCGCAGCTGCAGCGCCATCCCGAGCCCCAGGGAAAGGCCGTGGCCGAGCGCGCCGGTGGAGCACTCGACGCCGGGCACCAGCCCGCGTTCCGGGTGGCCGCCGAGCCGCGAGCCGCGCTTGCCGACCGTGGCGAGTTCGGCCGGGTCCAGGTAGCCGTGGTCGGCGAGCAGGGTGTACTGGGCGAGACAGGCGTGGCCCTTGCTCAGGATGACGCGGTCGCGCCCCGGGTCGGCGGGGTCGGCCGGGTCGTGGGTGGCGACGGTGTCGTAGAGCGCGCGCATGATCTCCATGGCGGAGAACGAGCCGCCGACGTGCCCGCCGCCGGTCGCCACCAGCGAGGCCAGCGCGGTCCGGCGCAGAGCGAGGGATCGTTCGTCCAACGGCGCCTGCGTACTGATCATCAGGGCGCTCCTTCCGCGATGCGGTCAAGTTCCTCGGTGAATGAGTCCAGCAGCCGGGCGGCCGCCGGACCCGGGATCATCCCGTCCCGGTAGCTCAGGCCGGTCTGGAAGGTCGTGGCGGTGTAGCCGATGGAGGCGTCCAGGGTGTAGCCCCGCCGCTCCCGCCGGCCGTAGGTGCGCGCCGCCGCCGTGCGCAAGCCGGCGAACTCGAGCGGGGCACGCGGTTCGGCGCTCTCCGGGCCCTCGTTCACGTGCAGGACCAGGAAGGGCTCGTCGTCCGGCATCAGCCACTGCCCGGTGTGCTCGCGCGCGATCCGCTCGATCGGGTGGAAGGCGTACGCCATCGACTCCGCCACGGTGCGAGCGACGGCCCGGATGTCGGCCTCGCCGCGGCCTTCCGGTACGTGCGCGACCCGCGCCATGGTCAGGCCGGCCAGGGAGCCGACGGTCGAGGCGACGCGGGGGAGGTTGCGGTTGGCGGTGTACCAGTACACGGTCACGTCGCGGGTCGCGGCGGCCTGCGCGGCGGCGCGGGCGAGTGCCAGCACGACGAGGGCGTGCAGCGTGGTGCCGTGCTGCGCGGCCCTGGCCCGCAGCGCGCGGCCGAGCTCGAGCGGCCGGCTCCGCAGCAGCAGGACGTCCCCGGCCTCCGGGTCCTCGCCCGGCCCGGCAAGATCAGGGTGCGCATACGTGCGCCAGACCGGTCCGTCGCCGATCTGCCGCAGCCAGTGGCCTTCGGCCGCCTGGCCCTGGGTGTCCCGGCACAGCGCCGCCTCCAGATCGGCGAACTCGAAGCCCTGCAGGTCGTCGGTGGGTGCGGGCCCTCGGCGCGCGTACTCGTCGGCGAGCTGGCCGAGGACCACGTGTCCGGAGACACCGTCGCTGACGATGTGCTCCATCGTGACCCACAGCTGGTGCCGGTCCTCGGCGTACCTGGCGAGCAGGAAGCGGGCCAGCCGGCCGGCGCGCAGATCAAGAGGCTGCCATGCGAGTTCCAGCACTTCAGCCGGGTGCAGGTGACGCGCGTCCACGGACTCGACGCCGTACGACTCGGGCTCGACGCGCTGCGCGAAGCCCTCGTCCGAGATCCGGAAGCCCGTTCGCAGGGCGCTGTGACGTGTGACGACTGCGCGGGCTGCCGCGTCGAGGGCCTCGGCATCGAGCGGCCCATCGAGATCGAACCCTGCCACGATCAGCTCGGCATGGCCGCGGAACGCCGGACGCCCGGACTCCTCGGACCGCCGCAGCCGTTCCAGCCGAGAGGCCTGATTCTCGCTGACCGGGCGCCACGACGTCGGCCCGGGGGACGCAGCCGCCGCTACAGACCCGCCCGCCGCCGGGTCCTCGCGCGCGGTCAACGCGGCGGCCAGGGCCTCGGGGCTCGGGTGCTGGAAGATGTCGGTGAAGGTGACGGTGCGTCCGGTCGCGGCCGAGGCCGTGCGGGCGTAGATCTCGGCCTGCAGCGAGGTCCCGCCGGCCGAGAAGAACGACAGGTCCGGGCTCGCCCCGGTCACACCGAGCACCGCCTCGAGCGTCTCGACCAGCAGGGACGTCAGGTCGGCCACCTCAGTTGCTCCTTCGCTCGAGCCAGGCCGCGCGGATCGCCGCGACCTGGACTTTGCCGCTCGTGGTCACCGGCAGCGCGTCGGCCTCCACCGTCTGCACGTGTGCCACGATCACGCCGAGCCGGTCCAGCACCCGGGCCCGCACCGCCGCGACGAGCGCCGCGCGGCCCGCGTCGTCGGCGTCCTGCGCGAAGCCGGGCGTGGTCTCCGCGACCACGACGACCTCCTGCCGGTCCGGGATCCGGTCGTCCACGAACGCGGCGGCCCGGCCGGGGCGGATGCCGGGCACCGAGCCGCACGCGGCCACCAGGTCGTGCTGGAAGAGGTTGGCGCCGTTGAGGACCATGGCGTCGTCGGCGCGGCCGAGTACGAAGACCTCGCCGTCGAGGACGAAGCCGAGGTCTCCGGTACGCAGCGCGCCATCCGGGGTGTGCGGCGCGGGAGCGTGGAAGTAGCCGCTCATCACCTGAGGGCCACGGATCTCCAATTCGCCCACCAGGCCTTCCTTTCCGGCCGCGCCGACGACGTCGACCGTGGTGTCCGGGACCGGCGGCCCGCTGGAAAGCAGCTCCCTGCCATCGGGGTCGGGTGTCGCGATGGCGCCGGGCGCGAGCGAGGCCGGGTTCATCCGTACTCTGCGAGGCCGTGCTCGCGGCGTGCTCGCGGTGACCGTGAGCGTCGCCTCGGCCATGCCGTAGGACGGACAGAAGGCCTCGGCGCGGAATCCGGCCGGGGCCGCGAACGCGGTGAACGCGTCCATCGTCTCCGGCCGCACCACCTCGCCGGCGCTGCGCGCGATCCGCCAGCAGCTCAGGTCGAGCCCTTCCAGGTCGGCCTGCGGGATGCGCCGGACGCAGTGCGCGTAGGCGAAGTCGGGTGCGCTCGAGAGGGTGGCCCGGTGCTCGTGGACGGCCCGCAGCCAGCGGATCGGCTCGGCGATGAAGTCAGCGGGCTGCAACAGCACGGAGGTGTAGCCGGAGAACAGGGGCCTGACGACCGCGGTGACCAGCCCCATGTCGTGGTACAGCGGCACCCAGCTGACCGCCACGTCGTCCTCGTGGTCGCCGTACGCGGCCCGCGCCTGGCGGCAGTTCGCCTCGAGCATCCCGGTGGTCAGCACCACGCCGCGCGGCCGCTTCGTCGATCCCGAGGTGTACTGCAGGATCACCGGCGTCTCGTCGTCCCCTGGCGCGCCCGGCTCGTGCACGGGATCGGCGGCGGCCAGCTCGGCGGCGTCGGCCGAGGTGACGGCGGTCAGGCCCTCGATCGCGGCGCGGCGCCGGGCCTCGGCCGGGGTCTCGATCAGCAGCGCCGGGGCGCAGTCGGCCCACACCCCGGCCAGCCGGTCGGCGTACGCGCCGTCGCGGCGGCCGCGCGGGGTCGGCAGCACGACGGCGACACAGCCCTCTGCGACGACGGCGAGCAGCGCGGCCACCAGATCCGGCCCGCCGCGCATCGAGAGCGCGACCCGGTCTCCGCGGCCCACCCGCCGTGCCCGCAGCCCGCCGCGCATCGAGGCGACCCGCCGCGCCAATTCATCCCAGGTCACGGCGACGGATCCGCTGGGATCCTCGGCCACGAAGGCCGTCGCGTCCGGGCGTCGCAGCGCCGCGGCGGCCGGCAGATCAGAGAGGGAATTCATCGGGCACACATCCCAAAGGCCTTATCTAGCGTTATACTCGAGGGCATGGACATCAATGACGAGATCGAATACCTGCGGTTGTGGGAGTCCGTGCTCCAGGCCCCGATCGGACCGGACGAGGACCTGGTCACCGCGGGTGTGGACTCCCTGCGCGCCACCACGCTGCTCACCCGGATCTCCGAGGCCTACGACGTCGATCTGGATCTGTGGGACCTGCTCGACGCGGCGACTCCCCGGCGTGTGCGCGAGCTCGTCAAGGCCGCCGCCGCGGACCCGGTCACCGGTCGGTAGCCGGGAGATCGGAGAGCGTGCCGAACATGTACCGCGCGTGGCCCGCGTAGTCGAAGCCGGAACCGCTCCGACCTTTCAGGCCGTGCAGGACCAGCGCCCAGGCCGCCTCGAAGAACCGGACCACCCACTTCATCGACTCCAGGTCCGCCGCGGCCAGCGGCCCGCTCAGGCCGTACTCGCCGAGCAGCGCCGCGTCCGCGCGCGGGTCGAGCCCGCCCGCCATCGAGATCGTGGCCAGGTCGTAGAGCCCGTCCCCGGAGCCGGCGAACTCCCAGTCCACCAGGTAGAGCCGCGCACCGGTGTCCAGGATGTTGTTCTCCCACAGGTCGTTGTGGTTCAGGCCCGGCACCGGGGTGCGCTGCGCGCTGTGTGCCTCGGCCTCGTCCAGGTGCGCCAACGCGTCCTCGATCCCGGGCGGCAGCTCGGCTCCGGCCGCGCGGGCGCTGCCCACCAGATGTCTGATCCGGTGGAAGACCGCGCCCGGCCGCCCCGGCAGGGCACTGATCTGATGCATCCGCCGCACCAGCGCGACCAGCCGCCGGAGCGTGTCCGGGTCGGCCAGGTCCGCGCCGGTCGGCGAGCACGCGCCCTCCACCCAGGGCGTCACCATCGTGCCGGTCGCCGTGTCGTAGTGCAGCAGCTCCGGCGTGATCCCGGCCGCCGCCGCGGCCCGGGCCGCCGCTTCCTCCTCGGTCCGGTCGATGCCGAGCCCCGCAGCGCTGCGCGCGTCGGCCAGGCGCACGGCGTAGCGTTCCTTCGCCCCGCGCGTGCTGACCACCCAGATGCTGTTGTTGAGGCTGCGCACACCCGACTGTGCCTCGATGACGAGTTCGTCCTCGTCGGCGAAGAGCGGGATGGACGCGACGGCCTCGCGCACCGACACGGTCGGCTCGGTCAGCTCAGTCGGCTCGGTCGACGGGTCTGCTGCGTTCATGAGGACCATCCCGGGCCGGCGGCGAAGCTCTCGGCGAGCGTCGGCGTGGGTGTCGACGGCGTGTACGCGACCAGCGCTCCGCCGCGATCCTCCAGACAGGCCCACGGCCCGACCGAGGCGCGCAGCCGCGACGCCTCCTCGAGCACTCGGATCGCCGGCGTGTCCGTCAGTCCGGCGTACGACTCGATCGTGCCGATCAGGCAGGTGGCCAGCAGGTCGAGTGAGTAGGGGCCGCAGCGGGCGGTGTGGTCCGCGACGACGAAGCTCAAGCCATGGGTGCCGCGTTCGGCCTCGAACACCGTCCTCGGCGAACTCGGGGCGACGTTCGGGCCCTGCGGCGGCGGCAGGATACTGTGATCGCGGATCTCGACCGCGTACCGGGGCCGCCGGTGCGTCGACCAGGCTGCTTCAGGCGCGATCGCAGCCGGATCCACCGGCAGGTGGGCCAGGGCTTCCCGGTACCGGCGCTCGAGGCTGCGGGCCCAGTCGTCAGGGCTCTGGATCAGCGCTTCGGCGAGGTCCAGGACGAGCGGCACGGCGACGGACAGCGGGCCGACGCATCGGCGCCGCTCGTCGTCGTCACGCTGCGGGTGGGTCTCGGTCACCACGATCTCGCCGTGCGACCACACCACCTCCTGCGCGCGGAAGAACGCCGCGCGCACCAGATTGGGCCAGGAGACGCCGACGGCCGTGGCGTGCCCGACGAACGCGCGCGTGACGGCCGCGCTCACGGCGCCCGTCGCCTGCTGCCAACGGTGCGAGCCAGAGCGCTGCGCCGCGGGCTTTCCGGTCCACGGCTGCGTCATCAGAGTGCTGTAATACTGTGCGTTCGCGCGGAGCGTGGCCCGGTTGCGCGGATCGGCCTCGCGCAGTGCGACGGCGGCGAGGGACGGCGCGGGCCGAGGCGGCGCGGCGTTCACCGCCGCGGCGAGGTCCCGGGCGAGGATCTCCAGGCCCGGCCGGTCGCTGCACGACGGACAGACCCGCAGCACCAGCCGACGCGCCGACGCGTCGAGGACGGCGAACCAGCGCGGCCTGTCCTGCGGCCACGTCGCGGGGACGGCGTCGGCGGGATCGTGCAGATGCACCTCGACATCGGCGGGGTCGAGGAGGAACTGGGCGTCGCCGGCGGCCGACGCGGCGACCATGCGCAGCGCCTCGTGCCGTTCGATCACGCTCGCGAGCACCTCGTGCGCCTGGGCCTGCGTCAGGTCTCGAAGATCCGCGGCCACCTCGGGCCAGGAGCCGACCGGCGTCGCCAGCAGCGGCGGTTGGCCGACGAGCATCGGCAGGCGCTTCATCGGCCCTCAGCCTCCTCGGCAGCGGTGTATCTGAGTACGAACAAAGGCTCGCCCTCGGTGCGGGCGAGGTCGCACTCCGGCAGCGCCACCACGGCCTGCTCGCCCTCGATCCGCCACGTCAGTGCTCCGTCATACCCGAGCAGTTCGACGACTCCGCCCGCCTCGACCGGCACCGCCTTGCCGACGGGGAAGCGCAGCTCGGCCGCCGGGCCCGGCGGCGCCGCGACGTACAGCCGTCCGTCGGCGCCCACGGTGAACCGCGTCGTCCCGTCGGCCGGCAGATCCCAGGCCCGGCTGCCGTACACAGCCTCGCCGTTCACCGCGAGCCAGCGGCCGATCCCGCGCAGCCGGTCGGCCTGCGCCCGCGGGATCGTGCCGTCCGCCCGTGGGCCGACGTTGAGCAGCAGGTTCCCGCCGCGCGCGACGGTGTCCATCAGGATCGCGACGAGCTCGGCCGTGCTGGCCAACAGGTCCTCGGTCTCCTCGCGGTTGTGGCCGAAGGAGGTGCCGATCGCGCAGCAGGCCTCGTACGGCAGCGCGTGCTCGGCCGGAGCCTCGGCATGTCCGTACTCGAAGCTGCGGAAGTCCGCGTGCGCGGTGAACCCGGCCCGGTCGTTGACCGCGACGCCCTCGGGGCGGGTGCGGGCCGAGGCGTTGTAGAAGTCGGCGACGATCTGGTTCGAGCGGTAGTACGCGTCGTCCCCCGGCAGGTCGAACCACAGGATCGAGGGCCGATAACGCTCGACCAGCTCGGCGAGCTGCGGCAGCACGTGATCGGCCGCGTAGTCCTCGACCGGCCGGTAGCCGCGGTAGGGGACCGTCTCGCCGGTGAACGCGTTGCGCGGATTGCGCCGCCGGTTGAAGGCGAAGTCGAACAGCGGCTCGTCCTCGCTGCCCGCCCGCCCCTCGCGCGGCGTCGGGTTGAACCACTCCGCCATCGCGTAGAACAGGCCCGTGCGCAGCGGCGAGTCGGCCGCGGCGGCGGTCAGCTCGCCCACGATGTCCCGGCGCGGCCCGAGCAGGCCGGTGTGGCGATCGGTGGTGGCGCTCGGCCACAGCGCGACGCCGTCGTGGTGCTTGGCGACCAGGACCAGGTAGCGGGCGCCGGCCTCGCCGAACAGCTCGACCCAGGCCCGCGGATCCCACTCCTCGGCGCCCCAGCGGTCGATCAGGTCGTCGTACGTGACGTCCTCGCCGAACTCCCGCCGGTGGAACTCGAGGTGCGGGTGGCCGTCCCCGCCGTCCTCGTCCGCGAAGCCCGGGACCGCGCGCCGCAGCTGCTCCGGCGCGACCTGCTGGTAGAACCAGTACCACTCGGCGAACCCGTAGAAGGAGTGCGTCGGGCAGGCGAAGGCCGGGACCGAGTACGGCCCCCAGGTGACCATGATCCCGAACTTCGCCTCGTGCCACCAGGCCGGGGCGGTGTGCGCCGCGAGTGAGTCTCCGGTCGGCAGGAATCCGACCGGCGCGATCCCGGTCACCAGGGCACCGGTCCGTCGAGCTCGAAGAAGCCCCCGGAGGGCCCGTCGTCCTCGATCGTGGCCAGCTGCACGATGATCCGCGCGCCCTCGGCCGGGGACTGGCCCTGGAAGCCGCTCACGTGCGTGGCCGAGGTGCCCGGGGAGACCGCGTTGACCTTGATGTGCCGCAGTTGCGGGTCCCCGCGCAGCATCAGGTCCGTCTGCACGGTGATCATGTTCAGCGCGGACTTCGAGGTCGCGTAGGCCAGGATCGGGAGCGCGGGCAGGCCGGAGCCGGCGAAGGCCGAGGCCCGGGCCAGCGAGCCGCCGCCGCTCGAGACGTTCACGATCCGCGCGCTCGCCGAGCGCCGCAGCAGCGGCAGCGCGGCCTTGGTCACCAGGACCGGGCCGAAGGCGTTGACGTGGAATATCTCCTCGAGCTGGGCGCGCGTCACCTCGGCGGCCGAGGCCATTCCGGTCACCCCGGCGTTGTTCACCAGGACGTCCAGAACGCCGTGCCGTTCGCCGATCTCATCGAATGCCTTTTCGATACTTCGATCATCGCGGACATCCAGCGGCACGGTGCCGACATATTCGAATTCTGCGAGTTCTCGTCGCGCCCGTTCGCCTTCGACCACATCGAACACCCCCAATTCGACAGTGAAGCCCAGGCGCAATAGCGCCCGTGCGGTCTCCAGGCCGAGGCCGCGTTCCGCGCCGGTCACCAGGGCGGTGCGCATGGTTCCCTCCTTTGGGAATCAAGGCTGAACCCGAACTTCATTCATCGGATCACTCGAAACTTTAGCCGTGGCGGCGATCGGCCTGTCAAGTAGGACTTTGTCGTACAGGGGGGCGAAGAGCCGCGGAACGGGCCTTGACAGGGCGCTGTGAACGCTTCATGGTTGGCACCTGAGCGGCATTGGTGGATGCCCGTTTCCAGGGTCAGTCATCAGATGTTTTCGAGGAGGGTCATGTCCATCACCGTCTCGCGCGACCGAAATCACCGTTATTCGGTGGTGACCAGCGGCGAGGCGCTCTCGCCCGCGGGCCCGCTGCGCACGGTGCTCGAGGACTGCGCGGGCGAACTGCTCGTGGTCGTGGACGAGGCGATCTGGCCCGGTCGGGGTGCGCGTATCCAGGCCCTGCTCTCCGGTACCCCGCACCGGATCCTGACGCTGGCCGGGGGCGAGCGGAACAAGAACCTGGACGCGGTGCTGCGGGTGGTGGCCGCCATGGACGAGGTGCGGGTGCTGCGACGCTCCAGCCCGGTGCTGGCGATCGGCGGCGGCGTGCTGTGCGACCTCGTCGGCTTCGCCGCCAGCATCTACCGCCGCGGCGTGCCCTACGTCCGGGTGCCCACCACCCTGCTGGCGCAGGTCGACGTCTCGGCCGCGATCAAGACCGGCATCGACCACAACGGCTTCCGCAACCGGCTCGGCGCGTTCTGGCCCGCGGCGCTGACCGTGGTCGACCACGGATTCCTGGCCACGCAGTCGGTGGAGCAGATCTCACAGGGCCTCGGCGAAGTCTTCAAGCTGGGGCTGATCGCCTCCGAGGAACTGTTCGGCCGGCTGGCCCGGCTGTCGGGGGACTGGACGCCGGAGTGGTTCGCCACCGACCCGGCCGCGGCCGAGCTGATGAACCTGGCCCTCGAGGTGATGGTGGGCGAGCTCAGCGAGGACCTGTGGGAGCAGGACCTGGCCCGCCGGGTCGACTTCGGCCACAGTTTCAGCCCCCTGATCGAGCTGCGCACCGGCCTGCACCACGGGCACGCGGTGGCCCTGGACTGCCTGCTCAGCGCGTCGATCGCGGCCGGGCGCGGACTGCTCGCGGTGGACGCGTTGCCGGAGATCGCCGCGGTCATGCGCCGCTGCGCGCTCCCGGTGCGCCACCCCGGCTTCGCCGACGTGGACCTGCTCTGGGAGACCCTGACCGAGGTCACCCGGCACCGCGACGGCGCGCAGCACCTGCCGGTCCCGATCGACCTCGGCAAGCACGCCTTCCTGGAGGACCTGACCCGGGCCGAGCTGGCCGCGGCCGTCGCCCGGCTGCGACAGGTCGTCTGACGGTGCGTTCGATCCCCGCGCTGCGCGGGCACTCCGATCTCCTCGCCGCCTCGGGGCCGTCCAGGCTGTCCGCCCTGGCCGGGCTGCAGCTGGTGCAGGCGATGTTCCCGGTGGCGCTGGTCAGCGCGTTCTCCGGGGTCTTCGAGGCGGTGGACCGAAAGGCCGGCCCCGGGCGCTCCGGCGCGGTGCTCTCCGCGCTGCTCGTGCTCGGCGTGCTGCTGGCCCTGCAACGCCTGATGGAGCTCGTGGTCGACCCGGTGCAGTCGCGCATCGCCCGCGGCATCGACGTGCGCCTGCGCGACCGGGTGGTCAGGGCCCTGTACCGGCCGACCACCATCGAGCACAGCGAGACCTCGGCCATGCGCGGGAACCTGGCCGTGCTCGGCGACGACCGGCGCGGACACACCCCGGGCAACGCCATCGCGGCCGCGGTCGGGCTCGCCGCCAAGATCCTGGCCTGCTGCTGGTGCCTGGCCATCGTGGCCGAGCGCTCGCCCTGGGCGGCGCTGATCGCGGCGCTGACCCTGATCGTGCGGCGGCGGCTGCAGCAGCGCTCGTTCGGCTACATCTACGCGTCCTGGAGCCTGATCGGCGCGCCCGCGCGCTGGTACGAGTACTGGCGCCAGTTCCACATCGATCCGGCCGCGGCCAAGGAGATCCGGGTCTTCGGACTCGCGGACTGGTCCCTCGGCCGCTTCCTGAGCTCGGCCGCGGCCCGGTTCGAGCCGGTCAGCCGGGGCCGGCGCCGGGCCAGCCGGACCAGCCGGCTCCCCTTCGCGGTGAGCGCGGCGGGCATGTTCGGCGCGCTGGCGCTGGTGGTGGGCGACCACGACCTGGCCGGCGCCGGACCGGTGCCGGCGCTCGCCGCCATCCTCACCGCGTGGCGGCTGAGCGAACCCGCGGGCGAGAACCTGGCCATCGAGCACGCCCGGCCGGTCTACCGCGCGGCGACCGAGGTCCTGGCGGTGAGCGCGAAGCGTGCGGCGGCGGAGCTCGAGGACGCCGCGCCGGTCGTGGGGATCGACGCCCCCGCGGGACCGCCGCCGCACATCCGCTTCGAACAGGTCGACTTCCACTATCCGGGCACTGAGATCACCGTGCTGCGCGGGGTGGACCTCGACATCCGCCCGGGCGCCACCATCGGTGTGGTGGGCCCGAACGGCGCGGGCAAGTCGACCGTGACCAAGCTGCTGGCCCGGCTGTACGAGCCCGGAGCCGGACGGATCACCGTGGACGGCGCGGACCTGCGCGGCGTCGACGCGGCCGGCTGGCGCGGCCGGATCGCGGTGATGCCGCAGAACTTCGTGCACTACGACCTGCCGCTGCGCAGCAACGTCGTGCTGGGCGCGCCCGAACGCCGTCACGAGACCGCGTTCGTGGACGCGGTGCTGCCGCGCCTGGGCCTGGAGGATCTGCTGGCGAAGCTGCCCGACGGCTGGGACACCCGGCTCGGCGCGGGCGGCGACGGCGGCGTGCAGCTGTCCGGCGGCGAGTGGCAGCGGGTGGGTCTGGCCCGCGCGGCCTTCGCGGTGCACGCCGGGCGCGACATCGTCGTGCTCGACGAACCCACCGCCCACCTCGACGCCGAGGCGGAGGCACTGGTGCTCGGCCAACTGGGCGCCCTGGCCGAGTCCGCCACCGTCATCATCGTCTCGCACCGGCTGGCCACGATCCGGCGCGCCGACCGGATCGTGCTGCTGCGGGCCGGCCGGGTGGCCGAGAGCGGCACCCACGACGAGCTGATCGCGCTGGACGGGGACTACGCCCGGATGTACGCGGCCCAGGCCGAGCACTACCGGGCGGACGAGGACCTCGACGACGCGGACGACCCAGAGGACGCAGGCCTCGAAGACGTCCTGGAGGCGCGCCGATGACCGCGCTGCGCCGCAACCTCGCCCTGGCCCGGGAGGTGGCCGGGATCCTCTGGTCCACCCGGCGCCGGGAGTTCCAGGCGCTGATCCTGTGCTGGGCCGCCCTGGCGCTGTGCCAGCCGCTGCTCGCCTGGTTCCTGCGCGACCTGATCATCGCCGCGTCCGCCGGGCAGGGCGGATCAGCCCTCGGCTACGCGGCCGCGGCCACCTGCGCCCTCGCGGTGTGCGCCCAGGCGCTGTTCCAGAGCTACCTGCTGCGGATCGAGATCCTGGAACAGGCCGGGCTCGGGCTCTCCACCCGGCTGCTGCGGGCCGTCGCGCAGCGGGTGGGCGTGGACCACCTCGAGGACCCGGACGTGCTCGACCGGATCCGGGTCGGACTCGACGGCTGGGTGGTCGTCTCCGCGTTCACCGGCGGCGCCCAGTTGCTCGCCGTGGCCGCCGGCCTGGCTTTGACGCTGCCCACGATCGGCTCGTCCCCGGGCATCTCGCTGCTGCTGATTCCGCTGTGCCTGCCGCTGGTCTACGCCTCGGCGCGGGCGCTGGAGCACTCCGTGCGCGCCGAGGAGCGCGCCTCGCGGTGGGAGCGGACCGCGCAGAGCCTGCTGGCGACGGTGGTGGACCCGGCCGCCGGCAGCGAGCTGCGGATCAGCGGTGCGATGCCCGCGGTGCTCGAGGAGTACCGCCTGCACGCCGACCGCGGCGCCTCGCTGCGCGCCCGCGGCCAGGCGGCGGCCGCCCGCGCGCTCGCGCTCGCCTGGCTGGTGTTCATCGCGGGCTTCGTCGGGATCATGTACCTCGGCATCGGCCGCGCGGCCCTGCCCGCCGCCGACGCGGTCCCGCTGATCACCGTCTCGCTCCAGTTCCAGGGCATCGCGGTGGCGATGGTCAACGGCACCGCCGAGGTCGTGCGCGGCGGCCGGGTGGCCCGGATCCACGACCTGATCGCTGACGAGGTGCGCCGCGGCGAGGCCGGCGCCGCCGATGCGGGCGAGCCGCCCGCGCGGCTGGCCGAGGGGATCTCCCTGCGGGGCGTCGGATTCCGCTACCCCCGCGCCGGACGCGACGCGTTGCAGGACCTTGATTTGGACCTGCCGGCCGGCTCGCTGGTGGCGGTCGTGGGCGCGCACGGCTCCGGCAAGTCCACCCTCGTCAAACTGCTGACCGGCATGTACGCGCCCACCGCCGGCAGCATCGGCGTGGACGGCAGAGAACTGACAACGGCCGGGATGCCGGCCTGGCGCACGCGGATCAGCGCCTGTTTCCAGGACTACGTCCGGCTGCCCACCACGATCCGCGAGGCCGTCGGCATCGGCGACCTGACCGGCCTGGCCGACGACGCCAGGATCCTGACGGCCGTGGCGAGCGGCGGCGCCGAGGAGGTGGTGGGCCTGCATCCGCAGGGCCTCGAGACCCGGCTCGGCGGCGCGGGGGAGGGCACCGACCTGTCCGGCGGACAGTGGCAGCGCCTCGCCCTGGCCCGCTCCTGCATGCGCCCGGACCCGCTGCTCGTCGTCCTGGACGAACCCACCGCGTCGCTCGATCCCCTGGCCGAACACGAGATCTTCGCCCGCAACGCGGCCCTGGCCAGGGAACGCGCCGCGGCCCACGGCACCATCACGCTGGCCATCACGCACCGCTACTCCACCGTCCGCTCGGCCGACCTGATCGTGGTGCTGAGCGAGGGCCGGCTGCACGAGTCCGGTTCGCACGAGGAACTCATGGCCCGCGGCGGCCTGTACGCGGCGATGTACACCCGCCAGCGGGACGCCCTGCTCGACCCCACGCCGCCGTCCGCCCGGCCCCGCTCCGAGGCGGGCGCCGCGTGAATCCCCTTGGAGGACCGTTGGATCCGACTCCCGCCCCCGTGCCCGTCCTCGCTCCCGCCGCGGCCGAACTCCCGCAGGCCGTGCTCGACGCCGCCGCCGACGCGCTCGAGGTGTTCCGGCACTACGACACCGGACGCCACGCGCTGACCCTCAGCGGCTCGATGAGCAAGGGGACCTCGGACGCCCTGTCGGACGTGGACTTCCGCTTCTACTCGGACAAGCCGCGCCCGGTGCCCGGACCCGGGTGGGAGCCGGCCTGGCAGGCGCTGCGGCGCAGGTGGGACGAGCGGGGCGTGGTCCTGGACGAACCCTGGTTCCGCACCGTCGCCGAGGTCGACGCCTCGGTGGACTCCTGGCTGGCCGGCGACGGCGTGCCGGACGAGCTGATCTGGACGATCTGGGGTTATCACCCGCTGGCCGACCTGGCCCGGCAGATCGCCGTGTACGACGAGGACGACCTGGTCGGCCGGTGGCGCGCGCGGCTGGAGCCGTACCCGGATTCCGTGCGGGTGGCGACGTTGCGACGACACCTGCCGCCGCTGCTGTACTGGCGCGGCGACTACCACTACCGCAACAAGACCCGGCGCGGCGACCTCGTCTTCCTCGCCGGGCTGACCACGAAGCTGGTCCACCACGTCGTACAGGCGTGGGCCGCGCTCAACCGCGCCCACTACCCCGGCGACGGCAACAACCTGCGCCTGGTCTCGACGTTCTCGGCCGTCCCGGCGCGGGCCGAGGAGCGGATCACGCGGATTCTCTATCCGACGGACGCCGCGGACACGATCGGCCAGCGCGAACGGCTGATCGCCCTGATCGACGAGACGATGGCTCTGGTGCGGGCGCAGTTCCCGGGACAGGAGTGGGGATATGACCACTGAGACGCTCCCCGAGCGCTGGATTCCGTGCGAGGAGGACGCCTCCGGCCACAGCTTCGGCCCGGAGGAGTTGGCCGCGGTCACCGAGGTGCTCGGCACCGGCCGGCTGCTGTCCGACTCCGGCGGCTTCGTCGGCCGGCTGGAGACGGCCTTCGCCGCGCGCTACGGCGCCCCCGCCGCGGTGGCCTGCTCCTCGGCCACCTCCGCGATCCACGCCGCGCTCGTCGCGCTCGGCCTCGGTCGCGGAGCCGAGGTGATCACCACGCCGCTGTCCGACATCGGCGGGGTGGCCCCGATCGCGGCGGCCGGCCTGGTGCCGGTGTTCGCCGACGTCGACCCGATCACCGGCAACCTGGACCCGGACTCGGTCGAGGCGGCCGTCTCCGCGCGCACCGAGGCGATCGTGGTCACGCACCTGGTGGGAAAGCCCTGCGACATGACCCGGATCGCCGCCCTCGCGCAGCGCCACGGCCTGGCGATCATCGAGGACTGCGCCCAGGCGTACGACGCGCGGCACGCCGACGTGCCGGTCGGCACCTTCGGCGCGGTCGCCTGCTACAGCACCCAGCAGACGAAGCACATCTCGGCCGGGGAGGGCGGCCTGATGCTGGTGAACGACCCGAGCCTGACCGTGCCGCTGCGCTCCTGGATCAACAAGGGCGTCGAGGGCGGCGTGCGCTCGCGCACCGAGGACCACCCCATCGCGGGCGTGAACGCGCGGATGACGGAGCTTCAGGCGGCCGTGCTGTGCGCGCAGCTGGAGAAGCTGACCGGCTTCGTCGCCACCCGGGTGGCCCGGGCGCAGGAGCTGTCCGACGCCCTCGCCGACCTGCCCGGGATCACCTGCCCGAGCAGCGGGCCGGGCGAGCTGCAGACCTACTGGAAGTACCTGTTGAGCGTGGATCCCGAGGCGCTGCCCGGGGTGCGCGACCGGCTCGACGCCGAGCTCGACGCCCGCCACGCCGTCGTCCAGCCCTGCTACCTGCACCTGCCGCTGTTCACCAAGAGCCTGTTCGACCGCCATCCCACCCGCCTCGTCGGCGAGCCCGAGGCGGCCACCGGCCGGCGCGACGCGAAGGCCGACGCCTTCGACGGGATGCGCGAGTTCATCGACCGGGCCGTGGTGCTGTGGTGGAACGAGCGGATCACCGGCGAGGACGTGGCCCGGATCTCGGATCTCGTACACACGGTCGTGGCGGCCGGCTAGCCCGCGATGGCACCGATCGGACTGGACGCGCGGCTGCGCGAACTCGCGCACGAACGGCCGGAGCACCGCGCGCTCGTCACCGTCGACCACGCCGGCGCCGAGGAGACGCTGACCTGGCAAGGGCTCGAGGAACTCAGCGCACGTGTGGCGCAGGGCCTTGAGTCGGCGGCGGTCGACGGCGCGGTCCTGGTGCCCGCCCCGACCGGCGCCGAGGCCCTGGCGAACCTGCTCGGCGTACTGCGGGCGGGCGCGACGGCGCTGGTGGTGGAACCTTCGCTGCGGCCGGCCGCGCTCGAACCGGCGGTGCACGCGATCGCGCAGCGCACCGGGCGCACGGTCCGGCGGCTCGACGGCGACGTGATGGCGCGGCCGCAGGGTTCGGACACCGCGCCGCGCGGTCCGGGCGGCGGCGCCGTGCTGCTGACCGGAGGCACCTCCGGTGCGCCCAAACCCGTGCTGCGGCCGGGCGCGCCGGTCTGGGACGAGGCCAGGGGCGCCCCGCTGCTCTACCAGCGCACCGGCTGGCGGTCCGGGCAGGTCCAGCTGGTGGCCGGCGCCTGGTCGCACGCGGCGCCGTACACGCACCTGATCGAGGCCGTCCTGAGCGGCAACACGATCCTCGCGCCGCGGCTGTTCGACCCGGCCGTGGTCCTCGCGGCCATGGCCAGGCACCGGCCCGCCTGGACCCAGCTGACCCCGACCCACATGCAGTTGCTCGCACCCTCGCTCGCCGGCGTGCCCGAGGCGGTCGGTGCCCTGCAAGGAGTGCTGCACACCGCAGGGCCCTGCGCTCCGCGCACCCGGCACGCCTGGATCGAGGCGATCGGGGCCCGGCGGCTGCACGAGATGTACGCCTCGACCGAGGGCATCGGCGTGACGCTGTGCCGGGCCGACGAATGGCTGAGCCGGCCCGACACGGTCGGCCGCGGCTTCTTCACCCGCATCCGGATCCATGACGAGCAGACCGGCCGGATCCTGCCGCCCGGACAGGTCGGCACCGTCTACATGCGCACCTCCGCCGCCCCGACGGTCACCCTGGCCGGCGGGCCGGCCGAGCGCGACGGCTACCGGACCGTGCACGACCTCGGCCGCCTCGACGAGGCCGGATACCTCTACCTCGAGGGCCGGGCCGACGACATGGTGGTCATCGGCGGCGAGAACGTGCACACCGACCGCGCCGCAGCCGCGCTGCTCGACCACGCGCGGGTGCGCGACGCCGCGGTCGTGGCCGTCCCGGACGAGGTTCTGGGCAACCGCCTCGTCGCTCTGGTGGTGCCCGTGCCGGCGGATCCGGGCCCGGACGGCGGCCCCGGGCTCACGCCGCTGGAGCTGACCACCCACTGCCTCGCCCGGCTCTCGCCGCGCGAGACCCCCGGCGAGTTCCGTCTCGTCGGCACCCTGGACCGCACGGCGGCGGGCAAGGTCCGTCGCGAGGTGCTCGAACGCATGGTCGAAGCGCTTCGATAGGCAAACTATCGAGGTGTTCATCTCTCTCGCAGAGATCGAAGAGTGAGCCGGACGGTGGTCAAGGCTCACTTTTTCTCGCAGATCAGAGGGTGTGTTCGGGCTGCCGGAAAACAGCCGTGGCCTCGGTGTACCCGTAATCCAACTGAGATTCAGGCCTCTTGCCTGTGCCCAGGTGAAGGCCTAGCCTCATCCCATTGTTGAAGCGCTTCGACGAATTTCGAGGACGCAACCACCGACTCTGACGGAGAGTTCAATGTCGAGCTCCACCACCGCCTTCACCCGGCGCGGGTTCGTGACCACCGGCGCCGCCGCCGCGGGCGCGATAGCCGCGGCGCCCCTACTCTCGGGCTGCGGAAGCAGCGCGAGCACTACGAGTTCCGGTGTGACCAACAAGAAGGCCGTGAACTCGGTCGTGCCGACCTTCAAGGCACAGACCTCGATCACGCCCGACATCCCCTCGGTGCAGGGGATCAACGGCGCGGCCTCCGACCCGGGCTTCCTGAGCTTCCCGGCCAACCCGGTCAAGACCGTCACCGGCACGATCGGCTCCGGCGGCACGTACAAGGCCGTGACCCCGCTGTGGGGTTCGGTCCCGGCCGCCGGCAACAGCTACTACCAGGCCGTGAACGCGGCGATCGGCGCGACGCTGAACGAGAACCCCTCGGACGGCAACAACTACGCCACCATGCTCTCGACGCTGTTCGCCTCCGGGAACATCCCGGACTGGCTGGACGTGCCGGGCTGGAACACCGCCGCCATCCAGAACTTCGACGAGGGCGTCCAGAAGTACTTCAAGGACCTGACGCCCTACCTCTCCGGCGACAACGCGCTCGAGTACCCGAACCTCGCGGCGATCCCCACCGGCGGCTGGGCCGCGGGTGTGTGGAACGGCAAGCTCTACGGCATCCCGCTGTGGACCTCGGCGGCCTCCTTCGCCGGGTCGATCTTCTACCGCGGCGACATCTTCAAGACCGCCGGCATCGACGCCTCCACGATCACCAGCGCCGACGCGCTCAAGGCGCTCGGCGCCGAACTGACCGTCAAGTCCAAGGGCCAGTACGCCTTCGACGACCTCGGCACCTACCTGTACCAGCCCTTCAACATCCCGATCTCCGCGGGCGTGGGCTTCACCAAGGACTCCAGCGGCAACTTCATCAGCAAGTACGAGATGCCCGAGTTCGCCGAGATGCTCGAGTTCGCCGCGTCCCTGGCCACCAGCGGCTACGTGCACCCCTCGGCCATCGCCGGCGACTCCGCCGACGCCAAGAACCGCTTCTGGGCCGGCAAGGTCGTCATCACCGCCGACGGCGTCGGCGCCTGGAACGGCGCGGACGCGGTCAGCGGCCAGGCCGCCAACGCCGCCTACGACCGGCAGGCCCTCGACGTGTTCGCCTTCGACGGCGGCACCCCGACGATCGGCCTCGAGGCCGGCGCGGGCATGTTCTCCTACCTCAACAAGAACCTCTCGGACAGCCAGGTCAAGGAGCTGCTGCGGATCGCGAACTACCTCGCCGCTCCGTTCGGCAGCGAGGAGTACCTGCTCTCGCGCTACGGCAAGGAGGGCACCGACTACACGATGACCTCCTCCGGCCCGACCCTGACCGCCGAGGGCAACAAGGTCGTCACCGACACCTTCGACCAGCTGGCCAACTGCCAGGCCGTCACCTTCAACGCCGGCTACAACTCGGTCACCCAGGGCCACCTGGCCTCGCAGGCGAACGCGTGCAAGCACGCCTACAAGCCGCTGTTCTGGGCCATGAACATCACCGAGCCGGCCTCGACCTCGAAGGCCACCACCGCCATCGAGTCCGTCATCACCGACGTGCGCCTGGGCCGCAAGACCGTGACCGACTACCAGAACGCGCTGACCACCTGGAAGTCTCAGGCCGGCAACACGCTGCGCACCTTCTACGAGGGCGTCGCCAAGCAGTACGGCACCGGCGACTGATCCGGTCCCGGTCCGGGTCGTCCTAGTCCGGGTCCTGCTCCTCGTCCGCGTGCTGCGGCGGGAGCGGGACCCGTGCCGTGCGCGGCGAGGCCGGCCGGCTCAGCCGTTGCAGCCGTACAGGCGGTAAGCGGCCTGCGCGGTCGAGAAGTCGAGCTGCACGCAGGACTGCTCGACGGCGAGGACCCGGGGGTCGTTCGAGGTCAGCACGGTGTCGTCGGGCACGATGGCTAAGGCGATCTTGCCCGAGGCGATCAGCTGCTTGACCTGTTCGGCGCTCGGGGAGGGCACGTCGCCGGTGAACCCGCCGACCGGCAGAACGCTTGTCGCGCCGAACAGGATGTAGTCGGCGGCCTCGGCCGAGGAGAAGACCAGGATCTCCCCGTGCAGCGCGTTCAGCCGCGTCTGCTCGGTGACGCCCTCGGCCATGTACGTCGGCCACTGGCCGGTGATGTACTGTCCGTGGATGGTCGCGCCGTACCCGCCCACGATCGACGTGCGGCCCGCGCTCACGCTCAGGCTCGGCCGGGCCACCGTGCCCTGGTCGGAAGCGGCCGTGTCGAACGGGCCGCCGGCCCGGATCTCCAGCCACACGCACGCCCCGACCGGGCCGGCCAACAGGGCGAGCGCGGCCGCTGCGGCGACCAGGCCGCGTCCGGCGCCCGAGCGCCGCAGCACCGGCAGTCCGGCCGCGACCACGGCCGCGCACAGTATCAGGACACAGACCCAGGCGTACGCGTTGTGCAGCAGCCAGGCCGCCAAGGCCGCCTGGCCGGCGATCAGCAGGCTGAGCAGGATCCCGGCCCGGTGGGAACCCGCCCGCGCGGCCCGCCACAGCGTCCACGCCCCGGTCGCGGCCAACGCGGCCATCGCCGGGATCAGCGTCGCGAGATAGTAGCCCTGAATCCGGTGCGCGCTGCTGAACGCGGCCCCGTAGCCCACCAGCCAGGTCGACCACAGTACGATCGCGGCCCTGGCCGGATCCCCGCGCCCGGCCCGCCGCCGCGCCGCGTACCCGGCCACCGCGCCGCCTGCGGCCAGCAGCGCGATCCAGTCGCAGTCCCGGGCGAGCGGACCGACCAGCAGCCGGTCCCAGCCGGGACTGGTCAGTTCGGACGCCGGATAGAACCCGGCCCCCGCCGCCTGGTCGTTGTCCTCCTGCACCTCCACCGCCTCGGCGCCCGGATCTGCCAAGGGCTTGATGTAGGCGCCGGAGCCGAAGCGGAACTCGCCGTTGTAGACGAAGACCTGCGCGAACATCGAGTTGTTCGTGCTGCCGTCGGCGTAGGGCCGGTCCGCCGAGGGGGTCAGCGCGAAGAAACACACCCAGACCAGCGACGCGGCCGCCGTCGCCAGCACCCACACCCCCGCC
>NZ_JAGSOG010000123.1 GCF_018139695.1 Actinospica durhamensis | reverse complement strand
GCCCTGCCCCGCCCGTCCAGGACCTCGTGGTCCGCACCGGCCCGCAGCTTCGCCCAGACCCCGGCCGGGTGATCACCAAGCTCTTCGTCCCCGGCGACGACGTGCCGGAATACGGATCACGGTCCGCCGCCGTGATCGACCGGGTGATGGCGATGGACGAGGCGGCCGTGGAGGCCGAACTGGCCGCGACCCTGGACCGCTTCGCCGGCCGCCACCACCGGCTCGCCGACACCTTCACCGACCACTTCACCTCGGTCAGCCACCGCGTGGCCCTCGCCGCCCGGCCCTCCGCAGCCCGGTGCCGGCTCATCGGCGCCTATTTCACCCACGAGTACGCGGTGGAGGGCGCGGCGCTGTTCAACCCCTCGATCGTCCCGGCCCCGGATCAAAGCGGCCTGGGAGAGGACCGACTCCGGTTCGTGATGAGCGTGCGCGCCGTCGGTGAAGGGCACCTGTCCTCGATCGGATTCCGGACCGGGGTGATCGGCCCGGACGACCGGCTGACCGTGGACGAGCCGGGCCCGCACCTCTTCACCGGTCAGCACCGTCGGGTCCTGTGCGACAGCGCCGTATTCCACGGCAAGCTCGCCGAGGAGGGCTACGACGACGAGCTCACCGCCTTCCTCCGGCGCAATCTGTCCGCCCGGTTCACCGACAAGGACCTCGAACAGGCGCTGTCCGAACTGCACCCGCAACTGCACACCCGCGAGAGCGCGCACCGCACCATGGACCGGATACACGAGATCGCGGCGAACAACTACGAGGTCGAATTCTCCGGGGAGAGCGACATCGGCGGCCGGGTGCTGTGGCCGGTCGGCCCGTCAGAGAGCCACGGTATGGAAGACGCCCGCTTCGTGCTCTTCACCGAGGAGGACGGATCGCAGATCTACTACGCCACCTACACCGCCTACGACGGCCGCCGCATCGCCCCGCAACTGCTGGAGACCGCGGACTTCCTCACCTTCCGCGCCTCGCAGCTCACCGGCGCCGCAGCCGTCAACAAGGGGATGGCACTGTTCCCGCGGCGGATCGGGGGCCGATACTTCGCGCTGTCCCGCCGCGATCGCGAGTCCAACTCGCTGACCTGCTCCGACAACATGCACACCTGGCCCGAACCACAGACCCTGCAGACTCCGCACCACCCCTGGGAACTGGTCCAGCTCGGAAACTGCGGGTCACCGATCGAGACCGAGGCCGGCTGGCTGCTGCTGACCCACGGCGTGGGACCGATGCGCGACTACGCCATCTCCGCGGTACTGCTCGACCTCGAAGACCCGTACCGAATCCTCGGCGCGCTCTCTGAGCCCTTGCTCACCGCACAGCCAGGTGAGCGGGAAGGCTACGTCCCCAACGTCGTCTACTCCTGCGGCGCACTGGTGCACCAGGGCACTCTCGTCCTGCCCTACGGCACGTCCGACACCGGAATCAGTTTCGCCCGGATCCAGCTGTCCGCCCTGCTTGACCGCCTCACGACATCCTGAGTTCGTACTCACACATGAGGTACGGCCTCTGCGGTCGCGCAGGATCGTCGCGGGCGTGACCGGCAGGCGCGGTCCGACGTGGTGGAGGCGCGCAAGCACGTCGAGCAGCGCTCGGCCGTCACACCGATTCGGTCTGGCGCAACCGGCCCTGGATCTCCGCCGCTTCGGGTGCACCGAGCCGCTCGTAGATGCCCGCGGCCTCCTGCCACGCCTCGCGCGCCTGCCCCGCGCTGCCGGTCTGCCAGTACGCCTCGGCCAGGTGCGCGAGGGTGATCGCGCGGCCGTGGTCGGTGCCGAGCTCCGCGCACAGGATCAGGGCTTGATGACAGTGTTCGATGGCCGCCACGTGCCGGCCGACCGCCGTGTACGCCTCGCCGAGGTTGCTCAGCACAGCCACCTCGGCGTAGCGGTTTCCGGTGCGCCGGCTCAGATCCAGGGCGACCAGGTAGCTCTCGATGGCGGCCGCGGCATCCCCGCTGAAGAACTGGAGCATGCCGAGGTTGCCCCAGGTGGTGGCGGCGGCGTTCAACTGGCCGTCGGCGAGCTGGATCTCGAGCGCGGCGCGGGCGGCGGCCATGCCCTCGGGATACCGGCCGAGCCGGCCCAGCGCGCCGGTCAGGTTGCTCGCCGCCAGTGCCTCCAGATCCCGCCGGCCCGCGGCCCGGTAGACCGCGACAGCCGTCTGCGTCACCTCCGCGGACTCGGCGAAGCGGTGGACGTCGAAGTACGCCACCCCGAGACCGTCGTGCATCCTGGCCTCGCCGAGCAGATCGCCGCACTCCCTGGCCGCGTCGATCCCGGTTCCGTAGGTACGGATCCAGTCCGCCCAGTGCCGGCGCACGATGAAGAACGTCCGCATGGCCTCGGGTATCCGCCAGGCCAGGTCCCACATGCCCAGTTCGTGCGCCTGCAGCGCGGCGGCCACCAGGTTCGCCCGCTCGCTCTCGAACCAGGCGAGTGCCGCGGCCCGGTCCGCCGGGACGGCCGGTTCGGCACCGCCCCGAGCGCGCCCCTCCTCCGGCCGGGGCACCACCGGCGCGATGTCCGGGCGCAGTGCCAGGGCCGCGGCCTCGGCGCTGGCCAGGTACCAGGAGAACAGGCGTCCGAGGGCCGCGGTCCGTTCGGCCGGGCTCTCCTGGACGAGCCCGAGCTCCCGGGCGAAGAGCCGGGTGAGATCGTGGAAGCCATAGCGGTCGCAGCCCGGCGACTCCAGCAGGCGGGCGTCGGTGAAGCGCTCGAGCAGGCCGTGCGCCCAGGCCGGCGGTACGTCGAACAGCGCTGCGGCGGCCTGGCCGCTGATCGTGGGCAGGTCCACGAGACCGAGCAGCCGGAAATAGTGGTCCGCCCGGTCCGACCAGGGCAGGCCGGGGCCGCGCAGCCCGTCGTAGCCGACCTGGAAGCAGGCGCGCACCGACAGCTCGCCGACGCTCAGTTCGCCGAGCCTGCCGCGGGCGTCGGTCAGCAGGTCGGCCAGGGAGCGCACGCTCCAGTGCGGGCGCGCGGCCAGCCGGGCGCCGGCGATCCGCAGTGCCAGCGGCAGACCGCCGCAGGCCTCGACGACTTCCTCGACCGAGCCCGGCTCCGCTCCGGCCCGGGCGGCGCCGATCAGCTGCTCGAAGAACAGCCGGGCGGTCGCGGCCGACAACAGGTCGAGATTGACCGCTCGGCCGACCGCGGCATCGCTGAGCGCGGCGCGGCTGGTGACGATGACGGCGGCCGGACCGGTGCCCGGCAGCAGATCCCTGATCGCGGAGCAGCTCGAGGCGTTGTCGAGCACGACGAGTACGCGCCGCCCGGCGAGCGCGGAGCGGTACAGGGCGGTGCGCTCCTCGTCGTCGGCTGGTATCGCCTCGGGCGGGAAGCCGAGCGCACGCAGGAAGCGCCCCTGGATCTCCTGCGGCGCCACGGGTTCGGGCCCGGCCCCGGCGAGCTCGGCGAACAGCTGGCCGTCCGGGAAGAACCGGCTCAGCCGGTGCGCGACGTGGACGGCCAGCGTCGTCTTGCCGATCCCGCCCGGACCGGTGACCGCGGCCAGCCTTGACGCCTCGGCCGGCCCGGCCGGCTCGAGAAATTCCAGCAGGGCGGCGGTCTGCGGGCCGCGGCCGCTGAAGTCCGCGGTCACCGGCGGCAGCTGGGCCGGCGGCGGCGGCGTGCGGACCGCCGGCACCTGCACCGAGGGCCGGCCCTGGGACGGAGCCAATGCGGGATCGCGATCGAGGATGCGCTGATTCAGGTCTTTGAGCAGCGCACCGGGTTCGACCCCGATCTCCTCCACCAGTGTCTTCCAGGCATCGCGATACACGGCCAGCGCTTCCGCCTGCCGGTCGCAACGGTAGAGCGCGAGCATGAGTTGGCCTGTGAAGCGTTCGCGCAGCGGGTGCTCGCGCGCCAGGCCGGTGAGTTCGGCGAGCACGACCTGATGCAGTCCGAGCTCCAGATCGGCGGCCAGCCGTGCCTCGAGCGTCTGCAGCCTGATCTCAGTCCACTGCCTTACTACGTCCTCCCGCCCGGCCAGGCAGGTCACATCCAGCAACGGTGTGCCACGCCACAGGGCGAGCGCCTGGGCCAGATCCCGGCGGCTCTCCTCCCAGCGTTCCTCGCGTGCCGCGCTCTTTCCGCGTGTCCGCAGCTGCTCGAATTCGTCGAGGTCCAGTTCCCCGGCGCGCACCACGGCGAGATAGCCGCAATCGCGGGTCTGGATCCGTTCCGCGGCCGACGGACCGAGCGCGCGGCGCAGCCGTGAGACGTAACCGTGCAGGGTGGCGCGCGCGCCCTCCGGCGGCTCGCCCTCCCATACCAGCCGGGCGGCCTCGTCCCATTCCACCACCCGGTTGGCCCGCAGCAGCAGCGCGGCCGCCAGGGCACGCTGCCGTGCCGCGGTGATCGGCCGTTCGCCGGCACCGTCGTCGATCAGGATGCTGCCGAGCAGGCAGAAGCGCACGACCAGCGTCCCCCCTTCCGCTGCTCCCGAACCGGGAAAGCCGCTTGGACGTCGGTCCAAGCCCCCTGATCCGCCGAGGCTATAGGGCCCGCCCGGGCTGGGCAAGTGGTATGGACCATTGACTTCGCTCGGGCCGATCCTGGCCGGTCGGGGCGGCGCTTGCGTCACGCTTGCGCGCGGCGTCAGCCGGACGCCACCGCCCCGGGGCACGCTGCGCTCCAGACCGTCGGGGCCGGCCGGCCGGGCCGGGTCGTGAGACCCGGTGCGGCCACGCCGCGCCGGACTCCTCGGCGGACCGTGCTACGAGACAGGAGAAGAACATGCCCGAAACCGTGGAGAGCGGCCTGCTGGCCGAGGACCTCACCGAGGTGGACTGGACCGAGCTCATCGCCGAGGTGGTCGGCGACAACCTGGACGACCTGGATGTCCTGGAGATCCAGGCGTGCGGCGGCTGCGGCAGCAGCGCCTGCAGCGGCGCGAGCTTCAGCATCACCTGCTTCTGAGTGTCCTGACAACGGGGATCGCATGACACCCGTGGTGAAGCAGCCTGCTGCTTCACCACGCCCCGCCCCGCGGACACCGGCAGACCGACCCTTCCGCCGAGTGGAGACGTGCACCCATGAGCCTTGAGTACCTCCTGTCGCCCTTCGGGGTCGTCAGTGGCCTGTTGACCGACCCGCCGCTGCCCGGCCTCCCCGGCTACCGCCACGTCATCGGCATGGCCGGAGCCGGCATCCCGTTCGGCGCGAACGGGATGACCAGCATCGTCGGGGCCGGCCGGACCTACCGCGATCCCGCGTCGGCGCGCCTGATCGCGCTGGCCGAGACCGCCGAGCGGTACGCGGGGCTCTCCGGCACGCGGGTGCCCATGGTGTGGAGCACCGCCGCGGATCTGCCCGGACGCCATCTCGACCTGCGGCGCCTCCCGCGCTGCACCCCGGAGGAGTACGCCCACCCGGCCTGCCCCGTGGTCCCGTTCGATCCGGCCGCTCCCATCCGCTGGGTGTCCGGGACCGACCTCGCCACCGGCGAGGCCACCTGGGTACCCGCGGTGCTGGCCTGCTATCAGATCCCTGAGCAGTCGGATGCCGAGAGATTCAGCTATCGCATCTCCACCGGCCACGCCGTGCACACCGATGCCGAGAACGCGTTGTTCGGCGCCCTGTGCGAGATGGTCGAGCGGGACGCGATCGCGCTCATCTGGCTTCAGCGGCTCACCCCGCCGGAGTTGCCGGCCGACCGGCACGGCGATCTGACCCGCGAACTGATCGACTGGGCCGCCCGCCGGCACCTGCGGACCTGGCTCTTCGACGCGACCACGGACCTCGGTGTGCCGGTGGTCTACTGCCTGCAGCAGGCCGAGCACGACGCGAGCCTGCACACCGTCGTCGGCTGCGGTGCGGCCGCCTCGCTGCCGGAGGCCGCCGAGAAGGCCCTGCTCGAGGCGATCGGCATCCGGCCGGGCCTGCGCGGCACCGACCTGAAGTCGGATCCGGCCACGTTCGGCTCGCTCACCGACGGCGCGCGCTACATGGCACACCCGGAGCGGGCCGCCGCGTTCGACTTCCTGTTCGCCGGACCGGACGGACGGCTGATCACCGGGGTCGAGCCGCTCGCCTTCGACCGGGACCCGCAGGCCCGCCTCGGCCGGCTGATCGCGGTGTTCGCCGAGCGGGGCATGGAGGCGATCGGGCTCGATATGACCACATCCGAACTCGAAGCCGCCGGGCTGACCGCGGTGAGCGTGGTCGTGCCCGATCTTCAGCCGCTGACCATGCTGCGCCACGCCCAGTTCCGAGCACACCCGCGGCTGTACGCGGCGCCGGTGGCGATGGGGTGCGCGCCGCTCCCGCCGGAGGAGCTCAACCCGTGGCCGCAGCCGTTCGCATGACCGTCAGGATTCGCAGGAAAGGGAATGCAGTGTCCGTCCCAGCCGCAGTCGTCCTCATCGGCGCCGGGGAATTCGGCGAACGGGTCGCGCGCCTGCTCGGGTGCGATCCGGCCCGGAACCGGCGGATCGCCGGGCTCGACGAGATGGAGCGCGCGGCCGGCACCGGTCCGGCGGCTCTGGTGCTCGCCGTGGGCCGACCGGCGCCCGCGCTGTGCCGTCGCGTCGACGCCCTGGCGCTCGCCGCCGGATGCCCCTGGCTGCCGATCCTCGCCGAGCCCACCCACATCCGGGTCGGACCGTGGCTCGGATCACCGGGCGGCCCCTGCTTCGAGTGCTACCACACCCGTCGCCTGCAGCACGACAATCAGCGCACGACCACACAGCTCGTACACCGAGCCGTGGACGGGCTCACCGACTTCGACGCCTTCGGACATCTGCCGCACCACGGCAGGCTCGCGGCGGGCCTGGCAGAGGCCTTCCTCAGTGGCGGACCGGACGCGGGCGAGTCATCGAGCCTGCATGACCAGGTGCTTTCGGCGAAGACCGGTACCGGCCGGATCAGCGCACACCACGTCGTGCCCTGCCATACCTGCGCGCGCTGTACCGGCGCGGCGGACTCCGGCGAGCCCTCGCGCCCGCGGGTCGTGGACGCGGTGGCGCGGCTGCGCGAGAGAGAAAGAGGCCTCCATGTCGATGCTTGAGTCGGGCGCGAACGGCGCGGCCGGGGCCGAACCGAAACGGGCCAGATTCCGACGCGGGCTGCTGGTCGTACCGGTCGAGGACGGGTTCGTGGTGGAAGGGCCCCGGCGCCGCCGGATGACCGGCCCGGCCGCCGTCGCGCTGCGCGACGGATTCTTACCGGCCCTCGACACGTACCGGAGCCTCGAGGAACTCGCCCAGCACACCGGGACGCCGCGGGACCGGGTGCGGCGCATCGTCCGCCAGCTCGCCGATTCGGGCATGCTCGAAGTCGTCGACCGGCCCGTCGACGGGGGTGCGCCGACCGGATCGACGGTTCGCTACTTCGCCCGCAACCTCGATTCGACCCCTGAGTTCCACAGCGCCGATGAGCTCGCCGGAGTGCTGCGCGGGTCGGCGGTGGCGCTGATCGGGCCGAAACGCCGGTACGAAGGCATCCACGCGGACCTCGTGGAGACCGGGGTCGGCACAGTGCTCTGCGCAGAGCGTCCGGAGCAGGTGCCGCCCGAGGCTTTCGGCTCCGGCCACGGCGGATCCGACGAAGGCAGACGGCTCGTGGTCATGGCCGCCGGCCTGCTCGACGCAGCGGCCGTGCGTCGGTTCGCGCAGGGCGGGCCGCCCGCCACGCGGCTCATGCCGGCGGCGACCCGCGGCGTCCTGCGCTACGGGCGTACCGCCGCGCGGCGCGAGGTGGGTCCGCTGTTCGGGCTGTCCGGCTCGGTGTGCCCCGCCTGTTTCGAAGACGGTTATCTCCGGGAATTCGGCGACCCGGCTCGCGCGGCCGACGGCTCCGGCGCACCGGACGACGTCCTCGACGCGCTCGTCACCGCGGAGATCCTGGCGATCTTGGCCGCACTCACCCCTCCGGCGCCCGCCGCCGCGCTGACCGTGTATGAGAATCCGCATGTGAAGCGCCGCCGGTTCACCGTCGGTCCGCGCCGGGACTGCGTCGACTGCCTCGGCAGCGGGCCCGACTGGGACGAACCGGGCGGAGCGGGCGAGTACTACGAGTCCGTCATGGCCCTGAATCTCGCCGGGCCGGCGGCCCCGGAAGCCGATCCGCAGCGCGCCGCTCGACGCGCCGCGTCCGCGGCGACGAGGACCGACGCGTTTCCATCCGCGCCGAGGATCGCCCTGCCGGAGCCCGAACACCTGCCCGAGCCCCACGGCGAACTGACCTCCGCCTGGGTGCGGTCGGACGGCACGCGGCCCGTCGACCTCGACCACGCCGTGGCCGCGGTGCTCAACCGCACGGCGGGATTCAGCTCGAGCGCGGAGCAAGGCGCCGCCGGACACCGGTGGACCGAGAGCGCCGGGAACCTCGGATCCGTCCGGCTCTATCTGACAGCCCGGCAACCGCTGTTCGGCCGACCGGCCGACACCCTGTTCGCCTACGAGGACACCGGCCACCGGCTCGTCGAGGTGCACGCCGACCAGGCCGCGGCGCTCTACGCGCGCCGCGCGGTCCGCTTTGCCCGGGGCGAGCCGGACGTCCTGGTCCTGCTCGTCGGCGACGTCCACCGGATCGCGCGCAAGTACGGGGACTTCGCGTTCCGGCTGGCGCACCTGGACGCGGGCTGCGCCGCCGCCCAGCTCTCGGCCGTGGCGACCGGCCTTGGCCTGGGCCTCGAGTTCGCAGGGTCCTGGGATGCGAAGCTCGCCGACGCCATCGATCTGTCGGAAGGCCGGGAGATCCTGGCCGCCGTGGCGGGTCTGTACGAAACGGAGACATCCCATGCCACTCGTCCGTGACGACGAACCGCTCGCACGGCTGTGGGCCAGACCGGAAACACCCGCGTCGCAGCTGACGACGCACGCCGACGGCCGTGAGCTGGCGCACGTGCTGCGCGGGCGTCGCAGCGTGCGCGAATTCGCTCCCGCACCGCTGACCCTGGGGCCGCTCACCCGGGCGCTGGCGAGCGCGGAGGCCTTCGACAGGCAGTCCTTCGGGCTCTGGCCCGGCCCGGCGCCGAGCACCTACCTGGCCGCGCTCCGGGTGACGGATCGCGACCCCGGAATCTACCGGATCACCGCAGCCGCCGGCCCGACCCCGGCCCGGCTCGCGTCCTTCCTCGAGACCGATGCCCTGGCCGTCGCCTACTGCCGCGCACCCGCGCTGTTCCTGCTGTGCGCCGACATCGGCGCGCACACCGAAAGCCCCGGCGAAGAGGGCTATCGCAGACTCCTGGTCCGCGTGGCCGGGTTCGGCCACGCCCTCTGGCTGGCCGCGCGTGCGGCGGGGTTGGAGGGCTGCGTGTTCGGCCGCAGCGCGCGCGAGATCACCGCCGCGGTCCGCCGGGACGGCGAGCCGGGCGTCCGGCACCTGTTCACCGTCGCGGTGGGCCGTGCGGCATGAACAACGTCGTCGTCTTCATCTCTTCCGGTGTCGGCTACGGCCACGCGGCGCGCGATCTGCGCGTCATCCGAGCCCTCAGTCGCCTCCGTCCGGGCCTCGAGATCGAGATCGCCTCCTACGGCACCGGTCTGGACTACTTCCGTTCCCGGTCGATCCCGTGCGTCGAGATCGAGACTCCAGGCGGGCCGCGCGACCTGGCCGCGGTGGGCGTGGCGGTGCGGGAGTACCTGGCTGCCGCGCCCCGGCCCGGGCTCGTCGTCACCGACGAGGTGGTGGCCGCACTGCCCTACTGCCGCACGGTCCTGGGTGTCGCGTGCGTCCTGCTGACCGACTGGTTCTTCAGCGACATCGGCCGGCCGGACCTCGACTACAGATTCAACCTCGCCGACGAGGTCATCGTGCCGGATCTGGCCGCGGCGCACCGGACGCCCGAGACCGTCACCGTACCGGTCACCTTCACCGGCCCGATCGTCGAACGCTTCCCCGCGCCCGGCGCGGGCGCCGCCGAGCCGGGCCCGGATCCGCGGGCCACGCCCCGGCCCCCGCTGCGCGTCGTCCTCGGGCTCGGCGGTGAGCCCGGCCGCCCCGTGGCCCTGCGCATGATCAGCCGGACTCTGCTGGCCTGGCAGCAGCACGCCGGGCCGCACGACCGGCTCACCATCCTGGCCCGGCCGGCCGGCGACCTCCCCGCGGGAGCACCGGCCCTGCTGCCCGGTGTCCACTGGGCCGGCCTGGTGACCGACCCGCAGGAGCACTACCGGAAGGCGGACGTCGTGCTGGTCGACGCGATGGGGTTCACCTGTTGCGAGCTGATCGCCAACGGCATCGCAGTGGTCGGATTCAGCGATCCGCGGATCAGCTCGGTGTTCCCGGCCTCCTTCGGGCGCCGGGTGGAGCATCTGGAACGCAGTGGACTGATGGCGACGGCGAGCCTGGCGACCGAGCCGGCCCGGCTCTGGCAACTGCTGGCCGAGGCCGCGGAGCGCGGCTCGGCCGGGCCGGATCCGGTCGCGGCCGGCCTGGTGCGGTGGTCCGCGGCCGAGGATATCGCGGCGAGCCTGCTCGCCCGGCTGGACGCGCCCTCGCCCGCCCGGGAAGGGGCGCTGACCAATGGCCGGTGACGTGGCCAGGCTCGGGTCGGCCGCACCGTCCCGCCCGGCGCCCGGCACCCCGCCCGCACGCGTCCGCCTCTCCGCCGCCGTGATGACCCATCCGTCCAGGCTCGCCGAGGCCGAACGGCTTCTGGCCGCGCTGGCCGACCTCGAGCCGGCCATGGTGATCGACCCCGACCCGGCCGGGCCCCCGTCCTCGCTGCGCACGGCGCGCCACGCCTGGGCCGCGGTCGCGCCGGACGCGACCCACCACCTCGTGCTGCAGGACGACGCCTGGCCCGCCGCGGGATTCGCCCGGCAGGCACGCGACGCGGCGGCGCGCCGGCCCGGACACGCGATCAGCCTGTTCACGCACTGGGGCTCGCGCACGTCCTTCGCCGTGCGGCTGGCCGCGCTCATCGGACACGGCTGGGCCGAGGTGATCGACGGCTACACGCCGACGGTGGGACTGATCCTCCCCGCGGCCGCGGCGCGCGCCTTCGCCGGGCTCGGCGAAGCCCGGACGGCGAAGGACGACGTGGAGATGCGCGGATTCCTGCTGCGCCGGGCGATCCCCTCCTGCGTGATCGTGCCCAACCTGGTCGAGCATCTGGGTACTGACAGTCTGGTGGGCAACGACCGGCTCGGTCCCCGCCGCTCGGCCTGCCCGCCCGCCGAAGGCCTGCGGCCCTACGGCCCGGGCCCGGACCGGGTCGCCGTGAGCTACTTCAACCAGGAACTGGCCATCGCCGGCTGCGTGGTTCCGAGCGCGGCGGCCCAGGGTTTCACCCACGCGCCGCTCTCCCGGCTGTTCGCCGCCCACGGCCTGGCCGAGACCGAGGTCGCGGTGATGGCCAAGGCCGAGCTGAGCGATCCGCGGTGGGCACCGATCGCCGTCTCGTCGCGAGTGTTGCTCGGCTACTGGCTGACCGCCTTCGCGCTCGGCCTGCAGGGCGGCCGCGCGGCGGTGATCAGCCCTCTGGCACGTCATGCGCTGGACACCATGGCCGACGGTGTGCTGGAGCCGTTCTCCCGCGGCCGCCTTGGGGAGTTCCGACCGGCGGCGCGGGAACTGGCCCTCGCGGCGGTGCGGGCAGGCAGCGAAACCAGCGCGATCCGGGCGGGCGACCGATGACGAACGCGATCGGCTTCACCAGCGGCGCCGAGGACCGTGAGGACGAAGGGTCCGGCGGCGTCCGCTTCACCGTGCACTGGGAGGGTGACCTGGCCCTGACGGACCACCAGGACATCGCTTACACCCTCCGGCAGGCGTTCCCGGACATCGCCGTGCTGTTCCCGAAGGCCCGCAGCTGGGTCGGTCTGCGGCCGGAACTGCGCCTGCTGGCCAGGACCGAGGCGGGCGTCGTCGGCCACTACGCGATGGCCCGCCGGTTCATCCAGGTGGACCAGACCGATCAACTGGTCGGGGAGACCGGGCTGCTGGCGGTCCACCCCGATCTGCACTGCCCGCGGGACATGCGCACGCGGCTGCTGCACCGGATGGGCCTGATCCTCGGCGAACTCGGCGTCCCGTTCGGCTTCACCAATCTCAGCGGCGACCTCGTCGAGGCGTACCTGGCCGCCGGCTGGCACGTGCTGCACGGCGTGCGCACCCGCCTGTGCCTGGCCAGGGGTCCGTCGCGGCCGGTGACCCTCGATTACCCGGCGGTCGCGCTGCCGGTGGCCGAACGGATCGAGCAGTGGCCGCCCGGGACGCTGATCCGGCTCAACGGTCCGGAACTGTGAACCCGAGTGACTCAGGGAGAAGAAGAACCGATGACACAGACCAGCACCGTTCCGGTCCGCGGGCCGGACCCGATTCCCGCGCCGGTGTTCATCCTGGCGCCGCCGCGGTCCTACTCCACCGTCGTCACCGCGATGTTCGGCGGGCACCCGCAGCTCTACGCGTTCCCCGAGCTCGTACTGAACATAGCGCAGACGGTCGCCGAACTCCTCGTGTCGGACGAGGGCGGCCGGATTCCCGGGCCGGCCGGGCGGGCACTGCGGCTCGGCGGCCTGGTACGGGCCCTGGCCCAGGTGCACGAGGGCGAGCAGGGCGATCAGGCGTGTGAGCGCGCCGACGCATGGCTGCGCGAGCGCGGCGACTGGACCACGGCGGAGGTGCTGGAGCACCTCCTGCGCGCCGTCAGCCCCCGTACCGCCGTCGAGAAGACGCCGCAGAACACCTCCTCCGAGGCGTGTCTGCGCCGCTGCCTCGACTCCGCTCCCGGCGCGCGCTTCATCCACCTCACCCGGCACCCGGTCACCACGCAGGCCTCGATGTTCGAGCATTGGAAGCTCACCTCCGGCACAGCCGTCGAACACCACCGCCGGCTCAGCTGCGCGTCCCAGTGGTACCTGGGCCATCTGCGCGTGGTCCGGGCGCTCGACGGCCTGCCGGCGCACCGCTGGCGCCGGGTGAGAGGCGAGGACGTCCTGCGCACGCCGCACACCGTCCTTCCGCCCCTGCTCGACTGGCTGGGCGTGGACTCCACGCCCGATGCGCTCGCCCGGATGCTCGACACCGGCAGCTGGCCCTACGCCCGGCCCACCGGCGGCCGATTCGGCGGCGGGGACCCGAAATTCTTCGCCGCCCCGCGCCTGCGCTCCGCGCGCCTGCCGGACACGGTCGAGTTCGACCCGGCCTGGGGCCTGTCCCCGGCCCTGTGCGACCGGCTGGCCCGGTTGGCCGGGCTCCTCGGTTATCCGCAAGGCCCGGCCGGGAGGGGCGAGCAGTGCTGACCGTTTCTGAAGAGGGGCCGGACCAGGGGCACCGGCGAGCAGAGGGGATGCGCGTGTCGGATCACCTCCGCCGTGGGCCCGCCGACGTGGGCGCGACGGTCTGGCTGACCGGGCTGTCCGGAGCCGGGAAGAGCACCATCGCCCGGGCTCTGGCCGGGTGGCCTCGCCTCGACGGCCGCCGGGTCGAGGTCCTCGACGGCGACGAGCTGCGCCGCACCCTGTCCGCCGGGCTCGGCTACTCCCGCGAGGACCGAGACGCCAATGTGGCCCGGATCGGCTTGGTGGCCAGGCTGCTCGCCCGCAACGGGGTGCTGGCCCTGGTCCCGGTCATCGCCCCGTACCGCGCCGCGCGCGAACAGTTGCGCGCCGAGCACCGCGCCGAGGCCGTGCCGTTCCTCGAGGTGTACGTGTCCGCCCCGGTCGAAGTGTGCGCCGAGCGGGATGTGAAGGGCCTCTACGCGGCGCAGCGCGCCGGCCGGCTCAGCGGACTGACCGGCGTGGACGCCCCGTACGAGCTTCCGCAGTCCCCGGATCTGGTGCTCGACACCTCGCGCCGGCGCGTGGCCGAGTCGGTGGCGCACCTTGCGGCCGTGCTCGCCGACAGAGGCCTGCTGTGACCGGCGGCGCTCAGGTGCGTAGTCGGTTCGCCTGTGGCCCGGTGCTGCTCCGGGTCCCGGTGCTGCCGCGGGTACGGGTGCGCGCCGGATGGCTGCCCGAACCGGACGGCCCCGAGGAGACCGCCGCGCTCATCAGGAAGCTGACCCAGGATCCGGAGTTGCTCGAGGCGGTCGAGCTCGCGAGTGCGTCACTCGGGCGAACCCTGCGTCTGGTCCTGGCCGGGCGGGAGACCCGTCTCCCGGAGCTGACCAGGGCGGCGTGCTCGCTCACCCGTTACCAGTTGCGGATGGCCGCGCGGCCCACCCCGTTCGGCCTGTTCGCCGGAGTCGCCCTGGCCGGCTTCGGCCCGCGGCAGGCCGGCGGCATCCGCGGTTTCGGGCCGAAGGCGCTCCAGCCCGAGGCCGCCTGGCTGAGCGACCGGCTCAGCGCGTGGGAACAGGACGAACAGGTGCTGGCCGGGCTGCGCGTGGCCGCCAACGATCTGTGCTTCGTGCGCGGCCGCCGGCTGATCGTGCCGCCCGGGGCGAAGGCCGAGGCATCAGGGGACGAGCCGCCGACGCCCAACCGGACGCGGACCGAACGCACCCTCGCCCACACGCCGGCCGTGCAGGCGGCGCTGGAGTACGCGGCGACCGCGATCGCAGTGCCCGAACTCCAAGACCTGCTCGCCGCCCGCTTCCCGCGCTCGGCCCAGGAGACGATCACGTCACTGATCAGGAAATTGATAAGCCTCGGCGTGCTGCTGACCGATCTGCACCCGCCGCTGGACGTCGCGGATCCGCTCGCATACGTGCAACGGCGGCTGCCGGCTGCTTCGGCGCAGGCCGCGCTGGTGCGCGAGATCGGAAACTGGTGCGACGGACAAGCCGAGGCACGGCTCGGCCGTCCGGATGCCGACACGCCCAGGCCGGACTTCGCCGCCCGCGCCGACCTCGCCCTCGAGACGGACGTCCGACTGCCCGAGTGCGTCGCGGCGGAGCTGGAACGAGTCGCCGAGCTGCTGTGCCGGATCTCGCCCGGCCCCACCGCGCCGATCGGCGAGTATCACCAGGCCTTCCTGGAACGCTATGGCACCGCACGATCGGTGCCGCTGCCGGAACTGCTCGACCCCAATATCGGCCTCGGCCTTCCGGCCGCGTACCGGCGCACACCCGGCCCGGGACGCGTCGCCGGCCTCGCGCATCCCGGCGAAGACGCCGAGCGTCACCGGATCCTGTCCACCCTGCTGCTGGACGCCGCCGCGGACGGCCGGCGGGAGATCGAACTCGACCCGGGACTGATCACGGAGCTCGAACGGCTCGGAGGAGACGAGCCGGGCCGGACCGCGAGCGGCTTCGACCTGTTCGCCGAACTGCTCGCCCGCGACGCCGAGGCCCTCGACGCGGGCCGATTCACCCTGCTGCTGAGCCCGGTCGGCATCGGGCCGGGCGCGGGAGCGGCCTTCGGCCGGTTCGCCGGGCTGCTCGGGGCCGATCCGCGGATCGCCCCGCTGGCCGCGGCAGCGGGAGCCGCCCGGCCGGGCGCGCTGCCGGTCGGCCTGGTGCACCCGGTGACGAGAACCCGGTTCGGCAACCTGTGCCGGACCGGCTCGTGGCTACCGGACCGGCTCACCGTCGGCGTGCACGCGGAACCCGGTCCGCACACGGTCTCCCTCGGCGACCTGGCCGTCGGCGCGGACCGGAGCGGCTTTCGCATCGCCGCGCCCCGACTCGGCAGGGAACTGACACCGGTCGCATTCCACCGGCTCGCCCGCAGCGAGATGCCGACGATCGCCCGATTCCTGCTCGATGCGGCCGCGTACCCCGCGCGTGCGTACCGGCCCTGGGACTGGGGCCCGTTCGCGCAGGCACCGTTCCTCCCCGCAGTGCGCACGGGCAGCACCGTGCTCAGCCCGGCACGGTGGCGGCTGGACGACCCGGTCCTGCTGAACCGGGGAACGCCGACGGGCGACTGGGAAAAGGCCCTGGACACCTGGCTCCAGCGGCGCGCCGTACCGGAAGAGCTCGAACTCGTTCTGGCCGACCACCGCATACCACTGCATCTCGCCCACGGCTGGCATCGCGCGATACTGCGGCAGGAGGCTGTCCGCGGGAAGCCGCTCGAGCTGCGGGCCGACCTGTTCGCAGAGCACGGAGGTCCGGGTTGGTTGAGCGGTCCGACCGGAACTCATCACGCGGAGATCGTGGTCGCGATACTCCCCCACGCACCGGCGGTCGGCAGCGACGCGGCCTCCCCGGCGCCCCTGCCGCCGGTACGCCGGGTCGCGGACGCGATCACACCCGGCGGGCCGTGGCTGTACGTGCGGCTGCCGTCCGCACTGGAACAGCAGGATGAAATACTCGCGGTCGAACTTCCCCGGCTGCTCAATCGCCTGCCCGCAGAGGTAGACCGCTGGTTCTTCCTGCGCTACCTCGACCCGGAACCGCACCTGCGGCTGCGCTTCCACGCCGACCCGGAGACGCTGGCCGTCAAGGTACTGCCGGAAGTGCGCGACTGGGTCCAGGGCCTCGCGGCCGGCGGCGTCGCTCGCGACTTCTCCGTGGAGAGCTATCTGCCCGAGATCGAGCGCTACGGCGGACCGGACGCGATCGCCGTGGCGGAGGGCGTCTTCCACGCGGGCAGTGTGCTCGCCGTACGGCGACTCGCGGCCCGCGCGAGCACACGAGGACCGCAGCCCGACCCGTTGCTTCAGACCGCCGCGGACTTGGCGTTCATGGCGCGGCTCTACATCGGCGAAGCCGATTGGGCGCAGTGGTTATGCGACCGCGTCCCCCGGTCCGCCGAACACCACCCGGCCTTCGCCGAGCGCCGCCGCGCCGCCCTCGCGGCCGTCGACCCGTCCAACCCGCTGCCCACCGGCACAGACTTCGGTCAGCTGGTGCGGCTCATGCCCGCATACGGCGCCCTCGTGCGCGATCTGGCGCAGGATCAGGACTGGATCGATCCCGACTCGGTGCTGCTCTCGGTGCTTCACGTCCAGGCCAATCGCCTGCTCGGCGTCGATCGCGCGGCCGAGGCACAGGCGTTCGCCATCGCCCGCGGCGCCGTGCAGAGCCACCGGGACCGCGCCGCCGCGCAGGAGCGGGCCGGGAGGAACCCCCCGAACGGTGAGAGCTGCGGGCCGCATTGAGGCCGAGTGCGTAACGCCGAAGTCCGCTGAACTTCGAGCGCGCCGATGCCGCGTACGAAATGACCGTACGCGGCATCGGTGTCGAATTGCCCATGTACTGACGAGTAGTGCCTGGTCAGGTGCGTAACGTTGGTGGCCAGGCAGTACTCCGGCACCCTCGGCAAGACCGGCAACCGCCAGGTCGGGGTCACCACACACCTGGCCACCGATTCCGCGTTTTACCCCGTTACCCCGCGAACCGGCGGCTGTTTCCGCCCGAGGCACAGTGGAATCCCGCCTCGGCCAAGTGCGCCGTCGTGAAGGCGGACTTTCAGGCGTCGCGGTGGTGCAGGAGGAGTCCGGCGAGCAGGAGCGACCCGGTGGCCCATGCGGCCAGGACGCCGAGTCCGGCCCATGGTGTGAGGGGTTGGGAGGCGAGGTCGGTGGTGTTCTCGACGGCGAGTCCGGCGATGCCGGGGGCGATTTGCTCGAGGTGGCGGCGCAGCGGGTCTCCGAGTGCTTGGACGAGCAGGGTGGGCAGGTAGAGCAGGGCGAGCACGGCTCCGATCGAGACGGCCGTGTCCCGGATCGCGGTGGCGATTCCGAGGCCCAGTACGGCGATCAGGACGAGGTAGAGGACTGCGCCGGCGGCTGCGCGCAGGGTCGGGCCGTCGGCGATCGAGATGAGGGAGTAGCCGTCGGCGGGGCCGAGCCCCGCGCCGGGCAGCAAGAGCCGGCCGGCCAGGACGGAGGCCGCGACGGCCGGCACTGCGGCGACGAGCGTGAGCAGGCCGACGGTGGTGGCTTTCGCCGCCAGGACGAGGTGGCGCCGCGGCACGGCCGTGAGGCTCGTGCGGATCATGCCGGTGTCGTACTCCTCGGAGATGACCAGGACGGCGAGGACCGCGACGATCGCCTGACCGAGGTCGACGCCGGTCAGGGCGAGCTTCACGGGGTCCGGTCCGCCTTGGCCCGCGCGGGAGGTGACGTGGGTGGCCGCGCCGATCCCGGCGCTGGATCCCGCGGTCAGGGCGACGATCCCGCCGAGGAGCCAGGCCACGCTGGGCAGCGTGCGCAGCTTGGTCCACTCGGCGCTCAGTGCCGCGTTCACGCGTCCCTCCGCTTGAGCAGCAGCGCGGCCGCGGTGAGAGCGAGGCCCGTGTAGGCGGCGAGGACCGCGAGTCCGGCCCACGGGGCCAGCGGGTAGTAACCGTTGGCCAGCGTGTACGGATACTCGACCTGGCCGGCGGTGGGAAAGGTCTGCAGGACGCTGAGTGCGGCGGCCGGAGTGAACTCGTAGAGCCACCGCTCCCCTCCGCTGGCTGGTGCGGCCGCGCTGAAGATACCGGGCAGGACGAATACGGTGATGCCGATGGTGATCGCGGCGGCGCTCGTACGCAGGAGCGTGGCGAGAGCGAGTACGCCCACTGCCGTCAGGGATGCGAGGAGCGCGCTTCCGACGATCACGCGCAGGTCGGTGGCGGCGCCGGCGGGGAAGACGTAGGTGGACTTCGCGGTGAGCACGTATGCCGCCAGGGGAATGGCGACGGCCACGGCGAGGCCCGTCGCCGCGAACGCGACGCCGCCCGCGACCACTACCTTGGCCCCGAGTACGCGCGCGCGATGCGGGGTGGCGGCGAACGTGGTGCGGATCAGGCCACGACGGTATTCGGCGGTGACGAACATCGCGGCGATCACGATGAGCGCGATCAGCGCGACGATGAGCCCGAGTTGGAGGGTGGCGGGGGCGGTGGTGGCCCCCAGCTCGGCGGCGAGGACGGCGGGTGCGATGTCGCCGGATCCGCTCAGGACCATGGAGCCGCCGGCTTGCCGGGAGGTGCCGTTCGCCAGCGTCGGATAGTAGTCCTGCGGCCCGCCACCGATGTTCTGACCGTGCCACGCGGCGGCAGTGCCGGCTACGTCGGAAGCGGCCTGGCCCTGGAGGGTGACGTGGTCGAAGGTGGCGGTGGCCATCGTGCGGGCCCCGCTGCTGGAGGTCTGAAACGTCATCGGCGAGGTGGTGAACAGCCCGACCGTCACGGTGACTGGCAGTGCGGCCAGGTGCGCGGTGGCGATCTCGGACCAGCTCGTCCCGTTCGCCGAGTCGTAGCCGGTGACGGTGTCTCCGGTACGGGTCAGCCGTAGCCAGTGCGGTGCGGTGGCGCTGACCGATCCGGGCGAGCCGGCGGTGTCATGGGTGTAGTCGTATTGGAAGCGGTCGCCGTGGCTGCCGGTGGCCATCACGGCGGCGTACGCGGAGCCTTGGGCGGTGCTCGGAGTCAGCAGGATTCCGGCCTTCGCCCAGCCGGCGAGTCCGGGCCGCGTGTTCGCGAAGCCGGAAGCCGCGTCGCCGGGGTTCGCCTGGCTCGCGGCCTCGTTGCTCGGGGCGGTCGAGATCACGCCGGTGAGCGAGGTGATCCTCGCGGTGACGGTGCCGTCGCCGGTGAGCGGCTGGTCGAGGACGTAGTAGGTGTCGGCGACCGCTTCACCGCCCTGGCCGGTGGGCACGTGCGGCTGGAAATTGCTGTTGTTGCCGTTGGCGACGAGGAAGGTGAAGGTCGCACACAGCACGGCGGCGAGAGCGAGGCCGATCAGCCAGCCGCGGACCGTACGGAACTTGACCCATTCCGACCTCAGTACGGGAGCGAAGTCCGGGCGCCTTGTCGTACTCCTCATCGCCGACCCTCCCGTCCGTCGCCGGAACGGAACTCGACCTCGCCGCTGGTGAGCTGGAGATAGACGTCCTCTAGCGTCCCGCGCTGCGCGGTGACCTCGGAGAACGCGACGCCGGCCGCGGCCAGCAGCTCCACCACACGCTGGGCGCCGATCCCGGTGACGGTGACGATGTCCCCGCTACCGGCTGCCGCGGCGCCGGCTTGTCCGAGCAACCTGACGGCCTGGTCCGGGGCGGAGGTGCGCAGCAGGACCTGGTCGCGTGAAACGCGGGCGACGAGATCGTCGATCGACGCGTCGGCCAGGACCCTCCCCCGCCCGACCACGACCACGTGATCCGCCGTGCCTTGAAGCTCGCCCATCAGGTGGCTCGAGACCAGCACGGAGCGCTTCTCCTGAGCCAGAGTGCGCAGCAGCCCACGCATCCAGATGATCCCCTCCGGGTCCATGCCGTTGAACGGCTCGTCCAAGATCACTACAGCTGGGTCGCCGAGCAGGGCCGCACCGATGCCCAGACGCTGGCGCATGCCGAGCGAGTAGCCGCCCGCCTTGCGCCGGCCCGCCGAGGTGAGCCCGACCTGCTCGAGCACGGCGTCGACCCGGCCGGCCTCGATCTTCTGCGAGCGGGCGATCCACAGCAGGTGGTTGCGCCCGGTGCGCCCGGGTTGGAGCGCGGCGTCGTCGACGAGAGCGCCGACGTGGCGTAGCGGATGGCGCAGCCGACGGTATGCCGCACCGCCGATGAGGGCGCGCCCGGCGTCGGGGGCGTCGAGCCCGAGGATGGCCCGGATGGTGGTGGACTTGCCGGCCCCGTTCGGGCCGACGAACCCGGTCACCTTCCCGGGGGCGACCGTGAAACTCATACCGTCCAGGGCCACGGTGGACCCGAACCGTTTGCGCAATTCGATGACTTCGATGGACGCACCGCTCACGTGCTCATCCGTCCTAGGTCGTGGGGCGAATAGTGTCGAGTGAAGGTCTACGGCGCGACCGGTGTCAGCCCGGTGTCGGCGGTTGACACCGGGCTGACACCTATCTGCTGGCATCGTGGGAGCAGGACAGGAAGCGCCCGGCCCTCGAAACCGAGCCGGGTAGCGGACGTAGCGTGGGAAGCGGACGGAGGAGGCTCGTGCGTGTACTGGTCGTCGAGGACTACGAGGTGCTGGCCCGCGCGATCGGGACCGGCCTTCGCCGCGAAGGCATGGCCGTGGACGTCGTGCTCGACGGGCACGACGCGCTCGAGCACCTGGCCGCCACGCGTTACGACGTCGTGATCCTGGACCGGGACCTGCCTGGCGTGCACGGCGACGAGGTGTGTCGAAGCATCACCGCCGAGGGCGCCGGAAGCCGGGTACTCATGCTGACGGCCTCAAGCAGCGTCAAAGACCGCGTCGAGGGCCTCGGGCTCGGCGCCGACGACTACCTGCCCAAGCCGTTCGACTTCTCCGAACTCGTCGCCCGGGTACGCGCACTCGGGCGACGTTCGACTCCGGCGGCCCCGCCCACCCTCGCCTACGCGGACCTCACCCTCGAGCCCGGTCGCCGGGTCGCGTTCCGCGCTGGGCGGCGCCTGGAGCTGAGCCCCAAGGAGTTCGCGCTCCTCGAGCACCTCCTGGGCGCCCGCGGCCAGGTCGTGTCGGCCGAGGAACTCCTCGAGCGCGTCTGGGACGAGGCGGCGGACCCGTTCACCACCGCCGTCAAGACCACCATCCGCCGGCTTCGCGCGAAACTCGGCGACCCGCCCGTCATCCACACCGTGCGCGAGGGCGGCTACCGGATCGGAGAACCCTGATGCGGCTGCGCCCGCGACGCCCCGTCCTGCGCGTCCAACTGACCCTGATCTACTCCAGCCTCTTCCTCGGCCTGCTCGCCGCCGTGCTGATCGCCACCACGATCCAGTTCGGCAGCAGCAGCGCGGCCGCGGGCAACGGCAACCCCGCGAACCCGGGCACCACACCGGTCCCGCCCACCCACCAGTTCGCCTTCGGCGCCGCCGTCATCGTGGTGATCGCCGGGATCCTCGCCCTGGCCGGGGCCTGGTGGCTGGCCGGCAGATTCCTGCGACCGCTGCGCGCCATCGCCGACACCGCACAGGAGATCTCCGCCACGAACCTGCACCGGCGATTGGACCTGCGCGGCCCGGACGACGAGCTGACCAACCTCGGCGCGACGCTCGACGGCCTGTTCGCCCGCCTCGAAACCTCCTTCGAGGCCCAGCGCCGCTTCGTGGCCAACGCCTCCCACGAACTGCGCACCCCCCTCGCCGGACAACGCACCCTCCTGCAGGTCGCGCTCGCCGACCCCGACGCCGACACCGCGTCACTCCGGGCCGCCTGCGAGGAGGCCCTCCAGGTCGGCGACCAACAAGAACGCCTCATCGACGCACTCCTGACCCTCGCCAGCAGCGAACGCGGAATCGAGCGCTGGGAGCGGTTCGACCTCGCCCGCATCGCCGGAGACGTCCTGGCCGCCCGGCGCCACGAAGCCGTCCGCCGCGCGATCCGGGTCTCCGCCGACCTCGCCCCCGCCCCCGTCCTCGGGGACCCACGCCTCGCCGAAAGCCTGACCGCGAACCTCGTCGACAATGCCCTGCGACACAACGACCCCAACGGGACGATTGAGATCTCGACCGCCCCGATGGACAACGGCGAAGCGCGCCTGACCGTCCACAACACCGGCCCCCTCGTCCCACCCCAGGAGATCGACCGCCTGCTCCAGCCCTTCCAGCGCATCGGCAGCGAACGCCAGCGCCGCCACACCGAAGGCCACGGCCTCGGCCTCGCCATCGTCCGAGCCATCGCCCAAGCCCACGGCGCCACACTCACCGTACGGTCAGCCCCTGAGGGTGGACTGCACGTCGAGGTGACCTTCCACCCCTGAGCGGCGTCGCGCGGGATTCGGCCTGCCTGCGCAGACCGCGCGCGCCCCGCACATCCCGCGTCGTCATCGCCAGGTAGGTCACCAGAGCGGTGATGAGGACTGCTGTTCCGACTGCTCTGGACGGTGCCGAGGCCGAATGGGACGCCTCTGTTCAAGCCGCCGATGCGAGGACGAGTTCGGGATTCGCCGCGACGAAGTTCTGTCGCACTCTCGAAGAGGCTGGCAATGGCGGCGTCGGTGAAGCTGCCGTCGGCGCTGCTGTCTGCTGTCTGCGGCCGTGTCACCTGGGTCGGCCGACGGTAACCCTCTGCCCTCTTCCTTACGCACGGTGGAACTGAACGATGGGCGGCGTCCGCTCGTAGTTCTCGACAGGAGCCGGCTGGCAACGCCGTATGAGGCCGAGGGAACGAGAGCGTCGACATGACTCGGGACAAACGACCGCCGTCATCGCAGACACCGAACTTTGTGTGGGTGGTCGGCGATGCGTCGGCTCAGGACACGCAGAAGGAGCCCGGTGCGGCGGCGGGACGGGCCGGCGGTGGATCTGGCGTGTCCGAGAACGGTGGTGGCGGGCACGGCGTTCGTAACCGGGTGCTGATTGCCGGTGCGGTGCTTGTGGTGGTGGGTGGTGGCTTGTACGCCGTGTTGTCTCCATCCTCTCCGAACGACAGCACGCTCGTTGCGTCTGGTACGTCGCCGTCGTCGGCGCCGGACGCTGCCACCGCGTCGGGCGGCGGTGCGTCTGACAGCGCGAGCTCGAGCCCTACGCCGAGTCCGAGCCCGCGCCCTACGCCCTCCCCTGGCAGGCCTACAGCGCGGACGTCGTCGACTGCGGCGGTGCAGCGGGTGCGGACCATTATCGTGACGCCGTCACCGGTCGTCGCTACTCACGCAGCTCCCGCGACCTCGGCCGCCCCCGCTACGCACAGCGCGCCCGCTGTCTCGGGCGAGATCACGGGCTATGAGGGGATGTGCCTCGACGACCGTGGTGGCGGTGTCGCGAACGGCAACCCGGTTCAGATCTTTTCCTGCGACTCCACCAACTCTCAGCCTGAATCCACTGATGGGTAATGCTTCGATGCCCGCCCTGGGGTGACCCCGGTGACACGAGATGCCTTCTGACCTGGAAGAATAGAGGTTCTCTAGGCCCTTATCCGTTCAGTTCGAGAAGGCATCC
>NZ_JAGSOG010000122.1 GCF_018139695.1 Actinospica durhamensis | reverse complement strand
CCGGGGGACAGGGCGCTGTCGGCCGGGATGCCGGGCCAGTGGCGCAGCTGCTCCCTCGAGGACAGGCCCAGCTTGTCGAGGGCGTTGGCGACGTGGAACTTGACCGCGTCGGTGCTCACCCCGCGGTGCCGGGCGATCTGCCTCGTGCTCATCCCGTGCCGCACCGCGTCCACCACGCGCCATTCCGCGGGGGTCAGTCGGTCGGGATGCCGGGGTCGGCCGCGTCCTGCGCTCACCGGGCCGACGCTAGCAAGCGGCGGCCCGAATTTCCCTCCCCCAGGCGCCGGCCTGCCCGGGGCCTGCACGGAGCCTGGCTCCAGAACCTGCATGTAAGTGGCTGAGTGTGGAATAGCCGGTTTCCATTTAGCGCTGCTAATGATGTAAGCTACTCAGTGTGATTTAAGCCATAACGATGCACCGCCAAGGGGGCCGCCCGTGAGCGAGACCGACTCGATACGCAGCACGTTCCGATCTCTGCGCAATCGGAACTACCGCCTGTTCGCCGCCGGGCAGGTCGTCTCGAACACCGGCACCTGGATGCAGCGCATCGCCCAGGACTGGCTGGTGCTGACCCTCACCCACAGCGGTACCGCGCTCGGCGTGGTCACGGCGCTGCAGTTCCTGCCGATCCTGCTCTTCTCCGTCTGGGGCGGAGTGCTGGCCGACCGGTTCCCCAAGCGCACCATGCTGATGATCACGCAGACGCTGATGGGCGTGCTCGCCGGAATCCTGGGCGTGCTCACCGTCACCGGCTCCATCACCTCCTGGCAGATCTACGTCTTCGCCCTGCTGCTCGGCACCGTCACGGCCGCCGACACCCCGGCCCGGCAGTCCTTCGTGGTCGAGATGGTCGGGCCGGAGGACCTGCAGAACGCGGTCTCGCTCAACTCGGCCAACTTCAACCTCGGCCGCGTGCTCGGCCCGGCCGTGGCCGGTCTGCTGATCGGTCTTTTCACCTCGCAGATGACCGGGTCCGGCTGGGTCTTCCTGATCAACGCCGTCTCGTACGCGGCCGTGGTCACCGGGCTCGCCCTGATCCGCAAGCGGGACCTGCACGGGGACAAGCGGGTCCGGCGCGGGCGCGGCGGGCAGCGCGAGGCCTTCGCCTACGTGCGCACCCGGACCGACCTGATGGCCGTGCTGATCACGGTCGCGATCTTCGGCAGCTTCGGCCTCAACTTCCCGGTGCTGCTCCCGCTCTACACCACCCAGGTCTTCCACTCCGGCGCCTCGGCCTACGGCGTGATCTCCGCGATCATGGCGGTCGGCTCGCTGCTCGGGGCACTGCTCGCGGCCCGGCGCAAGGTGGCCAGGGTCCGGCTCGTGCTCGGCGGGGCCATGCTCTTCGGCCTGTTCGAGCTGGCCGCGGCGGTCATGCCCGACATCGCCTCGTACGCCGCGGTGCTCGCCCTGACCGGCGTGTGCGGCCTGACCACGGCCACCACCGCCAACGCGGTCATGCAGACCACCGTCGCCCCCGAGCTGCGCGGCCGGGTCACCGGCGTGTACGTGCTGGTGTTCATGGGCGGGACGCCGATCGGCTCGCCGATCGTGGGCTGGCTGGCCGGACAGATCGGAGTGCGCTGGACGCAGAGCCTGTGCGGCGCGCTGACCGTCGCGGCCGGTCTGGGCGCCGCGCTGTGGCTCGCCCGGCGCACCGACCGGCAGATACAGACTCGGTTGTTGGCCCGTCCGCACATCGCAGTGGTCGCGCGCACTGCATGATGATGAGCTGACACTCATCGCCGTGTGCCCGCGCCTCCCGGTGCGAGGAGAGCCGGCGACACCGGACCCCTCATCCGGAGGTGCGGGATGCGCTTGTTCGTGGCCGTGGTGCCACCTCGGCCGGTGCTGCTCGAACTGCGCGCCGCGCTGTCGACGCTTCCGCACGGCGACGTCGGGGTGCGCTGGACGCATCCGGAGAGCTGGCACATCACCCTCGCGTTCCTCGGCGAGGTGCCCGAGACGACCCTGCCCGACCTCACCGAGCGGCTCGCCCGCGCGGCCGGCCGGGCCACCCCGATGGAACTCGCGATCGCCGGCGGCGGGCAGTTCGACTCGCACACGCTCTGGGCCGGCGTGCAGGGCGACCGGGACCGGCTCGGGCGGCTGTCCGAGTCCGTGGCCGCCGCGGCCCGCCGCTGCCGGGTGAAGGTGGACGAGCGGCCCTTCCGGCCGCACGTGACGCTGGCCCGGGTGCGCGGGGAGGGGCACACCGACCTGAAGCCCTACGTCGAGCGCATGCAGTCCTTCCGCACGCCGCGCTGGCTGGTCAAGGAGATCGGGCTGTTCGAGTCGCTCCCGCCGGCCGGAGTGGGCCGCCCGCCGGTGTACGTCGGGCGCGGGCACTGGGCGCTGACCGGGCGCTGACGGGAATCCGCGGGGGCTCGGAACCGGGGGCCGGTGACCGGGGCCCGGCGCCGAGCGCGCGCGGCGGCCCGCCTAGACTGCTGAGGTGGATCCCCGCATTCGTACCCGCATCGTCACCGCGACCCTTCTGGGCCTGTTCGCCCTGGTGCTGGTCGGGACGCTGTTCAAGCACTGACCCGGCGCCGAGCGGGCGCCGGGTCGGCGCCAGGCCTCAGCCGAGCGCGTCGACGGCCTCCTTCGCGACCTTCTGTATCACGTCGATGCCCGAGTCCATCGAGCTGTTCTGCGCCGAGAGCACGGCCACCAGATACGTGTGGCCGTCGTGCTGGACCTCGCCGATGCTGTTGATCTCCCACAGGTCGGTCGCGCTGCGCGGCAGCCAGCCGTTCTTGAGCATGTAGTCGTCGGCGCTCGAGCTCGTGTCGTCCGCGGCCGCGCTCACGCCCCAGCGCTGGTCGGTCTCCACGTGCGACATCAGGTTCTGGATGTAGGAGCGGTTCGCCGAGGTCAGCACCGAGTCCGAGGTGAACACCTGGCGCAGCAGCTTCACCTGGTCCGTCGCCGTGGTCGTGGTGTCGCCGAAGGCCGAGTCGTCGACCTCGGTGTCGGTCAGGCCGAAGACCCTGTTCGCGGGCTCTATCGCGCTCGAGCCGCCCACGTCGTCGTACAGGGCGGAGGCCGCGTCGTTGTCGCTGTTCTCGATCATCTTCGTGGCCAGGTCGCGCTCGTCGGACGTCATCGAGGTGCCGTCCTTCTGATGGTCGTAGAGCAGCGTGGAGAGGATGTCCAGCTTGACGATGGACGCGGTCACGTAGTCGTCGGTGACGTTGTAGCCGGCCGTGGTGCCGCTGGACAGGTCCTCCACGGCCACGCTGACGTTCTTGTCGTCCGCCGAGACCGTGCCGGCCACGGCGTTCGCCAGGGCCGTGCTCGCGTTCTGCGTGGCAGTCGCGGAGGCCGACGGGCTGGCGCTGGCCGAGGCGGACGCGCTCGCGCTCGCCGAGGCGCTTGCCGAAGCAGAGCTCGAATCCGTGGCCCCCGACGCCGTCGAAGAGCCCGAGGACGCGGTGTCCGCGGACGCGGACGAAGCGGCCGCGGCGGGTGCCGCGGCCGCTGAGCCGTCAGAACCGACGAAGGCCAGGGCGATCGCCGCCGCCGCCAGTACGGCGGCGACGGCGAACAGCACGGGCTTCGACCGGACCGGGCCGGCGGCCCTGAATATCACGGACTTCAGCTTCGGCATACGCATACTGCGAGAGTAGGCGCCCTGCCGTAAACAAAGTTGTGCGCAACGTGAGGCAGGGCTAAGAGTTTGTCCCGATCCGTCTGATCTGGGCCCCCGCACTCACGCTCAGCCGCGCAGCTGCTCCACCACGTAGTCGATGCAGCCGGTCAGCGCCTCCACGTCGTCCGGCTCGATCGCCGGGAACATCGCGATGCGCAACTGGTTGCGCCCGAGCTTGCGGTACGAGTCGGTGTCCACGATGCCGTTGGCCCGCAGCACCTTCGAGACCTGCACCGCGTCGAGGTCGTCGTCGAGGTCGATGGTGCCCACGACCTGCGAGCGGTCCTGCGGGTCGGCCACGTACGGCGTCGTGTAGTCGGTCTTCTCGGCCCAGGCGTAGAGCCGGGAGGAGGAGTCGGCGGTGCGCGCGGTGGCCCAGTCGAGGCCGCCGTTGCCGTTGAGCCAGTCGAGCTGTTCGGCCATCAGGAACAGGGTGGCGACCGACGGGGTGTTGTAGGTCTGGTCCTTCACCGAGTTGTCGATCGCGGTCGGCAGGTCGAAGAAGGTCGGGATGTACCGGCCGGACTCGGCGATCTCGGCCGCGCGGGCGAGCGCCGCCGGGGAGAACACCCCGACCCACAGGCCGCCGTCCGAGGCGAAGCACTTCTGCGGGGCGAAGTAGTAGACGTCGGTCTCCCGCACGTCCACCGGCAGGCCGCCGGCGCCCGAGGTGGCGTCCACCAGCACCAGCGCGTCCGCGTCGGCACCGGCCGGGCGCAGGATCGGCATGGCCACGCCGGTCGAGGTCTCGTTGTGCGTGAGCGCGTAGACGTCCACGCCGGCCACGGCCTCGGGCAGCGGGTGGGTGCCCGGCTCGGACTTGATCACCTGGGGCTCGGCCAGCCAGGGCGCGGCCTTCGCGGAGGCGGCGAACTTCCCGGAGAACTCGCCGAACTGCAGGTGCTGGGACTTGTTCCGGATCAGCCCGAACGCGGCGATGTCCCAGAACGCGGTGGAGCCGCCGTTGCCCAGGACCACCTCGTAGCCCTCGGGCAGCGAGAAGAGCGCGTTGACACCCTCGCGCACCTGCTTGACCAGGTTCTTCACCGGGGCCTGGCGGTGCGAGGTGCCGAGCAGCAGGTTGCTGGCCGCGAGCGCCTGCACGGCCTCGGGGCGGATCTTCGACGGTCCGCAGCCGAAGCGGCCGTCGGAGGGCAGGAGCTCGGTGGGGATCTTGATCTGGTTGGGGTCCGACACGGTGCGTGCCTCCGGCGTGCGAGAGGGAACCGCCGACACGGCCGCGCCGACGGGAATGACCCCGGCTCAGTGCCGCGAACGCACTGTTCAGCCCGGCTGAGCCGGACGTTCTGGCGTCGTCGTCCGAGAACGTGAAGCAGAGGTTACCGGAAAGGCACAACGCCCCACAGCCCCCCTGAAGGGGGATTGTGGGGCGTTGCCGCGATCACGGGCGCCCGGCGCGCGGCCGGGCGGCGGGCTCGCTCAGTGCACGACCATGGTGTCGAAGCCCTCGACGTCCTGGATCTTGCGCGTGCCCGGGCCGATGTAGCGCGCCGAGGGGCGCACCAGGCGGCCGGTGCGCTTCTGCTCCAGGATGTGCGCGGCCCAGCCGGCCGTGCGGGCGCAGGTGAACATCGAGGTGAACATCGGCGCGGGCACCTCGGCGAAGTCCAGGACGATGGCCGCCCAGAACTCCACGTTCGTCTCCAGCACGCGGTCGGGGCGGCGGGCGCGCAGCTCGGCGAGCGCGGCGTCCTCGAGCGCCTTGGCGACCTCGTAGCGCGGCGCGTCGAGCTCCTTGGCGGTGCGGCGCAGCACGCGGGCGCGCGGGTCCTCGGCGCGGTAGACGCGGTGGCCGAAGCCCATCAGCCGCTCGCCGCGGTCGAGGATGCCGGTGACGTACTTCTTGGCGTCCCCGCTGCGCTCGATCTCCTCGATCATGTGCAGCACGCGGGAGGGCGCGCCGCCGTGCAGCGGGCCGGACATCGCGCCGACCGCGCCGGACAGGGCCGCGGCCACGTCGGCGCCGGTGGAGGCGATGACCCGGGCGGTGAAGGTGGAGGCGTTCATGCCGTGCTCGGCGGCACTGGTCCAGTACGCGTCCACGGCCTTGACGTGCTTGGGGTCGGGCTCGCCGCGCCAGCGGATCATGAAGCGCTCGACGATGGTCTCGGCCTTGTCGATCTCGCGCTGCGGGACCATCGGGTGGTCTATGCCGCGGGCGGACTGGGCCACGAAGCTCAGCGCCATGACGGCGGCCCGGGCCAGGTCGTCGCGCGCCTGCTCGTCACTGATGTCGAGCAGCGGCTTGAGACCCCAGATCGGGGAGAGCGTGGCGAGCGCGGACTGCACGTCCACCCGGACGTCGCCGGAGTGGATGGCGAGGGGGAACGGCTCGGCCGGGGGCAGGCCCGGGTTGAACTTCCCGTCGACGAGCAGGCCCCACACGTTGCCGTAGGTGACGTGCCCGACCAGGTCCTCGATGTCGACGCCGCGGTATCGGAGCGAGCCGCCATCCTTGTCGGGTTCGGCGATCTCCGTCTCGAAGGCGACGACGCCTTCGAGTCCGGGTACGAAGTCGGGCATCCTACGGCTCCCTTGCTGTGGCAAATGTCCTTCGTGAGGTTCTCCGGCGCCGCTCCGCCCCCGCCCGTGCGGGCGCGCGGGTGACGGTCGGCGCTGTGGAAACGTCGCGGCAGCCTTGGAGGTTCCCGCCAAGTGCGACCGGCTACCTATATTGGACCGCTACAACGGCCGGAAGGAAATCGGGGGCCGCGAACGGACTTGGAGGCGACCGTATGACCACTGAGCAGCGCGATCTCGCCGCATTGCGACGAGATTACGCCGAACGGGCCATCGAGGTGACCGAGCTCACAAGCGAGCCGAGCGCGCAGTTCGCCCGTTGGTTCGCGGAAACCGACGCCGTTGCACGAAAATCGGACGCGGCCTGGTTCGAAGCCAACGCAATGGTCTTGACCACTTGTGACCAGGGCGCTGGGCCGTCCAGTCGAACGGTGCTGCTGAAGGGATACGGCCCGGAGGGTTTCACCTTCTACACGAACTTCGCCTCCCGCAAGGGGCGTCAGATCGCGGCCGATCCGCGGGTGGCGCTGCTCTTTCCGTGGTATCCGCTGGAGCGTCAGGTCATCGTGCAGGGCAGGGCCGAACGGGTGCCCGAGTGGGAGTCCGACGCCTACTTCGCCAGCCGTCCGCGCGGGGCGCAGCTCGGTGCGTGGGCCAGCGAGCAGTCCCAGCCGATCCCGGATCGGGCCTGGTTGGAGCGCCGTCTGGCCGAATTCTCGGCGCGTTACCCCGATCGGGTGCCCAGGCCGCCGCACTGGGGCGGACTGCGGGTGGTGCCGGAGGCGGTGGAGTTCTGGCAGGGCCGGCCCGACCGGCTGCACGACCGGGTGATCTACCGCCGCGACGCCGCCGAGGAGTCGGGCTGGAGCCGGACCAGGCTCAGTCCCTGAGCACGCGGCTTCCGCTGTCGGTGCGGTGCGTCACAATGGGCGGTGAGCGTACCCTTCCGGCCCAGCCGGGACGCCGAGACCGCGGGAGCCGTGCCGATGAGCGACTTGATCGATACCACGGAGATGTACCTGCGTACGATCTTCGAGCTGGAGGAAGAGGGGATCGTCCCGCTGCGGGCCCGAATCGCCGAGCGGTTGGGCCAGAGTGGTCCGACGGTCAGTCAGACCGTGGCCCGCATGTCGCGCGACGGACTGCTCACCGTGGAGGGCGACCGGCACCTGCAGCTGTCCGACAAGGGCCGGGCCCTGGCCACCCGGGTCATGCGCAAGCACCGGCTGGCCGAGCGGCTGCTGGTGGACGTGATCGGGCTCGAGTGGGACGAGGTGCACGAGGAGGCCTGCCGCTGGGAGCACGTGATCAGCGAGCGGGTCGAGCGCCGGCTGCTGGAACTGCTCGGCAGCCCGACCCATTCGCCCTACGGCAACCCGATCCCCGGGCTCGAGGAGCTCGACGCGGACCTGCACTCGAGCACCTTCCGCCAGGACGGGCTGATCTCGCTGCGCGAGGTGGCCCAGGCGCTGCCCGAGGGCGAACACGCGGTGGCGGTCATCCGCCGCATCGGTGAGCCGGTGCAGTCGGACCAGGACGTGATGCACCGGCTGCGCCGGGCCGGGGTGCGCCCGGGCAACGCGGTGCAGGTGACCCCGACCGAGACCGGCGTGCTGCTCGGCGCCGCCCGCGAGGCCACCGAACTGGACCTGGAACTCGCCGCGCACGTGTTCGCGGAAGAGGACTGAGACAGGACGGGCGGACGGCGGGCTCCCCGCCGTCCGCCCGTGATTCAGGCCCCTGTGGGCCGTTTCAGGCGTCGAACACCGCCCGGGTGTCCGGATCCGCTCAGCGGGCCCGGTGCAGCCCGCACGCGTACGCCAGCGGCGCGAGCACCTCCTCCGGATCCGGCAGCCAGCGCGCCGCTTCGGCCGGCCCGCGCACCCACTGCACCTGTCCGCGGATGCCCATCCGCGAGGGCGGGGCCACGATGTAGTCCCCGGCGCTGCGGCAGGCCAGGTCCAGCGCGGTGCGGCCCCAGCCGAGGCCGGCCAGCACGGTGGCCACCTTCGTCCTCGAATTCGGCAGCACGAAGAAGTACAGCCGCCGGTTGGGCGCGGCCGCCACCGGGCCCGGGTTGGCCCCGTGGCGCTCGAGCCGGGCGAGCGCGAGCAGCCCGGCCTCCTCGGAGCACTCGAGCACGTCGAAGGCCCGGCCGGTGGGCAGGATGATCGAGCCCTGAGGGTGTTCGGTCCACCACTCGTAGGCCCGGCTCGGCTGTGCGCTGATCCTCTTGTGCCAGTCCCGCATCGCCGGATGCGCGCCGATCGCGGCGCACCGCCGGTCCCCGCAGGAACAGGACCACACTCCGTTCTCGCGCTCCACACTGGTGCCGAGCACCACGTCCCAGTGCCGCTCCTCGATGTAGCCGAGGGCGGCTCGGAGCAGTCCGAGCCGATCCGATGACTCGGTGCTCACGGCCCGGGCGGATTTCGGCCGCGGGCTGGCGATAGTTGTCTCCACGGCCCTAGAACCGCGCCGTGGCGTGGCAAGTTACGGTCAGGTCCCCCGGTTTCGCGAATATTTTCCCCCCGCCTGGGAACGACGATTTCCTACCATCCGATTACGCTGGGCTACCGCTCGGAGCGATTCGCCGCTACTCTTCGCGACATATGCGCATGCAGTACTCATGGGCGCGAGTGGACCGTACCCATGGGCGCGGGTCGAGACGTACCGGTGGGTGCGCGTCGATCCGCACCTGTGCACACCGCCTGTGGACCGAGGACAAGGGGAGGCCCGATGGCCGTACGCACCGCCGGACCGCGGCAGCCGAACCAGAGGCTTGCCGCACTGATCCAGGAGGCCGCGAGCTCCAACGCAGGGCTGGCCCGGCGCGTCAACATGGTCGGCGCCGAGCACGGCCTCGACCTCAGGTACGACAAGACCTCCGTTGCGCGCTGGTTGCGCGGACAGCAGCCGCGCGGCATGGCGCCCACGCTCATCGCCGAGGCGCTCGGGCGCAAGCTCGGCCGGCCGGTGACGGTCGAGGAGATCGGCATGGCCGACGGGCGCAACGGATCCTCCAGCGTGGGCCTGCATTTCGCCCCGTCCACCGCCGCCGCCATCGAGGAGGTGACGGAGCTGTGGCGGGCGGATGTGAGCCACCGTGAGTTCCTGCTCGGCTCCTCCTTCGCCGTGGCCGCGCTGATCGCGCCGAGCCGCGACTGGCTCATCACCCCGCCCGACGCCGAGGTGGCAAGGCCTCCCTCGCTGGCCGGGCGCGGCCCGCGGGTCGGCCCCTCCGACGTCTACGCGCTGCGGGCCGCGGCCAAGGTCTTCCGCGACCTCGACCACCAGTTCGGCTCCGGCTACGTGCGCTCGATCGTGGTGCACTACCTGGACGACGTGGTCGCCGAGATGCTCACCGGCACCTATCCGGAGCGCACCGGCAGAGCCCTGTTCTCCGCCGCCGCCCAGATCACCGAGCTGGCCGGGTACATGGCCGTGGACACCGGCCGGCACGGCCTGGCCCAGCGCTACTACATCCAGGCTCTGCGGCTGTCCCAGGCGGCCGGGGACCGGGCCTACGGCGGCTACGTGCTCGCCGCCGGGATGAGCCATCTGGCCGGGCAGCTCGGCTCCCCGCGCGAGATAACCCAGCTCGCCCGCGCCGCCAACGAGGGCGCCCGGGATCAGGCCACGCCGACGGTCCGGGCCATGTTCCACGCCGCCGAGGCCCGCGGACACGCGGTGCTCGGGGACGTGCGCGCCTGCGAGGCCGCGCTCTCCCGCGCGGCCGCCGAGATGGAGAAGTCGAATCCGGCCGAGGACCCCGACTGGATCAGGCATTTCACACCCCCCTACCTCTCCGACGAGTTCGCCCACTGCTACCGGGACCTTGACCGGCCGCGGCAGGCCAAGGACCACGCGCAGCGGGCGCTGGCCGAACACCAGCCGGGCCACGTGCGCCGGCGGGTCGTCGACACCGTGCTGGTGGCCACCGCGTATGCGCAGGAGCGCGAGGTGGAGGCGGCCTGCGCCACCGGCTCGCAGGCCATCGAGATGCTCAGCCAACTGCGATCACACCGGGGGGTGGAGTACCTGCACGATCTGGACCGCAGGCTCGACCCTTACCAGGACAGCAGCGCGGTGCGCGGCTTCCGCGAGCGGCTCGGCCGGCTCGCGGTCAGGCAGAGCGCGTTGCCGCTGGTCCTGGCTCCGGCGCTGCCGCGCTGAGCCGACGCTTCAGCGGCCCGGGGTGTGCTTCGCCCGGGTCGCCGTTCACGCCTGTCCGCGTCCGGCGCGGCTTCGAGGCCCTGGAGGAGAGCGCGTTGCAGTTCTGCGACAACCAAGGCCGCGATCGTGGCAGGGCTTGTCTGGGCGAGTAGCGTCTATCCGGTCGCCGCCGCGAAGGGTTCGCCCTGCCCGCGGCGCCGGGAAGAACGCCTATTTGCGAGGAATACGCACTGTGTCCCAGATGCCCGAAGTGGCGGGGAGCTGGCCGGAAGAAGGCTCCCAATACCAGCCCGGTGCGCCGATGGAACCGGTGCAGCAGCCCTACCCGCAGCAAGCGCAGTATCAGCAGCCTTACCAGCAGCAGTACGGTGAGGCGCCGCAGTATCCGGCCCAGCAGCAGTACGCCCAGCAGCAGCACCCGCAGGCCTCCTACCAGGAGCAGACCGTCCCGCAGCCGGCCGTGTTCGAGGAGGAGCTCGCCTCGGTGCCGAGCGAGTTCGACCACCTCTTCCGCGACTCGGTGCCCAACGACCGCCGGTCCATATCCCGGCAGTCCGTGGTCGGCACCTCGCCCCCGTCGGCCGGATTCGCCCAGAACGCCGCGCAGGCGGCGCCGCCCCAGCCCGCGGCCACCGCGATGTTCAACCCGCAGGACCAGGCCGCCACCGGCTACCAGCAGCAGCCGCCGTTCGGCGGATCCAACGAGGGCTACCGCGACGGGTACGAGCAGCTGCCCGCCCGCCCCGGCCACAACCGCACTCCGCTGCTGATCGGCGGCGTGGTCGTGCTGGTCGCCGCGGTGGGCCTGTACCTGGGCCTGTCCGGCGGCGGCAACTCCTCCGGCGGCTCGCCCAGCGCGGGCGGCACCCACACCGCCGCCGCCGCCCCGACGCTGAGCCTGCAGCAGCAGGCGGACCAGCTCTACCAGCTGGTGGCCCAGGCCAAGGACCTGCGCAGCGAGATCAACGGCGGCTACAGCGAACTGCTCGACTGCAACATCTCCAGCGCCCAGTCGGACATCGACACCGCGGTCTCCGGCCGCAAGGCCGCGCTGGACACGCTGACCAAGCTGGACGTGAGCAAGATCAGCAACGGCGCGGAGCTCGTCTCCGACCTCAAGGCGGCGTGGACGTTCTCGTACGACTCGGACAACCACTACGCCAAGGCCGCCGCGGACTTCGCCGGGGGCGCCTCCTGCACCAAGTCGGCGGTCCAGCACGACGCCAACTTCCAGGCCGCCGACAGCACCAGCGGGGACTCCTCGCGGGCCAAGGACACCGCGGCGGACCTGTGGAACCAGGTCATGCCGAACTACAACGAGCCGAAGATCACCAGCGCGCAGCTGTGAGTCCGGAACCCGGCGGGTTTCCCGCCGTCGCGCCCGATCCCCGGAAGCGGCGGCGGGTTCACCCCCTTCGGTGACACACCGTCACCCGTCCGGGCGAGCTCTAACCCGGGCACAACGACACGGCAACACCCCGGAAACCCGGGCCGTGGATCGTGTAGCCATGGCACCGGCAGAGACGCTTGACCAGCGACCACCCATCTCCCTGCCCGCCCAGCCGGCTCGCGCCACACCGCCCACCACGGCGGCGGCGTTCGACGGCAGGCCTCTGACCGGCAGCGTCGTGGCGATCACGGCGGACCGCAGACGCGAGGAACTCGCGACTCTGCTTCAGGATCTCGGCGCGCGGACGGTGGAGACCCCCACCGTCCGACTGACCCCCGGAGACGAGGGAGCGCTGGCCCGGCGGGCCGGAGACCGGGCCGCCGCGGCCCGGTTCGTCGGCTCCCTGGTCCGGCGGGACGTGCACGCGGTCACCTTCACCACAGCCCCCGGCGTCACCGGCCTGCTCGAGGCCGCCGCCGTCACCGGATCGCTGGACGTGCTGCTCGCCGCGCTGCGCGAGGACGTGCTGCCGGTCTGCCTGGCCCCGGCCTGCGCCCGCCCGCTCGAGGCGGTGGGGGTGACCCCGCTGACCCCGGACCGGGCCCGCTTCCCGGCCCTGGTGGAGCTGCTCGCCGCCACGCTGCCGCAGCGCATCCGCCGCGAGGTGCGGGTGGACGCCGGCCGCACGCTGGTGATGCAGGGCTTCAGCGTGGCCGTGGGAGGGCACTGCGTCACGCTGCCGCCGCTGCCCGCCGCGGTCCTGGCCGAGCTCGCCCGCCGCCCCGGTTGGGTGGTCTCGCGCTCGGAGCTGCTGCGCCGGGTCTGGGATCTGCGGGACGGACGCGGCGCGCAGCGGGACGAGCACGCGGTGGAGGCCACCGTGGCCCGGCTGCGCACGGCTCTGGGCCCGGCTTCGGGACTCGTCAAGACCGTGACCAAGCGCGGCTACCGGCTCGCGGTCGAGCCCTGACGCGGCTCGGCGCCTCCCGCTGCGGCGCGGCGGCCGCCGACGAGGTTGGATGAGTGCTGACGGGTCCTGACGGCTCCGGGCGGCCCGGCCGATCCCGGACCTGACGGATTCTCACATCGGCCTTCCACGCGGCGTGAGATACCCGACCATGACCCGTCACCGACCGGCCGCCGACCCGTAACCGCCGCGTCGGAGACTGATCCTCCATCCCGCCAGTGTCGGCACCGCCCACCGGGCCGCCCACCGGCCCGACCGACGGCGGGCGCCGCCGCGGCGGCCTATGGCCCAGGGAGGCCCGCATGCCCGTGCACCGCCCCGCGCAGTCGCAGCCGAGCGCCGCCGCCGGACCCCGGCGCGTCCCCACCGTTCTGCCGCCTGCGCGCGACGACGTCCCGGCGGTGGTGGTGGCGCACGGCACCGCGCACCTCGAGGGTCTGCTGATGATCGACGCCCTGCTCGAGCGGGTCAGGTTCCTGCGTCCGGGCCTGCCGGTGCGGCTGAGTTTCGTCTCCAAGGCCGAGCCGCGCCCCGACGTGGTGCTGCGCGAGCTCGCCGCGACCGGCGCGAAGGAGGTCGTGGTGCTGCCGCTGTTCCTCGGCTCCGGCTACCACGTGCGCCACGACATCCCGACCGCGGTACGCGAGGCGACCAAGACCTCTGCGCTGACCTCGGCGATCGCGGGCGCCCCGGCGCAGGACCGGGCCGGGCGGCTGCGCGTGCACGTGGCCCGCGCGCTCGGCCCCGACCCGATGCTGGCCCAGGTGCTGGCCGAGCGGCTCGGAGCGGTCTGCGGACGCCTGTTCGGCACCGAGGTGGTGCTCGCCGCGGCCGGGTCCTTGGACCAGCGCGCCACGGCCGACGCGGTGGCCATGGCGGGACTGCTCGCCGAGCGGCTCGGCATGCCGGTGCGTACGGCCTTCCTGACCGCCGCCGAGCCCTCCACCGCCGCCCTGCTGACCCGGCTCTCGCGCCGCGGGCGTCCGGTGGCGGTGGCGACCTATCTGCTCGCCGAGGGCGGCTACACCCAGCGTCTGCGCGACACCGCGGCCCTTGCGGGCCTTGAACCCGGCGCCGTACGCACCCCGCGGGTGGCCGCCCCGCTCGGCTCGCACGACGTGATCGCCCGCCTGCTGCTGCGCCGCTACGACCAGACCCTGTTCGGCTGAGCCGCGGGCCGGCCCGCCGTCCAGCTCCGTCCCGCCCGGTCCCGCTCACCAGACGGTCGTCCCCGCCTCCAGCCGGCCGGTTGCCCTAGCCTGGCCCCATGACCGAGGACGCGTCCGCCGACTACATCCTGACCCTGTCCTGCCCGGACCAGCGCGGCATCGTGCACGCCGTGGCCAGCTTCCTGCTCGTCACCGGATGCACGATCGTGGACAGCCAGCAGTACGGCGACCCGGACACGAAGGTGTTCTTCATGCGCGTGCACTTCCGCGCGCAGGAGCCCGGGGTGGACCTGACCGCGCTGAGCAACGGCTTCGCGGCCACCGGCGCGTCCTTCCACATGCAGTGGCAGATCCACCAGGCGGCCACCCGCATGCCCATGCTGATCATGGTCTCCAAGTTCGGGCACTGCCTCAACGACCTGCTCTTCCGGCAGAGCATCGGCGCCCTGCCGGTCTCGATCCCGCTGGTGGTCTCGAACCACACCGACTTCCGCCAGCTGGTCGAGTCGTACGGGATCGAATTCGTCCACCTGCCTGTGGACAAGGACAACAAGGCGGCGCAGGAGGCGCGGCTGGCCGAGCTGGTGGACGAACACGGGATCGAACTCGTGGTGCTGGCCCGCTACATGCAGGTGCTCTCGAACGACCTGTGCAAGACGCTCGAGGGCCGGATCATCAACATCCACCACTCGTTCCTGCCGTCGTTCAAGGGTGCCAAGCCCTACCACCAGGCGCACCACCGCGGCGTGAAGCTGATCGGCGCGACCGCTCATTATGTGACGGCGGACCTGGATGAGGGCCCGATCATCGAGCAGGACGTGGCCCGGGTCGGCCACGGCATGACGCCCGATCAGCTCGTCGCGGCCGGCCGCGACGTCGAGTGCCGGGTGCTCTCCCGCGCCGTCGGCTGGCACGCCGAGCACCGGGTCCTGCTCAACTCCCGTCGCACGGTGGTCTTCCCCTAAGCCACGCCCACGCCTGGTCCCCGCGCGCGTCCAGGCCTTGCGCGCGGCTTGTCCCGAGTTGTCCCCAGGCGCTCGCTCGGACGGCTGTGGAGAGAGGTTATCCACAGCGTTGCCCGCAGGAGTTTTCCCCAAGTGAGTTCAATTCGTTACGCCAGACTGGGGACACGCGACCTAGTTATCCACAGGATTTATCCACACCGTGGACAAGATCTGTGGATCCTGTGGATAAGCGGCCGACGCTGTGGATAACTCGTGGTAATCCACCGGATCCAGCGGGCGATCGCGGCTCTTGGGCGCCCGCGGCGGCGCCGGCCGCCCCCGGAATCCGACGCCACGTCACATCGCCGCGTCGTCCACAAAATGCCGCGTGCCCGGCCCCCATGCGGGAGCCGGGCACGCGGCGTCGGGGCGGGAGCCCCGGCGGAGCTTCGCCTCAGCCGGTGTTGCGCAGGCCGGCCGCGACGCCGTTGACCGTCAGCAGCAGCGCGCGGCTGAGCTGCGAGTCCGGCTCCTGGTCGGCCGCCACCGTGTCGCGGTGCCGCTTGAGCAGCGCCACCTGGAGGTAGGAGATCGGGTCGAGGTAGCGGTCGCGCACCTGCAGCGTGCGGGCCAGCACCGGGTCGTGGCCGAGCAGCTCGCTCTGGCCGGTCACCTTCAGCACCTGCTGCACCGTCAGCTCGTGCTCCTCGACGATGCGCTCGAACACGTGCCGCAGGTCCTCCGGGACCAGCTGCTCCACGTACAGCCGGGCGATCCGCAGGTCCGTCTTGGCCAGCGTCATCGCCACGTTCGACAGGAAGTTGCGGAAGAAGTGCCAGTCCTCGTACATCTCCGCCAGCACGTCCGCGTGCCCGGCCGCGTAGGCCGAGGCCAGGCCGGTGCCCACGCCGAACCAGCCGGGCACGATCTGGCGCGACTGGGTCCAGCCGAACACCCACGGGATCGCCCGCAGGCCCTCCAGGCCCGCGCCGGAGTCCGGCCGGCGCGAGGGGCGCGAACCCAGGTGCAGGTCGCCGAGCTGGTCCACCGGGGTCGAGGCCAGGAAGTAGCGCGGCAGGTCGGGGTCGTCCACCAGCTCGCGGTACTTCGCGAACGCCGCGTCCGAGATCCCGGTCATCGTCGCGGTCCACCGGGCCAGCGCGTCCGAGCTCTGCCGCGGGCCCAGGTGCAGCACCGAGGCCTCCAGCGTGGCCGCGACGGTCAGCTCCAGGTTCTCCCGGGCCAGGCTCGGCAGCGCGTACTTGTCCGAGATCACCTCGCCCTGCTCGGTCACCTTGATCTCGCCCTCGAGCGTGCCCCAGGGCTGCGCCATGATCGCCTCGTGGGTCGGGCCGCCGCCGCGCCCCACCGTGCCGCCGCGGCCGTGGAACAGCCGCAGCCGCACGCCGTGCCGGTGCGCCACGTCGCGCAGCTTGCGCTGGGCGAGGTGGATCTCCCACTGGCTGGTGGTGATGCCGGCCGACTTGTTCGAGTCGCTGTAGCCGAGCATGACCTCCTGCACGTCCCCGCGCAGCCGCACCAGCTTGCGGTAGGACGGGTCGTTGAGCAGGTCGTTGAGGATCGTGTCGGCCTGGCGCAGCTCCTCGACCATCTCGAGCAGCGGCACGAAGCCGATCGCGGCCCGGCCGCCGCGCAGGTCGATCAGGCCGGCCTCGCGGGCCAGCAGCACGGCGGCGTACACGTCGTCCACACCCCGGCACATCGAGATGATGTAGCTCTCGATGACGTCGGGGCCGAAGCGGTCGATCGTCTCCCTGATCGCGGTGAAGATCCCGAAGGTCTTCGCCCCGTCCTCGTCCAGCAGCGGCGTCGCCCCGCCCCAGGCGTCGAAGCCCTCGACGCCCTGGCGGTGGATCTTCTCCGGCAGCTTCGCCAGCGGGCGGCGCGAGCGCAGCTCCTTGGCCAGCAGCCCGGCCCGGTAGTCGCGCGGCATGTCGTCGTAACGCCAGGCCTCGCCGCCGAGCCGGTCGATCAGCTGGCCGATCGCGTGGTGGTGCGCGTCCGCGTGCTCGCGCACGTCCATCGTGGCCAGCTGCAGTCCGAACGCGGAGATGGTACGGATCACCTGGTCCAGGCTGCCGCGCGCGATCAGCTCGCCGCGGTCGGCCAGCAGCGAGTCGCGCATCAGCAGCAGGTCGGTCACCAGCTCTTCGCCGTTGAGGTAGTCCTGCCCGGGCACGTGCTGGCGCGCCTCGGCGATCCGCTCGCGGGTGTTGAGCAGCTTCTGCCGGACGCAGGTGGCCTTGAGCCGGTAGGGCTCCTCCAGGTTCTGCCGCCGGTAGCGGGCCGGGATGTCCGCGAGCGCCTCGAGGTCGCGGGCGAGGGAGTCCTCGAGCTCGGGGGTGACCCGGGCGATCCGCTTGGACGTGGACAGGCTCCCGCGCAGGCCGTCGACCAGCTTGAGCGCGTCGTCGATCGCCCGCTCGTGCTGCAGGCCGAGGATCTCCAGGGTCAGCGCCGGGGTCACGTTCGGGTTGCCGTCGCGGTCTCCGCCGATCCAGCTGCCGAAGCTCAGCGGCTTCGCGTCCACCGGCAGGTGCACGCCGATCCGCTCGAGTTCGGTGGCGAGCTCGTCGAGCACGTCGGGCACGGCGCCGGAATGCAGCTCGTCCAGGTAGTACAGGGCGTTGCGGGCCTCGTCGGTCGGCTCGGGCCGGGTCACCCGCAGCTCGTCGGTCTGCCAGAGCGACTCGACCAGCTCCTGCAGCCGGCGCCCGGCGCGGCGCTGGGCCACCGGGTCCACGGCCGTGCCCGGCTGCGGGAACGGGTTGGCGTCGAGCAGCAGCGCGATCTGGCGCAGCTTGCCGAGTATGGTGCGGCGCGCGGCCTCGGTCGGGTGCGCGGTGAAGACCGGGCGCACCGAGAGCCGGGAGATGACCTCCTCGACCCAGTCCCGGGTGACCTTCGACTCCGGGTCCTCGATGGCCGCGCCGATCCGCTCGACCGCGCGGGCGAGCCAGGAGCCGGTGGTGGCCCGCTCGCCGTGCAGCTCGCGGGCACGGTGCACCTGCTCGGTGACGTTGGCCAGGTAGAAGTAGCTGGAGAACGCGCGCACCAGCCGGATGGCCGTGCCCAGATCGATCTCGGCCAGCCTGGCCTGGGCCTCGTCGGCCGCGCCGGGCTCGGCCGAGCGGGTCAGCGCCCTGATCTGCTCGACCAGGTCGAACAGGTACTCGCCCTCCTGGCGCACCAGGGTCTGCCCGAGCAGCTCTCCCAGGGCTTTGATGTCCCCGCGCAGGGCGGCGTCGGGCGCGGGTGGCGGCGGAGGCGGACTGGGGACGGCGGCGGTGTCGGCCACGGCGGCACACTCCTCGGTTCACGGGCGATGCGCCGGACGCCGTTGTCCGCGCGGAAAGGGCTTCGAGCCCATCGTATGCGGCGTACGTCACACTGTCTTCACGTCGCCCACCCGCTGAGACCGGGAAACGGCCGGTGAAAGCACTACGCCGCCCCCTCGACGGGGGCGGCGTACCGTCAGCGTACGGAAGGGTTCGGATTCCGTGCGGGCCTTACCGGGTCTCCGATTCCGTCTCGATCGCGTCTCAGCGGCGTTGGAACGCCAGGTGCGGCGGCAGCGCGGAGCCGAGGTAGGCCACGTCCGTCACCAGGCTGGCGAAGCCCTGCTGGACCGCGGCCTCCGAGATCTCCTGGATCTGCGGCGGCAGCGCCACCAGGTGCCGGGCGAAGTCGTCGAAGTCGTTGCCGATCCGGGTGAGCAGCTCGGAGCAGACCGAGGCGGCGTCCCGGTTGTCCCGGTCCCGGTAGTCGTCGTCGTCGAAGAACCACACCGAGCCGAGGTCGTTGCCCCGGATCTTGAGCACCAGCATGCCGCCGCGCACGAAGCCGACGCCCAGGTACTCCTCGGTGAACCGGTCGAACAGGGCCTGGTTCGCGTACACCAGCTCCTGGTGCGGATCCGAGCGGCGCACCCCGAACAGCCAGCCGTCCGAGACGAAGCCACAGGCCAGGTTCACCGCAGGGGTCAGCGGCCGGCCGCCGTCGGTGCCGGCCAGGAAGCGCCGGTAGGAGACGGGCAGCTGGAAGCCGAGCTGCGACTCGAGCTGGATCATCGCGTCCTCGGGCACCGAGCCGGAGCGCTCGAAGGCCACCGGCTCGAGCATGCCCTCGTGCCAGAGCCCCGACTTGGCCCGGTCCGCCTTGAGCGTGGCGATCCCGCCGTGGTGGCGGAAGGAGCCGTTGAGCTCGGCCGGCACCATGAACAGCCGCCGGGTGCGCGCCTCGTGCGTCCAGGTCCAGCCCTCCGGCGTGGCCGTGGGCGGGCGCCCCTGCTGGTAGAGCGGATCGCCGGTGCGCGAGGCGAGCAGGTTCGCCGCCACCACGTCGGTCACCCGCACCTCGTCCACCGACAGCTCGGCCGGCGGCTCGGCGATCTGGGCCGCGTGCCTGGCATAGACCGAGAAGTCCGGGTAACCGTGGAAGTTGAGGTACACCCCGCGCGGGTACTTGCGGTCCAACTCGACGTCGCTGAACTCGATGAGCCGCCCGGCGAACTGACCGTTGGGTATCCCGGCCGTGTTCGTCGGAAGGCCCGTGCCCGTTCCTTGCGTCATCGCTCTCCCAGTCCCTACCGTCACATCATCGGACCCGGCTCGCGGCGGGCCCCGGCACACAGTGCTCTCGCACGACGGTACCCGGCGCACCCGGATTTGCGGTAGGCGGGAGTGCCGTCCAGGTAAACCGGAATGGCTTCGCTCGCCCGTTTCGAGCCGCTTTCGAGATCCGCCCGCGCCTTAGGCGTGATCTTCCGAGTCCGTCGTCGGCCCCCTGTCGGTCCGAGTGCGTACCCTAGAGGCATACCAACCCCCGGCCCCCTCTCTGGGCCGTTCGGGGTTAGTCGGCGTTGCCACCTTCATGGAGTAGCCCATGCCCATGCCCGGTTTGCTCGAACCTCTGCGACGCGATCCCGCCGTACGGGCCGCGCTCGGCGCCGCGCGCGAACGCGCCAGGCCCCGGCTCGACCTGGCCACCGTCGCGGGCCAGCGCGCGCCCCTGCTGGCCTGTGTGGCCGAGCACGCCGAGACCCTCGTGCTCGCCGTGACCGCCACCGGCCGGGAGGCCGAGGACCTCGCCGCGGCGCTGCGCTCGCTGCTGGGCGACGCGGCGGTGGCCGAGTTCCCGTCCTGGGAGACGCTGCCGCACGAACGCCTCTCGCCGCGCTCCGACACCGTCGGGCGCCGCCTTGCCGTACTGCGCCGCCTGGCCCATCCGGAGGACGAGACGCCGCTGAAGATCGTCGTCGCCCCGATCCGCTCGGTCCTGCAGCCCCAGGTGGCCGGGCTCGGCGACCTGGAGCCGGTGCGGGTGACGGCCGGTCAGGACATCGAGCTCGAGGAGGTCACCCGCCGCCTCGCCGACGCCGCGTACCTGCGCACCGACCTGGTCGAGAAGCGCGGCGACTTCGCCGTGCGCGGCGGCATCCTGGACGTGTTCCCGCCCACCGAGGAACACCCGCTGCGGATCGAGTTCTGGGGCGACACGGTCGAGGAGATCCGCTACTTCAAGGTGGCTGACCAGCGCTCGCTGGAGGTCGCCCAGCAGGGCCTGTGGGCACCGCCCTGCCGCGAGCTGCTGCTGACCGAGACGGTGCGCAAGCGCGCCCACGGCTACGCCTCCGAGTACCCCGAGCTCGCCGACATCTTCGGCAGGGTGGCCGAGGGCATCGCGGTGGAGGGGATGGAGTCGCTCGCGCCGGTCCTGGTCGACCGGATGGAGCTGCTCGTCGACCTGCTGCCCGACGGGGCCCGCCTGGTGATCTGCGACCCGGAGCGGGTGCGTTCCCGCTCCGCCGACCTCGTGCGCACCTCGCAGGAGTTCCTCGAGGCCTCCTGGGCCGCCGCCTCGATGGGCGGCAAGAGCCCGCTCGACCTCGGCGCCGCCTCGCTCTGGGCGCTGGGCGACCTGCGCGACCACGTCCGCGAGCTCGGGCTGCCCTGGTGGTCCGTCACCCCGTTCGTCGGCGACGCCGAACTGGCCGACTTCGTGGGCGAGGGCGAGACCCTGGAGGCCGACGACACGGTCGCCTCCCCGGCCACCGAGGCCCCCGACTACCGCGGCGAGGGATCCCGGCTCATCGGCGACGTGCGCACCTGGCTGCGCGAGGGCTGGCGGGTCGTGCTCACCACCGAGGGCCCCGGCCCGGCCGAGCGCACCGCCGAACTGCTGCGCGCCGCCGACCTCGGCGTGCGCCTGGTGCCCGAGCTCGACCAGACGCCCGAGCCCGGCATCGCCTACGTCACCTGCGCCTCGTTCGGCCGCGGCTTCGTCAACGAGGCGGTCAAGCTGGCCGTGCTGACCGAGTCGGACATCTCCGGCCAGCGCTCCTCCACCAAGGACATGAACCGGATGCCCTCGCGGCGCCGCAACATGGTGGACCCGCTGCAGCTGCACACCGGCGACTTCGTCGTGCACGAACAGCACGGCGTCGGGCGCTACGTGGAGATGGTCCAGCGCACCGTCGCCGGTGCCACCCGCGAGTACCTCGTGATCGAATATGCGAGCTCGAAGCGCGGCCAGCCCGGCGACCGGCTCTACGTCCCCACCGACCAGCTGGAGCTGGTGACCAAGTACGTGGGCGGCGAGTCCCCCTCGCTGCACCGGCTCGGCGGCGCGGACTGGCAGAAGGCGAAGTCGCGCGCCCGCAAGGCCGTGCGCGACATCGCGGCCGACCTGATCAAGCTCTACTCCGCCCGGCAGGCCGCACCCGGCCACGCCTTCACCACCGACACGCCGTGGCAGCGCGAGCTCGAGGACGCCTTCCCCTACACCGAGACCCCGGACCAGCTCGCCTGTATCGACGAGGTCAAGGGCGACATGGAGAAGACGGTGCCGATGGACCGTCTGATCTGCGGCGACGTCGGCTACGGGAAGACCGAGATCGCCGTGCGCGCGGCGTTCAAGGCGGTGCAGGACGGCAAGCAGGTGGCCATCCTCGTGCCCACGACCCTCCTGGTGCAGCAGCACTTCTCCACCTTCGCCGAGCGCTACGCCCAGTTCCCGGTCACCATCAAGGCACTGTCGCGGTTCCAGACCGACAAGGAGGCCACCGAGGTGCTGCAGGGCCTGGCCGAGGGCTCGGTGGACGTGGTGATCGGCACGCACCGGCTGTTCGCCAAGGACACCAGGTTCAAGGACCTCGGCCTGGTGATCGTGGACGAGGAGCAGCGCTTCGGCGTCGAGCATAAGGAGCACCTCAAGCAGATGCGCGCGAACGTGGACGTGCTGACGATGTCCGCGACCCCGATCCCGCGCACGCTCGAGATGGCGGTGACCGGCATCAGGGAGATGTCCACGATCCAGACGCCGCCGGAGGAGCGCCACCCGGTGCTCACCTTCGTCGGCGCGTACGAGGAGAAGCAGATCGGCGCGGCCATCCGGCGCGAGCTGCTGCGCGAGGGCCAGGTCTTCTACATCCACAACCGGGTCGAGTCGATCGACCGCGCCGCGGCCCGGATCCGCGAGCTGGTGCCCGAGGCCAGGGTCGCCATCGCGCACGGCCAGATGAACGAGCACGCGCTGGAGAAGCTCATCGTGGGCTTCTGGAACCGCGAGTTCGACGTGCTGGTGTGCACCACGATCGTGGAGTCCGGCATCGACATCGCCAACGCCAACACCCTGATCGTCGAGCGCGCCGACAACTTCGGCCTGAGCCAGCTGCACCAGCTGCGCGGCCGGGTCGGGCGCGGCCGCGAACGCGCCTACGCGTACTTCCTCTACCCGCCGGAGAAGCCGCTCACCGAGACCGCGCACGAGCGCCTTGCCACCATCGCCCAGCACACCGACCTGGGCGCGGGCATGTTCGTGGCGATGAAGGACCTCGAGATCCGCGGCGCCGGCAACCTGCTCGGCGGCGAGCAGTCCGGCCACATCGAGGGCGTCGGCTTCGACCTGTACATCCGGATGGTCGGCGAGGCGGTCAAGGAGTTCCGCGAGCAGGCCTCCGGCCTCGAGGTGCAGGAGGAGATCGCCGACATGCGCGTGGACCTCCCGGTCGACGCCCACATCCCGCACGACTGGGTCCCCGGCGAGCGCCTGCGCCTGGAGGCCTACCGCCGGATCGCCTCGATCGCCGAGGAGAAGGACATCGTCGGCGTCCACGACGAACTCGTGGACCGCTACGGCAAGCTGCCCGAGCCGGTCGGCAACCTGCTCGCCGTCGCCCTCTTCCGCGCCCACGCCCGCACCGCCGGCCTGGCCGAGATCGTGCTCCAGGGCAACTATGTGAAGTTCAGTCAGGTCTACCTGCGCGAGTCCCAGGAACTGCGCCTCAAGCGCGTCTTCCCCGGCTCGATCGTCAAGAAGCAGACCGACCACATCCTCGTCCCGCGCCCCAAGACCAAGGGCTTCCCGGCCGAGCCCGTCACCGGCCTGCCCCTGCTCGAGTGGTGCCGCTCGCTGATCGACGGGGTGCTGCTGATGGGGGCGTGACGGGGGCGGCTCACCGCCGCCCGGCCGTCCGCCCTCGACGGATCTCGGTGCGATCGCGCTGCCGGAGAAGCGAGGCGGGGTCGGCCGGTGTCGGTAGGCTGCCACCATGACCGGTCGTATCGTGCTGATTCCCTTCTCGCCGCGGGTCGCGCCGGGGCTGATGTCGGCTGCGGCCTGGCGGGTGGTGGCGGAGCCGGGGGCGCGGGTGCACGCGGGGGATGAGGAGCATCCGATCCTGGAGTACCTCGACGACCTCGACATCGCGATCGAGCTGATCGAGGGCGAGGCGGAGGAAGTGGCCGAGGAGCTGCTGGCCGAGGCCGCGGCGGGGGCGCAGGTGGTCTGGCTGGCCGATCCCTCGGGCGGGGACCAGCGGCTGGTGCACGCGCTCGGCGAGCGGCTGGCGGCCGGG
>NZ_JAGSOG010000121.1 GCF_018139695.1 Actinospica durhamensis | reverse complement strand
GGGGTGCCGCTGGCGCGAAGCGGGGTGCCGGTGGCGGGGCTGGAGCTGTCCGAGCCGATGCTGCGGCAGCTGCGGACGAAGGTCGACGCGACGGAGATTCCGGTCGTGCTCGGGGACATGGCGACCGGGACGGCGGGCGAGGTGGGCTCGTACTCGCTCGTCTACCTGGTCTTCAACACGATCTCGAACCTGCTCACCCAGGCCGAGCAGGTCGCCTGCTTCCGCAACGCGGCGCGGCATCTGCGGCCGGGCGGGCGCTTCGTCATCGAGCTCTGGGTCCCCGAACTGCGCCAGCTCGCGCCCGGGCTCGACTCCGTGGTGTTCGGGACCGGGGAGGGCTATTTCGGGCTCGACCGCTTCGACGTCCTCACGCAGCACGTGGTCTCGCACCACTTCCACTTCGGCCAGGGCAAAGAGGCGCGGCTGTTCCGCTCGCCGCACCGGTACATCTGGCCGGCGGAGCTGGATCTGATGGGGCAGCTCGCCGGGTTCGAGCTGGAGAGTCGGCACGCCGACTGGTCCGGCGCCGAGTTCACCGCCGAGTCGACCTCGCACGTGTCGGTGTACCGGCTCGGGTGACCACGACCGGCTAGCGGCAGCGGTTCGCCGGAGGCCCGCTTGCATAGATCACTAAAGGAGCTTTAGTGTTCTAAACATGGGAGTGACGGACCGGGAGCAGGAGATCATCGACCTGCTGCGCCGCGAACCGCTGATCACGCCGGCCGCGATCGCCGAGCGGCTCGGGTCCAGCCGGGCGGCCGTGAACGTGCACCTGTCCAACCTGGGCCGCAAGGGCGTGATCCTCGGCCGCGGCTACATCCTGAGCGAGCGGCCACCGGTGGTCGTGGTGGGCGGGGCCAACCTCGACATCAAGGCGCGCAGCTCCGCCGCCGCCATCGCGCACACCAGCAACCCCGGCCACACCTCCACCACGCCGGGCGGGGTGGCCCGCAACATCGCCGAGAACCTGGCCAGGCTCGGCACCCCGACCCAGCTGATCGCCGCCGTCGGCCGCGACCCGTACGGCGAACGGCTGCTCGCCGACACGCGCGCCGCGGGGGTGCTGCTCGACCACGTCCACCGCGGCGAGCACCCCACCGGCAGCTACACCGCCGTGCTCGACGCGGACGGCGAACTGCTGCTCGCGGTGGCCGACATGAGCGCGACGGACAACCTGCGCCCGGAGCACCTCCAGTCCGCGCGCGAGCTGATCGCACATGCCGCGCTGCTCGTCCTCGACGGCAATCTGCCCGCCGCGACCACCGCGCACCTGCTCGACCTGGCCCACTCCGCCGACCTGCGGGTGGTCCTCGACCCGGTCAGCGTGCCGAAGGCGGCCCGGCTCACCCCGCTGCTCAGCCCCGAACGGCCCATCTTCGCGCTCACGCCGAACCTCGACGAACTGCGCGCGCTCACCAGCGAGGACACGCGGGCGCAGGACACGGCCGAGACCGAGGCGTCGCTGTCGCGCGCCGCTGCGGTCCTGCACGATCGAGGCGTGCGGCACGTGTGGATCCGGCTCGGCGCGGACGGCAGCCTGCTCAGCACGCGCACGCCCGGGCAGGGCGCCGCCACGCTGCACCGGCTCGCCGCCGACCCGGCCGAGGTCCAGGACGTCACCGGCGCCGGGGACGCGATGCTGGCCGCGTTCGCCTACGCGCTGCTGGCCGGCCACGCCCCCGCCGACGCCGCCCGCCACGGCCACGCCGCCGCCGCGCTCACCCTGGAGAGCACCCACACCGTCCGGCCCGACCTGACCGAGCGTCTGCTCGCCCAGGCGCTACGCCGAAGCCCGGCCCCAGCCCCCACCGCGGAAGAAAGCACGGAAGCCCGATGAACACCACCGACCACACCCCGCACCCGTCCCTCGTCCTGACCGAGGAGGTGCGCACCGCGCTGGCCGAGGGAGCGCCGGTCGTGGCGCTGGAGAGCACGATCATCAGCCACGGCATGCCCTACCCGCAGAACGTGGCGATGGCCACCGAGGTCGAGCAGATCATCCGCGACGGCGGCGCGATCCCGGCCACCATCGCCGTGCTCGGCGGCTCCCCTCGGATCGGGCTCACGGCCGAGGACCTGGAGCTGCTGGCCACGGACGTGAACGTGGCGAAGGTCAGCCTGCGCGACCTGCCCTACGTCATCGCGCGCGCCGGCCACGGCGCGACCACCGTCGCCGCGACCATGCGCCTGGCCGCGCTGGCCGGGATCCGCACCTTCGTCACCGGCGGCCTCGGCGGCGTACACCGGGGCGCGCAGCAGACCTTCGACGTGAGCGCCGACCTGACCGAGCTCGCGCAGACCGACGTGGCCGTGATCAGCGCGGGGGTGAAGTCGATCCTGGACATCGGACTGACCCTGGAGACGCTCGAGACCCTCGGCGTCCCGGTGATCGGCTACGGCACCGACGAGTTCCCCGCCTTCTTCTCCCGGCGCAGCGGCTTCCCCGCCCCGATGCGCGCGGACAGCCCGGCCGAGCTCGCCGTGATCATGCGCACCAAGTGGGACCTCGGCATCCGCGGCGGCCTGGACATCGCCAACCCGATCCCCGAGGCCGACGAGATCCCCGCCTCCGAGATCGACTCGATCATCGAGCAGGCGCTCGCCGACATGGACGCCAGGGGCATCAAGGGCAAGGACGCCACGCCGTACCTGCTCGGCCGGATCGTGGAGATCACCGCGGGCGAGAGCCTGCGCGCGAACATCGCGCTGGTGAAGAACAACGCCCGCCTCGGCGCCGCGATCGCCAAGGAGTACGCGGCGCTGTCCTAGCCACTACCGCTGCCACGCGTTGACGGGCGCCCCTCGGACGCGCGAGGCTGAGCGCCGAGTACGTGATCACGCGGCGGTGCGTGGTCGCCGCGTCCGCGCACGGCACGAAGGGCCCGTCTGATGAGCGATCCGATCGATCCGATCCGCAACTGGGCGGGCAACGTGGAGTTCCACCCGGCCCGGCTGCACCGTCCGACCTCGCTCGAGCAGCTGCGGGCCGTGGTGGCCGGGGCCGAGCGGATCCGCGTGCTCGGCACCGGCCACTCGTTCAACCGCATCGCCGACACCGACGGCGACCTGCTGCGGATCGACGCGCTGCCCGCGCAGGTCGAGATCGCCGAGGACCGCCGCAGCGCCACGGTCTCGGCGGGCCTGCGCCTGGCCGAGCTGGCCGAGCGGCTCCAGGCCGAAGGCCTGGCGCTGCCCAACCTGCCCTCGCTTCCGCACATCTCGCTCGCGGGCGCGGTGGCCACGGCGACGCACGGCTCCGGCGATGCGAATCAGAACCTCGCCGCGTTCGTCCGCGGCATCCGCCTGGTCGACGCACGCGGCGAGGTCGTCGAGCTCACTCGCGGCGAATCCGAGGGCTTCGACGGCGCGGTCGTCTCGCTCGGCGCGCTCGGCGTGGTCACGCACATGACGGTCGACGTGCAGCCGACCTTCGAGGTCGCGCAGCACGTCTACCACGGCGTCCCGCTGGAGGAGCTGACGGCGCATCGCGAGGACGTGTTCGCCTCCGGATACAGCGTCAGCGGATTCACCGACTGGGGCAGCGGCGCGGTGTCGGTGTGGCGCAAAATGCGCCTCGACGCGGGCGGCGAGGCACAGCAGCCGCCGGCCGAGCTGCTCGGCGCGGCGCTCGCCACCGAGCCCTCGCACCCGGTCCCCGGTATGCCGACCGAGTACTGCACCGCGCAGCTGGCCGTGCCCGGCCCGTGGCACGAGCGGCTCCCACACTTCCGTCCCGACTTCACGCCGAGCAGCGGCAAGGAGCTCCAGTCCGAGTTCTTCGTCCCGCGCGAGCTTGCCGCCGAGGCGTTCGAGGCGGTGCGGCCGCTGGGGGCGCACGTGGCGCGGGTCCTGCAGATCTCGGAGATCCGCACCATCGCGGCGGACGAGCTGTGGCTCAGCCCCTGCTACCAGCGCGACGCGGTCGCGCTGCACTTCACCTGGATCGCGGACCTGGCCGCCGTCGAGCCGGTACTGGCGTCGATCGAGGACGCCCTGCTGCCGCTCGGCGCCCGCCCGCACTGGGGAAAGGTCTTCCTCAGCGGTCCGGCCGCCGCGCTCGCCACCTACCCGCGGGCCGAGGACTTCAGGAGCCTGATCGAGCGGCGCGACCCGGCCGGGAAGTTCCGCAACGCGTTCGTGGACGGGCTCTTCCCGCGGCGTTGATCAAGGGCCTGTTCCGGGGCCGGCCTCGTGACTCCGCGAGGCCGGCCCCGGATCGAGGGAACCTACGGACAGCTGCTGACGATGACGTAGTAGCCGGGCGAGGTCTCCTCGAGGCTGGTGGTGTAGAAGGTGTTCCACAGCCCCATGTCCTGGTTGGAGCCGTCCGCGTACGCGTATCCGCCGGACTGGTAGGCCCGGCCCGCGGTCGTCTGCGCGTAGTTGCTCGCGGTGTAGCAGCTCGTCGCGTACGTGGACGAGGCGGAGGCTGAGGCGGAAGGCGAGGCACTCGCCGATACGGACGGGGATGCGGACGCCGATGCCGACGGGGACGGCGAGGCCGAATTGGAGGGCGAGGCCGACGCACTCGCCGAAGCCGACGCACTCGCCGAAGCCGAAGCAGACGCCGATGCCGTCGAGCTCCCGTTGAGTCCCCAGAACAGCGCCGTGTAGTACGACGAGCAGATGTAGCTCAGGAAGTACGCGCCCGTCGTGCCGCACTCGTCGATGCTCGAGCCCGGATTCACCGCGAGGCCGTGGCCCATGCCGGAGACGGCGAACACCTCGACCACCGGCACGCCCGCCGCGTTCTCGTACAGGCTCTCGGTGGTGCCGCCGGTCAGGCTCGCGGTGGACGAGGCGCTCTGGCCGATCCCCCACACCCCGGTCCACTGGTCCATCAGCTCGGTCGAGTTCGACGTGCTGACCGTGTAGTCCGCGGTGCCCTGCCAGATCTGCACGGTCGGCCAGCTGCCGGTGTATCCGGGGTCGGAGTTCTTCGCCAGCGCGGTCCACTGCGCGACCGTGTCGCTCACCGCGCTGTCCATGCAGGTGTACGCGACGGTCTGGCTGGTGGCGCACTGCGCGGGCAGGCCGGAGTCGATGGAGCCGGAGGCGAACACGTCGGGGTAGTCGGCGAGCAGGTCGGCGGTCATGCCGCCGCCCGCGGACATCCCGGTGACGTACACGCGCGAGGGATTGATGGAGTAGTGCGCCTCCATGTAGTCGACCATCTGGATGATCGACGCGGCCTCGCCGTCTCCGCGGGAGTCGTCCGAGGGGGTGTACCAGTCGAAGCAGTCCTCGCTGTTGTTGCTCGAGGTCTGCTGCGGGAAGACGACGTCGAAGCCCCACAGGTCGGCGTACTTGGGCCAGCCCGAGTCGTCGTAGTAGTCGGTCGCGGTCTGGGTGCAGCCGTGCAGCGCGACGACCAGCGGCGCGTCCGAGCCCGCCGTGGTGGGTACGTAGTCGTACATCTGCAGCGCGCCGGGATTCGTGCCGAACGAGCTGACCTGGGTGAGGGTGGAGGTGTTGGCGAGCGCGGGGGTGGCCGCGGCGAAGGCGTAGAGCATCGCGGCGAGCACGCCGAGGACGACGGCGACGGCGGACGCCGCCCGGGCCGCGGGCCGCGGATGGGGACGGGCTGGCTGGGGGTGCACGGGTTTGTCTGCCTCTCCATTGAAGCGGGCGGCACGGTGCCCGGGGCGGGGCGAGCGGCTCCGGCGCGCGGGCATCGTGCGTTCCGGCAGAAGGTAGGCCCGGCGCCGCGAGGCGGTCGATGGAGACCACGTACACAGGTCGCGGTCCGCACCTGGTGCCGACCGACACGTCCGGCCAGCGCAGTTCTCTTCATCATTCCCCTCAGCCGCGCGCTGACCTGCTCGTTCTCCAAAACCCCGGCACACCGACCGCAGAGTGGTCGGGTCTTGACTGCTCAGGGTTCGAAGAGTTCACTGGTCCGCCAGAGAGCGCTCTCCAAGCTTCTCCTCCCTATCGCGGAGCATCGGTGCTCACGCGTGTTGGAAAGGCGGAAACAACCGTGAGGTTGAGTTCGGTGATACCCGGTCCGCGTCCCGGGCCGCGGCCCGGTTCTCGGCCCCGAGCGAGGCGGCTGGTGCACCTGATCGTCGCGCTGGCGGCCGGGATCGGCCTGAGTACGGCGCCGGTGCTGGCCCCGGCGGCCTCGGCGGACACGGGCACGGCCACGGTCGCGCCGTCCACCACGGGCGGCGTGCTCGGCCCGAACGTGTACGTGTTCAACCCGTCGATGTCGCAGGACTCGATCCAGTCCACGCTCGACGCCATCAGCGCCCAGCAGATCCCCAACCAGTTCGGCACCCAGCGCTACGAACTGCTGTTCGAGCCCGGCACCTACGGCTCCACCGCCGACCCGCTGGTCTTCCAGGTCGGCTACTACACCAGCATCGCCGGCCTGGGCAAGGACCCGTCCGACACCGTGATCGTCGGACAGGCCGACACCTTCAACCAGTGCACCGACGGCGACCAGAGCCAGTGCTTCGCGCTGGAGAACTTCTGGCGCTCGATCTCGAACCTCACCATCGACGTGGCCGGCGGCTCCGGCTGCACCGGCAACACCGAGTTCTGGGCCGTGTCCCAGGCCGCGCCGATGCGACGGGTCGCGGTCAACGGCAACGTCACGCTGATGGACTACTGCGACGGCTCGCCGGACTACGCCAGCGGCGGGTTCATCGCGGACTCCTCGTTCACCGGCGGCACCGTGATCAACGGCTCGCAGCAGCAGTTCATCGTGCGCGACAGCGCGCTGGACGGCTGGTCGAACGGGGTGTGGAACCAGGTGTTCTGCGGCGACCCGGGCGCGCCGGCGCAGTCGTTCTCCTCGAACTCCGGCGACGCGGGCGGCACCTCGCCGTACACCACGCTCGCCACCTGCCCGACCACGCGTGAGGAGCCGTACCTCTACACCGACTCCTCCGGGCACTACCAGGTGTTCGTGCCCTCCGCGCAGACCTCGAGCAGCGGCCCGAGCTGGGCGTCCGGCTCCACCCCGGGCACCTCGCTGCCGCTGAGCTCCTTCTTCGTGGTGCAGTCCACGACGACGGTGGCGCAGATCAACCTGGCGCTCGCGCTGGGCCGCAACCTGCTGTTCACCCCCGGCGTGTACCAGGTCCCGAGCACGATCCACGTGCTCTACCCCGACACGAAGATCGTCGGCCTCGGCTTCGCGACGCTGATCCCGACCCGCGGCAACACCACCATGGACGTCGCGCCGGTGCCCGGGGTGAACGTCTCCGGCCTCATCTTCGACGCCGGACCGGTCACCTCGCCCAACCTGCTCTCGCTCTCCGGCCTGCCGGGCACGGCCTCGCTCTCCTGGTACCGCAACGACCCGACCAGCATCGACGACGTCTTCTTCCGGGTCGGCGGCGCCGAGGTCGGCTCGGTCAAGACGGCGTTCGTGGACGACGCGAGCGACTCGATCATCGACGACGTGTGGTCCTGGCGGGCCGACCACGGCGCCGGCGGCGGCTCGTGGACCTCGGACACCGCGGACACCGGCGCGGTCATCGGCGGCGACGACGTGACCGCGTACGGCCTGGCGGTGGAGCACTATCAGAAGTACGAGACGGTCTGGAGCGGCCAGGGCGGCACCGTGCTGTTCTTCCAGAACGAGAACCCGTACGAGGTACCCAGCCAGGCGGACTGGATGGCGAGCCCGACCCAGGACGGCTACCCGGCCTTCTACATCCCGAAGTCGGTCACCTCGTTCCAGGGCTACGGCATGGGCGTGTACTCCTACTTCAACCAGGGCGTGCCGATCGAGAACGCGATGGCGTTCCAGGTTCCGGACTCCCCCGGCGTGCAGTTCCACGACATCCTGACGGTGTTCCTCAACGGCTCCGGCGGGATCGACTCGGTCATCAACGGCACCGGCGCCCCGGTGAGCTCCACCTTCGGCGGTCCGAGCGACATCGTCTCCTACCCCTGAGTCCCCCGGGCGCTCGGTTGGCTGAGCGCACTGAGGTCAGGCGGCTGACACGGTGAAAGCGAACGCCCCGCCTCCCGATACCGGGAGGCGGGGCGTTCGTCGTTGTACGCGCGGAACGCGGCGTGAAGCCGCCGGGCCGTGCTAGAGTGGGGGAGCATCGGATTTTGTGCAGCACAAAATAATGCCTTGATCCGGGCTCATGGACGAACTTAGCGCATGGGGAGCGGGATGTCAAACGAACACGAGGAGCTCGCGCACGAGCAGGACTACGTCAGCATGCTCTACGGACAGCTCGACCGGATGCGCGAGGAGGCCTCGGCCGCCCTGGGCGGAGTGCGCGGCGCGTCCGGCGGCACCCGGCAGTACCTGGTCGAGCGGGACATCGTGGCGCGGGAGACCGGCAGCCGGCTCGCCCGGATCGACGCGGCCGAGGACGGGCTCTGCTTCGGCCGGCTCGACCTCGGCTCGGCCGAGCGGCTCTACATCGGCCGGATCGGCATCCGCGACGAGGAGGCCGACGGCGAGCCGCTGCTGCTCGACTGGCGGGCGCCGGCCTCCCGCGCGTTCTACACCGCGACCAGCGCCGCACCCCTCGGCGTGCGGCGGCGCCGGCACATCCACACCCGGATGCGCACCGTCGTCGGCCTCGACGACGACGCGCTGGACCGGGGCGTGCTGGACGAGCTGGAGCAGGTGCACGGGGGCGCCGGATCGGCCTCGCCGCTGGTCGGCGAGGCCGCGCTGCTCGCGGCGCTGACGAAGGCGCGCACCGGGCGGATGGGCGACGTGGTCGAGACCATCCAGACCGAGCAGGACGCGGTGATCCGGGACCGGCTGCAGGGCATCCTGGTGGTGCAGGGCGGCCCGGGCACCGGCAAGACGGCGGTGGCACTGCACCGCGCCGCCTACCTGCTCTACACCCACCGCGAGCGCCTGGCCCGCTCCGGCGTGCTCATCGTGGGTCCGAACCCGACCTTCCTGCGCTACATCGGGCACGTGCTGCCCGCGCTCGGCGAGACCAGCGCCGCGCTGCTGACCGTCGGCGAGCTCTTCCCCGGTGTCAGGGCCCGGACGTTCGACGCCCCGCACGTGGCCGAGATCAAGGGCCGCACCGAGATGGCCGCGGTGATCGACCGGGCCGTCAAGGCCCTGCGACGGCTGCCGGAGCCGGACGAGCCGCTGGAGGTCGTGGTGGACGGGGTCACCTACCGGCTCGACCGGGAGACCTGCCTGCGCGCGCAGGAGAAGGCGCTGGACACCGAGGAGCCGCACAACGTGGCCCGGCCGGTGCTGGTCGACCACATCCTCGAGGCCCTGGTGGACCAGGCCGCGGCGCGGCTGACCGACGACCCGTTCTCCGGGCTCAGCGCGGAGGTGCTCGAGGCCATCGCGCAGGACCTGCGGGAGCACGGCCTGGCCATGGAGGGCGAGGAGATCGGGGACGGCGACGACGCGCTGCTGCGCGTGGTGGACCGGGCCGAGCTGCGGCGCACGCTGGAGCAGGAGCAGCCGGTGCAGGCCGCGCTCAACTGGCTCTGGCCCGAGCTCACCCCGCAGCGGCTGATCAACGAGCTGCTGAGCGGCCCGTTCCTGCTGGACGAGGTGGCGGGCGAGCTGGCCGAGGCCGAACGCGAGGCGCTGCGCCGGGAGCCGGGCGCGGAGTGGACCATCGCGGACGTGCCGCTGCTGGACGAGGCGGCCGAGCTGCTCGGCGCGTTCAACGCCGAGCGCGCGGCCCGGGAGCTCAAGCGGCGCCAGGAGATCGCGTACGCGCAGGGCGTGCTCGACATCATGGCCGGCTCGCGCTCGACGGACCTGGAGGACCCGCGCGAGGAGATCGTGTCGGTCACCGACATCATCAACGCCGAGGCGCTGGCGGACATGCAGGCCATGGCGGACCTGCGCACCGTGGCCGAGCGCGCGGCGGCCGACCGGACCTGGACCTTCGGCCACATCATCGTGGACGAGGCGCAGGAGCTGTCGGCGATGGCCTGGCGGGTGCTGCTGCGCCGCTGCCCGAGCCGGTCGATGACGCTGGTGGGCGACGTCGCGCAGACCGGCGACGCGGCCGGGGCCGGGTCCTGGGCGCAGATGCTCGAACCGCTCGTCGGCGAGCGCTGGCGCGCGGTCGAACTGACCGTCAACTACCGCACCCCCAGCGAGATCATGGAGCTCGCGGCCAAGGTGCTCGAGCGGATCGACCCGGCGCTGCGCCCGCCGCAGGCCGTGCGCGCCAGCGGCGTGGCCCCGGTGCGGGAGCAGGTCTCGTCCGAGGACCTGCCGGGCCGGCTGGCCGAGGTGGCGCTGGCCCGGCAGGAGGCGTTGGAACAGGGCAAGCTGGCCGTGATCGTCCCGGCCAGCCGGGCCGGGGAGCTCACCGCCGCGGTCGCGCGCACGCTGCCCGAGGCGTCCTACGGCGCGCTGCCCGACCTGGACCGGCGCACCGTCGTGCTGACCGCGCGTCAGGCCAAGGGCCTCGAGTTCGACTCGGTCGTCCTGGCCGACCCCGAAGCCGTCGCCGCCGACGGCCCGCGCGGCGAGAACGACCTCTACGTCGCGCTGACCAGGACGACCAGGGAACTGACGATCCTCGAGGTGGCGTGAGAAGCGTGAGCCCGCCGGGCGTCAGCTCGCGGCGGTCCCCGGCGGCGTCGAACCCAGCGCCGTCGAACCCAGCGCCGTCGAACCCAGTGCCGTCGACCCCAGCGCCGTCAACGCGTCCCCGGTCAGCCGGTTGACGGTCCACTCGTCCATGGGGACCGCGCCGATCTTCCGGTAGACCGCGATGGCCGGCTCGTTCCAGTCCAGGACCGACCACTCGAGCCGCCCGTATCCGCGCTCCACGCAGATGCGGGCGAGCTCGGCCAGCAGGGCCTTGCCGTATCCGCGGCCGCGGGTGGCGGGCCGGACGTAGAGGTCCTCCAGGTAGATCCCGTGTACGCCGGTCCAGGTGGAGAAGTTGCGAAACCACAGGGCGAACCCGACCACGTCGCCCGCCTCGTCCTCGGCGACGTGCGCGAACGCGGCCGGAGCCGCGCCGAACAGCGCCTCGTGCAGCTGCTGCGGCGTGGCCTTGGCCTCGCTCAGCGACTTCTCGTACTCGGCGAGCTCCCGCACCATGGCGTGGATCTCGGTGACGTCCTCGGGCTTCGCGGGTCGAATCATGCAAAGAGCCTAAGGGAAATCCGGTTGCCTCCCGTCCGGTCGGATGATCTATCCTGGCGCGATGTCGGACGTGCCCTCCCTGCTGTTCGTGATCGGTCCGCCCGCGGTCGGGAAGATGACCGTCGGAGCCGAGATCGCGCGCCGTACCGGCTACCGGCTGCTGCACAACCACATGACGATCGAGCCGCTGCTGCGCCTGTTCCCCTACGACTCGCCGCAGTTCGCCCGGCTCAACGTGGAGTTCCGCATCCGCATCCTGGAGGAGGCGGCCGACTCCGACCTGCCCGGCCTGGTCTTCTCCTACCTGTGGGCCTTCGACGAGCCCGAGGACGCCGTGGCGGTGGAGCAGTACGCCCGTCCGTTCCGTGACCGCGGCGCCCGGATCCGCTACCTGGAGCTCGCCGCCGAGCAGGCGACCCGGCTGCACCGCAACGTGCAGGACAGTCGCCTGGCGGAGAAGCCGTCCAAGCAGGACCTCGCCTGGTCCCACCAGCACGTTCTGGACCTCGACGCGAAGCACAAGATGAACTCGACGCACGAGTTCGCCGGCCGCGCCGACCACCTGCTGATCGACAACACGCACCTGAGCCCGGAAGCCGTCGCCGAGCGGGCCGTGGCGCACTTCGGGCTCTGAGTCCCGGCGCCGTCAGCCGTTCTCGGCTGCCGGCGCACCCCCTCCCACCGGCGGTTTCCCGACCGGAGCACGCATCTGACGGTGCGTCGATACCCCCTTGCCTCTCTCAGGCCCCTTGCGCGGCGCACGCCCGCCCCCATAGCATCCCGATGTATCAGTTCGATACATCGGACTGACAGATCGAACCATCATATGCCGTCAGTTTGACGGCTCTTGTCCGTATTGCGAGAAGGACGGGGTTTCATGCAGAGTTCTGAGCACCACATCGCGCCGGCGGCCGGCAAAGTGGGCGTCCTGACGGTGGGCCTCGGCGCCGTGGCGTCCACCTTCATCGCCGGCGTCGAGCTGATCAAGCGCGGCCTGGCCGAGCCCGTGGGTTCGCTGACCCAGATGGGCACCATCCGCCTCGGCGGGCGGACCGAGGACCGCGTGCCGCTGATCCGCGACTTCGTCCCCCTGGCCGGCCTGGACCAACTCGTCTTCGGGGCCTGGGATCCGTTCCCGGACACCGCCTACGAATCCGCGCTCAAGTGCGGGGTGCTCGAGCGCGCCCACATCGACCCGATCGCGGCCGAGCTCAAGGAGATCGAGCCGATGCCGGCCGTCTTCGACCGCGCGTACGTGCGGCGCCTCGACGGCTACAACGTCAAGCCCGGCACGAACAAGCGGGAACTGGCCGAGGCTCTGCGCCAGGACATCCGCGACTTCAAGGCCGCGCACGGGTGCGACCGGATCGTGGTGATCTGGTGCGCCTCCACCGAGGTCTACCTCGAGCCCGGGCCCACGCACGAGGACCTGGCCGCGTTCGAGGCCGCGATGGACACGAGCGACGCGAGCATCGCGCCCTCGATGCTCTACGCGTACGCGGCGCTCAAGGAGGGCGCGCCGTTCATGAACGGGGCGCCCAACCTCACCGTCGACATCCCGGCGATGGTCGAGCTCGCCGCGGCGCAGGGCGTGCCGATCGGCGGCAAGGACTTCAAGACGGGCCAGACCCTGCTCAAGACCGTGCTGGCCCCGATGCTCAAGGCCCGCATGCTGGGCCTGCAGGGCTGGTACTCCACCAACATCCTCGGCAACCGGGACGGCGAGGTGCTCGACGATCCGGACAGCTTCCGCACGAAGGAGGTCTCCAAGCTCGGCGTGCTCGACTACATCCTCCAGCCGAGCCGCCACCCCACCCTCTACGGCGACTTCCACCACGCGGTGCGGATCAACTACTACCCGCCGCGCGGCGACAGCAAGGAGGGCTGGGACAACATCGACTTCTTCGGCTGGCTCGGCTACCCCATGCAGATCAAGGTCGACTTCCAGTGCCGGGACTCCATCCTCGCAGCGCCGCTCGTGCTCGACCTGGTGCTCTTCACCGACCTGGCCCACCGCGCGGGCCTCAAGGGCGTGCAGGAGTGGCTCTCGTTCTACTTCAAGAGCCCGCAGCACGCACCCAGCGTGTATCCCGAGCACGACCTGTTCATCCAGCAGACCAAGCTCAAGAACACCCTGCGCTGGCTGATGGGCGAGGAGCTGATCACCCACCTGGGCACGGAGTACTACGAGGACTACGAGGGCTGAGTCCGAGGCGCGCCGGGCGGCGGCGCGGCGCCGGCCGGTTTGCCGTTGCGCGGGGCCCGGCCGAGGGCCGGGATCCAACGGCAAACCGGAGCGCGGCCTCAGCCCTCGAGCACGGGCATGAGGTAGGTGAGGGTGCCGAGGTCGGCGTCCAGGCTGGCGCGGACGCCGACGGGGTAGGTCTGCATGGCGGTGTTGTGGCCGAGGTTCGCGCCGGCCAGGATGGGGACGCCGAGGTCGCCGAGGCGCTCGGCGAGCAGCGCGTCGACCTGCTCGGGCTCGCCGCATTCGGTGAAGGTGCCCAGGATGATCCCGGCGACGCCGTCGAGATAGCCCGAGCGGCGGATCTGGGTGAGCACCCGGTCCAGCCGGAACGGGAGCTCGTCGACGTCCTCGAACAGCACGATCGCGCCGTCGGCCGGGTGCGAGGTGTCGGTGCCGAGGCTCGCCGCGATCAGGGTGGCGGTGCCGCCGAGCGTGATGCCCTCGGCCTGGCCCGACACCAGCGTCCGGAAGCCGGGGAACGCCAGGCCCTTGACTTCCGCGGGGTTGAACAGCAGGCGCATGAGCTCCTTGAAGTCGTACTCGTCCGGGCCCTCGTAGAACCCGCTGCACGCGACCATCGGCCCGAACAGCGAGACCCAGCCGAGTTTGACCACGAGCGCCTCGAGCAGGGCGGTGGCGTCCGAATAGCCGACCACCACCTTCGGCCGGCTCGGATCGATCGCGTTCCAGTCCAGCTTCTCCAGGGTGCGCTGTATGCCGTAGCCGCCGCGGGCGAGGAAGACCGCGGCGTACTTCGGGTCGGTCAGCGCCCTCGTCAGCTCTGCGGCGCGCTGCTCGTCGGTCCCGGCGAGATAGTCGTACACACTGCCCGGGTCCGTGGCCGTGGCGAAGACCTCCGGCCGCAGTCCCACGTGCTCGAGCGCGCGCAGGCCCGAGGCGAGCCGTTCCGGCGTGTGGACGGGGGAACTTCCGCAGATCACGGCCACGGTGTCGCCGGGCTTGAGGGCTGGGGGGCGATGCATCTTCATGCGTGCTCCTGCTTCTCCACGGTGCGCGGGTCGGTCATCAAGTAGGTGGTCAGGACTCGTACACCGAAGGCGAGGCTCTCGGTGGGCACGTGCTCGTCGACGCCGTGGACGTAGCGCCAGGGGTCGAAGCCTTCGGGCGCGCGGCCGGGGACGAAGCCGTAGCCGGGGATGCAGAGACGGGCGAAGGACTTCGCGTCGGTACCGCCGCTCATGCAATAGGGCAGCACCAGCGCCTCGGGGTCGTGCTCGCGCAGTGCCTGGGCCATCGCAGCGAAGTCGGCGGAGTGGTGGTCGGCGCTGACGGGGGCGTTGAAGCGGCCGCTCCGGGTGAGGTCCGGGCCCAACAGCGCGTCGACGGTCTCGAAGAACTCCGCCTCGGTGCCGGGCAGGATGCGCCCGTCGAGCGCAGCGGTGGCCTCACCCGGGATGACGTTGTGCTTGTATCCGGCATTGAGCATCGTCGGGTTGAGTGAGTTGGCCGTCGTGTGGGCGACGAGCTGGGCGGCAGGTCCCAGTGCGCTGAGGTCCTCCGGGCCGACCGGGCGGCCGAGGTGGGCGGCGAGGCCGTCGAGCAGAGCCTGCACGGTCGGCGACAGGCGCACCGGCCACGTGTACGCGTCGATCCGGCCGATCGCGGCGGCCAGTTTGACCAGGGCGTTGTCCTCGTTGCGGCGGGAGCCGTGGCCAGCCGTGCCGCGGGCGGTGACGGTCATCCAGGCGGTGCCGCGTTCGGCGGCCGCGATCGGGTAGAGGCGACCGCCGCCCGGCAGTCGCACGAGGCGACCGCCCGACTCGCTGACGGCCGCGGTCACGCCCTCGAACAGCTGCGGGTGCTTGTCCACCAGGAATCCGGCCCCGTACTCACCGGTGTCCTCCTCGTCCGCGACGAAGGCCAGGACGATGTCGCGCGGCGGACGCATCCCGCTGCGGGCGAGGTGCCGCGCGAAGGCGAGCATCATCGCGTCCATGTCCTTCATGTCGAGGGCGCCGCGCCCCCAGACCGCGCCGTCGCGCACCTCTCCGGCGAAGGGCGGGAAGCTCCAGTCCGCGGCCGCGGCGGGCACGACGTCGAGGTGGCCGTGCACGAGCAGAGCCGGGGCGGCCGGGTCCGCGCCCGGGATGCGCACGACGGTGTTGGCCCGGCCGGGCGCGGATTCGAGCACCGTCGGGCGCAGACCGCTGTCGGTGAGCTGCTCGGCGACCCACTCGGCCGCCGCGCGCTCGCCCCGGCTCTCGCCGCCGCCGTAGTTGCTCGTGTCGAACCGGATCAGCTGAGAGCACAGGTCGACGACGTCGGTGGCGAGGGCGTCGAGCAGTTCCCGCTCGGCGGCCGTCATGCCGGCACCTGCGCGCACAGCACCTCCGTGAACAGCGCGAGTTCGGCCTCGAGTGAGGCGGCAAGGCTCGCGGCGTGCCGGAATCCGTGGCCTTCGCCCGGGAAGCGCAGATACGCGCGGCAGACGTCCTCGCCGTGCAGGGCCCGCGCCGCAGCGACGAAGCGTTCCGACTGGTCGGGGCGGCAGATGGTGTCGTCGAGCCCGTGCATCATGACGAACGGCGCCCGCAGCTGCATCACCGCGAGCAAGGGCGAGACCCGGCGGTAGAACGCGTCGGCCTCCTCGGGCCCGCCGCCGAGCAGCGTGTACTGATATCTGCTCTCGAAGTCGTGCGTCTGCCCGGCGTACCAGGTGAACGGATCGGCGATCGGGTAGTAGACCGCGCCGCAGCGGAACACCTCGGAGTGGGTGAGCGCCGCGAGCGCCGTCCAGCCCCCGGCCGAGCCGCCGCGGACGGCGACGCGCCCGGTGTCCACGAGTCCTGATTCAGCTAGGAACCGCGCGACGCTCACGCTGTCTTCGACATCGACGACGCCCCAGGTTCCGCGCAGCAGGTCGCGATAGGCCCGGCCGTAGCCGGTCGAGCCGCCGTAGTCGACGGACGCGACGGCGAACCCGCGGCTGGTGAAGAAGGACAGCGTCAGCGAGCGCGCGGCGCCGGTCGTGCTGGTCGGGCCGCCGTGGACGTCGATGATGAGCGGCGGCAGTTCGCTCGGTTCGCCCGAGGTGCCCTCGTACTGCGGGTTCGTGGGCGGGTGATAGGTGAAGTGCACGGTACGGCCGTCGCGGCCAGGCGCGGTGCGGCGTTCAGGCTTCGCATACCAGGGCTCGAACTCGTCAGCGCTGCCGTCGCTGCCGTCGCTGCTCGGACATGGGTGCACTGCGCCGGTCCCGAGCTCCACGCGCAGCGGCGTCGGACGCCGTGTCGAGCTCGCCCCGACAACGGCTACCGCGTCCGCGCCGCCGGACACACCCACCGCGAACTCGGTCCAACCGGGCGCGAGTTCGGTGAGCGAGCCCTCCCCCGCCGGATCCCACAGCACGAGCTGCTGATCGCCCACGCCGTGCCGGAAGACGACGCCGTGGCCGGTGACGGCGAACGAGGTCGCGCCGACCCGCCAGACCGCGTGCGCGCACTCGCTCTCCATCGGCAGTACGCACGCGGCCTGCGCGGAACCGTCCGCGTCGACGGTGACCCGGTGCAGGTTCCACCAGCCGTCGGGGTCGGCCATCGCGTAGAGGGTCGCCGCGTCGGCCCACTCGGCCTGCGGCACGGACACGTCCGGACCGCCGAGCACGCGCACCGGCTCGCGGGCGACCGGGCCGCCGGCGCCGGCTTCGAGCTCCGCGACCATCAGCTCACTGGTATCCCAGGGCATGTCAGGGTGATCCCACCCGATCCAGCTGAGCCGGGCGCCGTCCGGGCTGACGCGGACACAGGTCAGGAAGTGCTGGGCCCGGGCGACCACCCGCACCGCGTCCGGGTCGTCGGCGGCCGAGCCGTCGAGCGGCACGGCGACGATGTCCCGGGTGGTGATCTCCGCCGGGTCGCGCTCGGCCCCGCCGTCGGTGCGGGTGACCTCGCGCACGCACCACACCTCGGTGCCATCGGGGCCGAGGATCGGGTCCGCGTAGCAGGTGGTGCGGACGTCCGGGTCAGGTGCGGTGAGCGGGACCGGCTCGGCGGCGGACGTGGCGCCTGACGGCAGCGGCGCCACACGTGCGGCGTAAAGCCGATGATCAGACCCGTCGGTGAAGACGAGCACGTGCGGATCGCCGGAATCCGCGCCCGGCACGACGAGGTAGGCGCGCCCGCCGTAGCCGATGGCGCCGTTCGAGACCTTCCACGGCCCGCCGAGCACGTCGTGGGCGGGGTCGGCGGTGGTGGCGGAGAGGTCCGGCGACGCGCATCGCAGCAGCCTGACGGAAGCGTCCACGGTGTCCGACGCGCACCACCACGTCTCGGCGCCCACGACGGACGGCCAGCTCGGCCCGCCGGCCGCGGCCGCCACCGCTTCGGCCGTCAGCGGCGAGTCCCACCGGCCACCTCGGGGCGTGTTCGCCATGTCCTGCTCCTTCGGTCCGATCGGCGCTGCGTCCTCTCCGCCGTACTGCCCCGTCTGGCACGGGCGGACACGGCTTTCGCGTCGGCAGCAGCCTCTCGATGCTCGCGCGTCCCGGGCCGGATCAGTGTGCACACGCGACGCGACGCGCCGTACGGGAACGCCGTACGGACGCGCCGGAGGAGTCCTCCGGGATCAGGCCCGGTGGATCGCGTTCGCGACGATCGCCTCACTCAGGTACTCGGCCATCCCCGGCTTGATCGCCTCGAACGTGGAGGTGAACCGCGGATCGGCGAGGTACATCTCGGCCAGGCCGGTGTGGATCTCGTAGGTGCATGCGTAGTACAAGCGGCAGATCTGCTGCCGGTGCTCCTCCGCGAGCTCCATCGCCGCGCCGGATTCAGGCCCGTCGCCCGAGTCCATCAGTGCCGCGAAACGCCGTCCCCAGTCCTCCTGCTCCTGCTTGATCCTCAGCCAGTCCTCCTTCGTGTAGGAAGCCGTTCTGCGCTGCGACTCGCGATAGGCGTCCTGTTGGCCCCAGCGCTCGCGGGCCTCGTCCGCGTACTCATCGGGGTCGAAGTCGCCGAAGACCTCGAACCTCTCCTCGGGTGTGAGGTTGATACCCATCCTTCGTGCCTCCGTGGCTCGTTCCACAGCCGCGGCCATCTTCTGCAGCTTCTCGATCCGGCTGGTCAGCAACGCGTGCTGGCGCCGCAGGTGTTCCTGCGGGTCGACCTTCGGATCGTCGAGCAGGACCGCGATCTCTTCGAGCGGGAAGCCCAGCTCCCGGTAGAACAGGATCCGCTGCAGCCGATCGAGGTCCTCGTCGCCGTACCGGCGGTGACCGGCCTGGCTACGCCCGCTCGGCACCAGCAGTCCGACCTCGTCGTAGTGGTGCAAGGTCCGCACGGTGATCCCGGCGGAGGCGGCAACCTGTCCCACGGAATAGCTCACTTCTTCCGCTCCCTTCTTGCAGGTCGGCTCCACCATGCCTCCTCACGCCACGTGAGGTGCAAGCGGCAGTCCCTAGAGAACCATCCCCCCGTCCACGGCCAGGACGTGGCCGGTGACGTAGGACGCCGCGTCGGAGGCGAGGAACACGGCCGCGCCCGCCACGTCCTCGGGCCGGCCGACGCGGCGCATCGGGACGCGGGCGACCGTCGCGTCGAGCATCTCGCGCGGGGCCGGGCTGACCATGTCGGTGTAGATGACGCCGGGCGCGATCGCGTTCACCCGGATGCCCTCCGGGCCGAGGTCGCGCGCGGCGGAGCGGGCCATGGCCGCGATCGCCGCCTTGGTCGCGGCGTAGGCGGCGAGCATGTCGCCGCCGAGCACGCCGACGACCGAGCTGATCAGCACGGCCGAGCCGCCGCCGCGCCGGCGCATCGACGCCGTCGCGGCCTGGAGCATCGCGAGGCTGCCGACGAAGTTCACCGCGACCATCGCCTGCACGTCCGCGGCGTCGATCAGGCCCATCGGGGTGTGCCGCAGGATGCCCGCGTTCGCCACCAGCACGTCGAGCTCGCCGTGCTCGGCCGCGATCTCGGCCAGCAGCGACTCGGCGCACTCGAAGGTCTCGGCGCTGGTCGCGTTCTCGGGCACGTCCAGGGACATCCCGGTCACCGTGGCCCCGGTCTCGGCCGCGATCGCCTCGGCCGCGGCCTTCGCGGTGCGCGCCTCCCGGCCGGTCAGCACGACCTCGGCGCCCGCCGCGGCCAGGGCGAGCGCGCAGGCGCGGCCGATGCCGCGGGTGCCTCCGGTGACCAGCGCGGTGCGGCCGGTCAGAGTGTGGACGGTCACGTGGATTCCCTTCGCCGTGGGGCGGTCGCACAGGAGTGGATTGCGTTGCGCAGCCATGCAAGCACCCTGCGCACACTCCGCACGAGCGCGGCCGGAAGCGTTCGGGAGCGCGTCCGGCGGCGGGTCTCCGCGTTTGTCAGCCCTCTGCGCCTCGTTGACGCACCGGCCCCGCCGCCGGTACGCCCGCCGCCTCGCGGAACCGGCCGAACTCACCGGCCAGCGCGGCCGCGTTCCAGTGCGCGTTCAAGCCGGAGGGGTTCGGCAGCACCCACACCCGGCTCTCGGCGATCCGCTCGGCCTGCGGCCCGATCTGCGCGTCGCGGCGCTCGAACGCGGTGCGGTACGCGGTGATGCCGACGATCGCGAGCCACCCCGGCCGGTACTCGGCCGCCTTCTCGCCCAGCAGGCGGCCGCCCTCGCGCAGCTCCGCCGTGCCGAGCTCGTCGGCGCGGGCGGTGGCGCGGGCGACGACGTTGCTGATGCCGAGGCCGAGCCCGGGCAGTTCGCGCTGGCGGTCGGGGGTGAAGCGCTCGGGCGTGAAGCCGGAGGCGTGCAGCGCGGGCCAGAACCGGTTGCCGGGACGGGCGAAGTGCAGGCCCACCGCCGCCGACCACAGCCCCGGGTTGATGCCGCAGAACAGCACCTTGAGTCCGGGCCCGATGACGTCGGGGATGACGGCGTCGCGGGCCGCCTCGAGCTGCGCGGCGGTCGGGCGAGGACGGCGCGGCGGCGCGGACGAGGTGGACGAGGACGGGCTGGTCACGCACCCATCCTCCCGCATGCCGCCGCGTCACCACCGCCGAACCGGCGCGGAAACCGTTCGCCTCGGGGCGGACGGGGCGCTAGCGTGGAGTCATGGAGTTCTCCCGATGCACCGCCGCGGCCGCGCGAGCTACCCGCTCCTCGGCCGCCGCCCGCTGCTGAATTCCAACTCCCCCTCGCGCCCGGCGGCCGGACAGGCCGCACGCGAGCGTCGAGTCTCTCCTTTCACCGCCGTGCGCATCCGCCTTTCCGGCCGCCCCGCGTGCCCGCCACCGCGTGCCCGCCACGCCGCCGCGAAAGGCTCCGACCATGACGCACCCCGTCACCGGATACCGCTCCACCGTCCAGACCTTCTTCGACTTCTACCGCTCGCGCGGACACGAGCCGCTGCCCGGTGAGTCGCTGATCGCGCCGCCCGGCGACCCGGTGTACTTCACCACCTCGGGCATGCACCACCTCACGCCCTACCTCGAGGGCCGGGAGCACCCGCAGGGGCGCCGGCTCGTCGGCTTGCAGCGTTGCCTGCGCACCACGGACCTCGACGAGGTCGGCGATCCGACGCACCTGACCGTGTTCGAGATGCTCGGGACCTGGTCCCTGGGCGACTACGGCGGCGGCCAGAGCCTGCGCTGGGGCCTCGAGCTGCTCCGCGACGGGTTCGGGCTCTCGCCGCGCTCGCTGCACGCGACGGTCTTCGGCGGGGACGACTCGCTCGGGCCGGACACCGAGTCGCTCGAGGTCTGGCAGGAGCTCGGCGTGCCGGTGGAGCTCACCTACGGCGGCGAGAACTGGTGGTCCAACGGGCCGACCGGACCGTGCGGCCCGGACAGCGAGATCTTCGTGTGGACCGGCTCGGGCGACCCGTCCGGCACGCCGACCACCGACCCGCGCTGGGTCGAGGTGTGGAACCACGTGATGATGCGCCACCGCCGGCACGAGGACGGCAGCCTCTCCGCGCTCCCCCAGCCCAACGTGGACACCGGCCTCGGCCTCGACCGACTGCTCACGATCCTGCAGGGCACTGATTCGGTCTACGACTGCGACGTGTTCGTGCCCTGGCGGCAGGTCGTGCCGCGGCTGTGGCCGCTCGAGGAACGCGAGCTGCGGATCGTGATGGACCACCTGCGGTCCTGCATCGCGATCATCGGCGACTGCGTGCTGCCCGCGAGCGGGGGCCGCGGCTACGTGCTGCGCAGGCTGATCCGCCGGGTGCTGACGATCCTGTGGCGCGACGGGACGCCGGCGTGCACGCTCGAGGACCTGCCGCTGGAGCTGTTCACGGACACGCTCGAGCACTTCGGCCAGGGGCACTACCCCGGCGGGGCGCAGACGGTCCGCTCGGTGGTGCTTGACGAGGAGCGACGCTTCGTCGAGCTGTGCGAGCGCGGCCGCCGAGTCCTGGAACGCATGTCAGAATCCGTACTCAAGGAGCAGGACTACCGCTTCCTGCACGAGACCCACGGCCTGCCGCGCGAGATCGTGGACCTGCTGCGCGGCCGCGGGGATCAGAGCAGCGAACCGATCCAGTCGGCGACGGCCTCGGTGATCTGATCCAGCACCGGTTCCTGGGTCTTGCGGACGGCGAACTCGTGCGTGCCGGCGGGCAGGGCGAGGAGCCGGTGGCCGGCGGGCAGCGCCGGGAACTCGGCCGGCCCGCCGAACGCGTCGGCCGCGCCCTGCACCACCAGCGTCGGCAGGCCGGTCTCGAGCAGTTCCGACGCGCGCGACTTGTCCGGCTTGCCCGGCGGATGCAGCGGGAAGGCCAGCGCGAGCACGCCCGCGGCCCCGGTCTCCCGGCCGGTGCGGCAGGCGACCCGCGCCCCGGCGCTGCGTCCGCCGACGAACAGCGGCACGTCGGCGGCGGCCTCGGCCCGGTACGCCGGGACGAGCACGGTCCACGCGGCGTCGAGCGTCTTCGGCGCCGGGGCCAGCCGCTTGCCGGCCACCCGCCACGGCTGCTCGACCAGCGCCACCTCGATCCCGGCGGCCGGCAGCGCCGCGGCCAGCGCACGCAGGTCGGGCGCCTCGATCCCGCCGCCCGCGCCATGGCTCACCGCCAGCGCGGCGCGGCGCCGGCCGACGGCCGGGACGCGGGTGATCCGGGCCTGCCCGACCGGCGTGTCCACGAGCATCTGCATGATCGAGAGCTTAGGGCAACCGCCGCCGCGAACCACGGCGCGAACTACGCCACCGCCTGCGCCGCGGCCCGGCCCGCGGCGCGGCCGCCGAACAGGCAGCCGCCGAGGAAGGTGCCCTCGAGCGCGTTGTAGCCGTGCACGCCGCCGCCGCCGAAGCCGGCCACCTCGCCGGCCGCGTAGAGGCCGGGGACGGCCGCGCCGTCGGTGCCCAGGACGCGGGAGTCGAGGTCGGTCTGGATGCCGCCGAGGGTCTTGCGGGTCAGGATGTTGAGCTTCACGCCGATCAGCGGGCCGGCCGCGGGGTCGAGGATGCGGTGCGGGGCGGCGGTGCGGCCGAGGCGGTCGCCGAGGTAGCGGCGGGAGTTGCGCATGCCCTGGACCTGGGCGTCCTTGCTGAACGCGTTGGCCACCTGGAGGTCTCTGGCCTCGATCTGGCGGCGCATCAGCTCCACGTCCAGCAGCGGCTGCTCGGTCAGCCCGTTCATCTTCACCACCAGCTCGTCGAGCTCGGGCGCCACCACGAAGTCCGCGCCGTGCTCCATGAACGCGGCGACCGGTCCTGGCGCGCCCTTGCCCAGGACCCGCTCACGCAGGAAGGCCTTGCGGTCCTTGGCGGTGATGTCCGGGTTCTGCTCCGAGCCGGAGAGCGCGAACTCCTTCTCGATGATCCGCTCGGTCAGCACGAACCAGGAGTGGTCGTACGGCGCGATCAGCGGGTCCGTGCGCAGGTGCCGCAGCGTGCCGAGGGTGTCGTAGCCGGGCAGGTAGGGCGAGGGCAGGCGGCGCCCGAGCGCGTCGAACCACATCGAGGACGGCCCCGGCAGGATCCGGATGCCGTGCCCGGGCCAGACCGGGTCCCAGTTGCGCAGGCCTTCGGTGTAGTGCCACATCCGGTCCCGGTTCACCAGCCGTGCCCCGGCCCGCTCGCCGATCTCCAGCATCCGCCCGTCCACGTACGCGGGGACGCCGGTGACCATGGACGCGGGCGCGGTGCCGAGGCGCTCGGGCCAGTGGCGGCGCACCAGCTCGTGGTTGGCGCCGATGCCGCCGGTGGTGAGGATGACGGCCTGCGCGGTGAGTTCGAAGTCGGCGACCTCCTCCCGGTTGGAGGTCACGCCGCGGGCCGCGTCGTCGGGCGCGAGCACCTTGCCGCGCACGCCGCAGACGGCGCCGTCGGTGACCACGAGTTCGTCCACCCGGTGGCGGTGATGGAACGTCAGCAGCCCGCCGGCCGCGGCCTGCCGGGCATAGCGGACGAAGGGTTCGACCACGCCGGTGCCGGTGCCCCAGGTGACGTGGAAGCGCGGGACGGAGTTGCCGTGCCCGTCGGCGCGCAGGTCCCCGCGTTCGGCCCAGCCGACGGTGGGCAGGAAGCTCAGGCCGTGGCCGGTGAGCCAGGAGCGCTTCTCCCCGGCCGCGAACTCGACGTACGCGCGGGCCCAGCGCACCGCCCAGGAGTCCTCGTCCTCGAGCCGGTCGAACTGCGCGCTGCCGAGCCAGTCGCTCCAGGCCAGGTCGAAGGAGTCGTGCACGCCGAGCCTGCGCTGCTCGGGCGTGTCGACCAGGAACAGGCCGCCGAAGGACCAGAAGGCCTGCGCGCCGAGGTTGGCCGCGTTCTCCTGCTCGACCAGGGCCACGCGGCGGCCGCGGGAGGTGAGCTCGTGGGCGGCGGTGAGCCCGGCGAGCCCGGCTCCGACGATGATGACGTCAGCGTCCATGGACGGTGTCCTTCGAGGTGGGGGCGGGAG
>NZ_JAGSOG010000120.1 GCF_018139695.1 Actinospica durhamensis | reverse complement strand
GCTCGGGGCTCGGGGCGTGTCAGGGGCGTTCTTGGAACTGGAGCAGGCCGCCCAGTGAGAAGCACAGTGCTCCGGCGAAGGTGCCCCAGTTGGCGATGTCGGCGTTGATGAGGCTTCCGGTGTCGGGACGGGTGAAGGCGGCCAGCGCCGAGACCATGAAGAGCACGGAACCGAGCTGGTTGACGGAGACGATCCACCAGGCGAGGCTGCGTGTACACCAGCACGGGCGGCCGTGGCAGACCTCGGAGATCGCGAGATGTCCCGAGATCAGGAACAGGGCGCAGCCGATGATGTCCGGTGTCCAGATCAGCCGGTTGGTCTGCCGGGCGGTGAGGCCCTGGAGGAACGAGTCCAGCAGGTTGATGCCGAACACGAGCGTTCCGACGAAGAGCAGGAAGGTGCTCAGCCAGTCGATCCGGGTCGGTTCGTAGCGCCACCATCGCCATGACCTGGGAAGCAGCGATGCGCCGTCGGCTGCGGGATTGGGCGCGTTGATGGTTTGCAGGAGCGAGGTGTAGCCGCCGGTGTTGAAGAAGAGGCCGCCGGCGAAGTAGATCGAGGCGCTCGCGGTCGGACTGCTGATGCCGAGTTGGGTCAGGGCGGCGCCGAGTGCGAACAGTGCTCCGCCGATGGTGAAGGCGACGGAGGCGATGGCGTTGAGCCTGCGTAGGCGGGCGAGGGTCGGTCTGTCCGCGCGGCGTAGGACGGCTCCCTCGCGGCCCGTGGAGCGGATGGAGAGCGTCCCGCGCTTACGTGCGGTTCTGGATTCCCAGACCGAAGTGGCGCCGCCCGCGAGACGCCGTCTGACGCGGGTGGTGAACGGCCCCGCGCCTTGTCGGACCTCTTCGGGATGCTCCACGGCCCAAGCCTGGTGGATCCGCACGTGCCCGACTACAGCGCACGCTCGGGTCGTAGGCCATTCGGCGGGGGACGCCGTCGTCAGCTGGGGGCGGCAGCGGCGTACGGGTACTCCATGGCGCGTACGTGCTCGCGGCAGAGATACACGATCCGTCGGTCCCCGGGACGCTCTCTCGCGGTGAGACCGCCCCACTCCTGGCGTGGGTCGAGTTTGATCAGTGCGGCTCGCAGTGCTCGGAAGTCCGCGCCGATCTCGGCGAGACGTCGCGGGCCGTCGGCCGGTTTGGCTCGGGGCAGTCCGCTGGGTGTGCGGCTCAGCGCGGATTCGGTGAGGTCTTCGGTGAACTTCGCGGCGAACTCGAAGCCTGCTTTGGTGCGTTCGGTGAGCTGCACGCCGGCGGCGGCCAAGCCCGGGCCGGCCAGCGGAACGATGAGGCCGAGCGTTGTCGCAAGTGCCGTGAGGTAGGGGAGGTATTCACTGAGCCAGGGGGGCAGTTTCCGCACGTGGTAGACGCCGACTCCGCTTGCCAGCGCATGGGGGCCGTGCGGGCCGTAGGGCCATTCGCACCACAACCGCAGCTCGAGGGTACGCGCCGGGGGGAAGCCGGTGCGGCCGATGTCCTCGATCTCGAACAGGGAGGGGCAGTGCAGCCCGGCGTCGGCACGGTGTTCCAGCAGGGTGCGCAGGCCGTTGAGCGTCGACAGTCCGTGCTGGTCGATCCGCTCCAGGCTGGTGGTCTGCCGATCGACGGCCTTGAGCACGGTGTCGACGTCATGGCGCATGCTGTCTATCGCGGCCTCGAGGGCGCTGCCGCGCAGGCCGTCGAGCATGGTGCGGGCATCGAGCCGCTTCCCCGTCTTCGGGCAGCGGACCTTGCCGTCCGCCCCCGGATCCCGGTCGGTGGCCTCATAGATCAGTTGGTCGAGGGAGAACAGGTGCGCGCAGGCGCCGAAGGTCTTCGGCGTGCAGATACAGGGGACCAGCCGCTGTTCGAGCAACCCCGGGTAGCGCTGATCCAGGATCCGCTCGAAGGCCTCGGCGAGCACGGACAGGAAGCGCACCGGGAATCTGCCGCGCACCCGCAGTTCGATGGTGGGCTGCTCGCGGCCGTCGTCGACGAGCATCGCCCAGGACGGATGGGCCGGATCCCGGTCGTGCAGCAGCGCACCGTGCGCCCAGTGCACGCCCGTGGTGTAGCGGTGCTCGCGCGCGATGAACCACGTCGGAATGCCGGCCTGACGGGACTTGAGCTGGTAGGCGATCCCGAGTTCCCGAAAGTCGGGCTCCTGGCCGGCCTGGGCCCACATGACGTCCGCGGCCGGTGGACGGGCCTCGTCCAGCCGCTCGACGATGAGCGCGACCATGTCGCTGGTCTCCGCGTCGCCGATGCGATATGCGAGGTCGAACCGCTCCATCATCCGGACCAGGCGATCGCTCAGATCCGGGTCGTCGAGGTCTCCCCAGATCCGGTCGCGCTCGGCCCGGCTCAGCATGCCCCTGGCATCGGCGACGACCTGGCTGTCGAGGACCGCGCTGATGCGGGCGTCGAGCCAGGAGGGATGCAGGATCATCTTCTTGGCCAGTTCCGGGTCGTCCGCGAAGTAGACGATGTCGCCCAGGTCGTGCAGGGAACGCGCTATCACCTGCCGGCCCGTCTGGTCATCGACGCCCGCGGCCTCCATGCTCTGCCATACGTGCCGGGCGGTGGCGGTGTAACCGGGGAGGGCGCGGACCGCGTCGCCGGCGGCGGCCCAGGAAGCGGGCCAGGTGGTGCCCATCAACGGCAGCTCTGCCGCCTGCTCGCGCACGGCGGCTTCCAGTTCGCCGATTCCGTTGCCGGTGGACGAGTCGACGGTGAACACGCCTGCGATCTGCGGATAGCGGGCACGCAGGTCGCTGGGCAGGGTCGCGGCGGACGGCTCGTCGCCGTGGGTGGCCACGATCAGGATCGGCGACTGGGGAGCCCGCGCCGCGATCACGTCGAGCCACGCGGTGACCTTGCCGTCCCGCCAGCGTGCCCGGGCGTTCCATACGAGGATGAACAGCGATCGATCGGTCAGATAGAAGCGCTGGGTGGCGCGGTATTCGAGTTGGCCTCCGAAGTCCCACACGCGTATCTGCATCGTGATGTCCGGCTCGCTGGGGTGCACCAGAGCGAGCGGATCGATGTGGACGCCGTGGGTCTGCCCTTCGTTCGGGTCGTAGCGGCCACCGGTCAGCTGCTTGGCCAGCGAAGTTTTGCCCACAGTGGCCTCGCCGACGATGAGCAGTTTCGAAGCCCACTGACGAATCGGCGCTCGGGCGGTTCGTGCGCGCAGGTAGGCAAGGATAGCCTCGCTGCCCTGGTCCATCACCTCGGGCGGCGGATTCTTCATCGTACGAGAGCTGCTTCGTGTACGAACTCGAGCGTTGCGAACTAGTCGGGAAGTTCGGTAAGCGAAGAGGGGGCGACGCTGGCTTTGATGAGACCGGACATTCCGTCGGGGAGGGCGGGCAGTGACTCCAGTCTCGCAGCGGCGATGCTCAGATGCTCGAGCGAGGAGATGCTCGAGATCGACGCCGGGAGTGTGCTGAACGCGGTCCCCGATGAGGGAGAGGTCGGTCAACCTGGGCAGAGCGGGAATCCAGTCCTCGTCCAGGGTCACGTCCAGGTCGGAGACCATCCACGAGAGCGAGGTGAGGCGAGGCGAGGCAGCGCGCTGAATATCGCCGGCAGCCTGGTCACCCGGCGGGTGGGTGTTGAGACTGATTTGACTGAGCGAGCCGAGTTCGACAAACCAGCTCGGAAAAGAAAATCGCTCGTCGATGGACAGGGAGATGGAGGTCAGCTTGGTCAGCCGCCGCAATGATTCCGGCAGCCCGGGCAGGTCACTCGTGGAAATGTAAAGCGAGGACTATTCGTGTTTCTTGGCGGTCGCGATCAATTCCCCGGCATCTGCGAGCGCATTCTCCTCGAGTGTTCGCATGCTTCGGTCGGACACATTCCCACCCCTCGTAGGACTCTGTTCCGTCTAGCCGCAATACGCACATTGTGGGGCGCTGCGCGCAACGTTCACAGGGGACTGTCGGCGTGGGAGCGCCCGGAGTTGTCCACAGCCTGTGGAAACTTTCTCGGCGGCGATTCCGACACTGAGTGCACGGGCACGGGCACGGGCACGGGCACGGGTGCGGGTGCGGACACGAGTGGGGATTCGGGTGCATAGATGATGACCGGTACGGCTTTCGACGCGGCGGACTTGGAATCCGTTGCGAAGGCCGTACCGGGCAGGAGTGCGGCGGCGGGGCGTCGTGGCTACGACAGGTGCCGGGCCCACCACTCGAGGACGGCTTCGAAGCGCTGGGTGCGGTGGCGGGGGCGGCCGGAGCGGGTGAGTTCGTGGCCTTCGCCGGGGAACAGGAGGAACTCCGCGTCCACGCCGGCCCGGCGCAGGGCGACGAACAGGCGCTGGCCCTGTTCCAGCGGGCAGCGCCAGTCGTTCTCGGAGTGGACCACGGCGAAGGGGATGGTGATCTTGTCCGCGTGGTAGAGCGGGCTGCGGTCGCGCAGGACGGCGGGGTCGGTGCCGATGTAGGCGTCGACGAAGGTGTAGCCGATGTCGGAGCTGCCCAGCATCGAGTCCCACGCGTTCACCGCGCGCTCGCTCCAGGCCGCGCGGAAGCGCGGGCCGTGGTGGGCTGCGAGCCAGCTGGTCATGAATCCGCCGTACGAGCCGCCCATGATGCCGACGCGGGACGCGTCGAGGTCGGGGCGTTCCAGGGCCTTGTCCAGGAGCGCCAGGACGTCGTCGACGTCGACCGTGCCGAAGCCGTGGGTGATCGCCCGGCCGTGGGACTGGCCGTAACCCGCGGAGCCGCGCGGGTTGCCGAGCACGACCGCGTAGCCGGCCGAGGCGTAGACCTGGGCCTCGTCGAAGATTCCCCAGTCCTGCTGGGTGAACGGGCCGCCGTGCACGACGCGCAGCACCGGGTGTGGGCCCTCGCCTTCGGGCAGGACCAGCCAGCCGTGCACCGGATAGCCGTCGGGGGCCGTCGTGGTCAGCTCTTCGACCGGACGCAGTCCCCTGCTACGCAACTCCTGGGAGTAGTCGGTCAGGGTGCGCGTGCCGCTTTCGTCGAACACGACGATGTCGCCGGCGCTCTGCGGTGTGGCCACGACCGCGACGATCACCTGGCCGTCGGCGGCGAACGCGCGCACGGCGGCGTGCTGCGCGTAGAGCACGCGCAGTTCGGTGAGCCGCGCGGTCTCGGCACCTGCGGCCACGGCGCGCAGTTCGACCGCGCCCCGGTTGCGGACCGCGACGAGGACTTCGGCGCCGACGGGCACCGGCGGGCCGGCCGAGCTCTCGCAGTCGACCGTCTCGGCGTCGGTGAGCCTGCGCGGTTCGACCGATCCTTCGCCGAAGCGCGGGACCGCCGCGTAGAGCCCGGTGTTCGAGGCCACGAGCTGCTCCTCGTGGGACTCGCAGTAGAAGAACAGCGTGCCGTCCTCGCCGAAGGCCGGGTGCTCGCAGGAGCCGGGGCACACCACGACCACCTCGGCCTCCCCGCCGTCGGCCAGGACCGCGCAGATGTCCTGGGAGGAGGATTCCGACGCGCCCCACTGCGGCGGCGCGGTGAAGACGACCCGGGTGCCGTCGGGGGTCCACGCGGGATCGTCGGCGTCGAAACCGCCGTCGGTCAGCGGCTTGAGCTCGAGGACCTCCGCGGCCTCGAGCGCGGTGATCACGTCGATGACGAACAGCCGCTTCATCCGGTCGCGCAGGAAGCCGACGTTGTCGACGCGGTAATCCATCCGCGTGATCCGGCGTGGCGCCTCGGCCACCGCCTCCGGGCTCTCCCCGTCGCCGTCCGCGGTGCCGTAGCGGCCGGCTTCGGGGATCCGCGCGACGAACGCGATCCGCTGCGAGTCCGGCGCCCACACCGGGCTGCCGACCCCGAGCGGCGAGGCCGTCAGCCGCTTGGCCTCGCCCCCGTCGACCGGGATGACGTGCAGCTGGGGATGTGCGTCGGCGCCTTCGCCGTTCTCGCGGCGCAGGAACGCCACCCAGCGGCCGTCGGGCGAGATCGCCGGGGCCGAGTCGTGCTGCCCCAGCGTCCACGGCCACGCGTCACCGTGCAGCGAGACGCGGTGCAGAGCACTGCGAGCCTTGTTCGTCTTGAGGTCGGGACTGCTGACGGCGGTCAGCAGCAGGCTGCCGCGCAGCGCGGGACGGCCGGGAACCAGGAGGGCTTCGATGTCGGCTGGGAGCACGATCCCGACCGTATCGGATCGCTACCGAGGGTTGTAGTGCTCGACTCGCCTGGGAGAGATCGCCTCGGAAAACGGAACCCGGCACGTCACCGGTGCGTAAATCATGCGATATCAGTTCGCGGATCCGGAACCGGCCGGTCGCCGGTTCCGCGGGTCCTACTGGCCGGCCGTCGGGCCGGGGATGTGCGCGTTGGAAGCGGCCGCGGCGGCGAACTTGTCGAGGTCCGCGTTCCAGATCCGGTGCACGTTGATCTTGGTGGGCTTGTCCTCGCCGGGGAACTGGATGTAGATCTTGCCCCAGATCTTGCCCTTGCGCACCTCGCCGATCGCCCCGGAGGCGACGGGGATCGCGGCGACGATCTCCTTGGGGCGGTTGGCTATCCGACCGGCCCGGTTGACCACGACGCTGGTGTTCGTGAGCGTGACGAAGTAGTAGTCGCGGAACATCTGCATGATCAGCGCGCCGAGGCCCCCGATCAGGCCGTCGACCCAGGGGCTGGGTCCGGTCATGCCGTGCGCGCAGGCGACGAACTGCTCACCGGGGGGAGCGACGACGCTCAGGTTCTCGATGACCTGGTTGCGCATGCCGGACCTGGTGATAGGCATTGATACTTCCTCGACTGAGTGGTCTCGACCGCCCCGGGATTCCGGCGACGGCGTGCAGACCCTACCGGCTGGCCGACCGGCCTACAACAGGTTGACTCGGCTTCGGCGCAGTACACCAGCCTTGACAATGGTTTGATGTTCTCCCTCAGCCCGCGGCGCACTCGAGGTGGCCCCAGCCCTTCGGGCCCTTGGCGATCTGTTCGCCGGCCGCGTAACGACGGCCGCAGCCGCAGGTTCCCGGGTACTTCGCCGCGATCGACCTGGGAGTCGTGCCGGAGGCGGTGCCGGAGCCGGTTCGGGGGGCCGAGCTCTTCTTGGCCGCGGCGGAGGCGCCGTCGGCGGGGACGGTGGTGACGGCCGGGACGGCGAGGCGACGGGTCTGGTCGGCGGTGAGGGCTCCGGTGGCGGACTGCTGGCTGACCGCGCAGGCGCTGGCCGCCTCGTCGGCGAAGGCGTTGAGCGGGTCGCCGTCGGTCTGGTGTGCGGGCACGTACACGAACTTCACGTCGCGCCCGGCCAGCAGGGCGTCGATGCGCACGACGAGGTCGCGGTTCGCGACCGGGCTTCCGGAGGCCGTCTTCCAGCCGCGCTTGCGCCAGCCGGGCAGCCAGGAGGTGACCGCCTTCATCGCGTACTGGGAGTCCATCCGCACTTCCAGCGGCACGGCCGGGTCGAGCGTCGAGAGCAGCTGCTCCAGCGCGGTCAGCTCGGCGATGTTGTTCGTGGCGTCGCCCAGCGCGCCGGCGGCCCATCGGCCGGGGCTGCCGTCGGCCTCGGCGGCGATCACCCAGGCCCAGGCGGCGGGGCCGGGGTTGCGCTTGCAGGCGCCGTCACAGGCGGCGAGAACACGGTTGGTCACCTGTTCATGATGCCAGCCCGCGGCGACGCGGCCCGCGACCGGCGGCGGGCGCGAGGTCAACCGTATCGCCGTGGTCTCGGCCTCGGTGGCGGTCCTCGGCACCGCCGCGGCGCTCGCCGTGCCGAATGCGGCCCCGGCTTCCGGTCGCGCCGCAGCTCCGGCAATCACGCGGCATCAGGGGGTTGTGCGGCGGTTCCGGGGGTTTCACATCCCGTCACCTGCGTGATTGCCGGCGGAGCGGTGCCAGTCGGCGCCCATTGGCGCACCGGGTCAGCGGCGCCGCGCGTACCAGCCGGTGCCGACGCCGAGCAGGTGCAGCGCCAGACAGGTCAGGCCGGCCAGCATCAGGCTCTCGGGACTGAACCAGACGTTGGTGGAGGTGTTGCTGCCGTGGATGAAGAACGCAATGCCGAACAGGACTGCGGCGATGACGCCCATGTCTGTCCTTCCCATCGTTATCGCAGAGAACGGATGGCAACGGGTGCCCGCACGGCCGCCGGGTATGCCTGTCGCGGCGGAATCGGCCATCGGGCGTCGTCGGGCGACGCCGCCGTTCTCAGCCGTTTGTTAAGCACTGATTTCAACACGCGCCGATTGCATATTCCGTTCCCTCATCGAAAATTCATGAGCCCCTTGTCTTCCCTGCGGACCGTCTATATAAATAGCCGATGCCTCTTTAAATGAGGGTACGGATAAAGCACTATCCGGACATTAAGTGCATCTCCTCCTCTATGGAAGGGAACTGCGCACCATGAGTTCAGCCGTACAACGGCGCCACAGGCGAATGGCCTCGGCGACGGCCATCTCCGTCGTTCTGGCCGCGTTCTCCGCGGGGGTCGCGGGAGCGACCTCGGCGAGTGCCGCCCAGGGTCCCACCACCCTGGCCGGCAGCAGCCCGAGCTACGCGACCTCCGCCGCCGACCAGGGGCAGACCGCGGCTTCCACACAGCTGTCCGTCCGCGTCTTCCTGGCCGGCCAGAACCCGGCCGGCCTGGCCGAGTACGCCAAGGACGTCTCGGACCCGACCAACTCCCTGTATCGCCACTACCTCAGCGCCGCCGCCGCCAAGGCACGTTTCGGGGCGACGTCGCAGCAGGTCGCGGCGGTGACGTCCTGGCTGACCGGTGCCGGGTTCACCATCACCTCGACGACCGACCACTGGATCGACGTCAAGGGTCCGGCGGCCGACGTCCCCAAGGCGTTCGACACGTCGATGCACAACTACAAGACCTCGGACGGCACGCTGCACGCACCGCAGCACAACGTGCAGATCCCGTCCGCGGTGGCGAGTGCGGTGGCCGGGGTGACGGGGCTCGCGCAGGCGACCACGCACGCGGTGACCATGTCGACCACGACCGGCAAGGCCGCGACGACCTCCGACCCGTCCTGCTCGGCCTACTACGGCCAGAAGCAGGCGCCGGCCGGCACACCCGCGATACCGGCCGGGTACTCCGACCCGTCCACGCTCGCACAGTGCTCGCTGTACCCGTCCGAGCTGCGTAAGGCCTACGGCGTCACGCAGAGCGGGCTGACCGGCAAGGGCGCGACGATCGCGATCGTGAACTGGTACGGGTCCTCCACCATGGAGGCCGACGCGGACCAGTACGCGGTCAACCACGGCGACAAGCCGTTCGCGCCCGGCCAGTACTCCGAGGTGAGCACCCCGTCGCAGTGGACGAACGAAGACGTCTGCGGCTACGGCGACAACTCCGAGGAGGCGCTGGACGTCGAGATGGCGCACGGCTTCGCGCCGTCGGCCAAGATCGTGACGGTGGCGGCGAACTCGTGCTACGACAGCGACCTGCTCGCCGCCGAGGCCGAGATCGTGGACAACCACCTCGCCGACATCGTGTCGAACTCCTGGGGTGAGTCGATCTACTCGACCGGGGGCGACCTCGACCCGTCGCTCATGGCCGCGTACGACCAGGTCTTCGAGCAGGGTGCGGTCGAGGGCATCGCCTTCGACTTCTCCACCGGCGACTGCATGAACAACGATGCCTTCTCGGTCTCCTCCGGCCTGAACTGCGACCCGACCGTGAGCCGGGCCTCGGTCGACTGGCCGACCTCCTCCTCGTGGGTCACCGCGGTCGGCGGAACGGCGCTGGGGCTGAACAAGCAGGGCGGCTACGGGTTCGAGACCGCGATGGGTGACGACCGCAGCGGCCGCACGGCATCCGGCGCGAGCTCGTGGGCTGCGGCGGCGGGCACCTTCGGCGGCGGTGGCGGCGTCAGCGAGACGGAGCCGCAGCCCTGGTACCAGAGCTGGGTGGTGCCGAGGAGCATCTCGACCACGCTGATGGACGGCACCAAGACCACGCCCAAGCGCACCATCCCGGATATCTCGCTCAACGGCGACCTGTACTTCAGCAGCACGCTGGTGGGTCAGACCACCGACGGTGTCTACTCGGAGGCGGGTTACGGCGGCACCTCGGTCTCGGCGCCGTCGTGGGCGGGCATCCTGGCCGACGCGCAGCAGGCACAGGGCGGCGTTCCGGTGGGCTTCGCCAACCCGGCGATCTACCTGCGGGCTTCGCTGACCACTGATGTGACCGGCAACCCGCGTCAGATCGGCAACACCCCGGTGGACTCGGTGGTCTTCGAGTACCCGGCCGACAGCCCCTACGCGGGCCAGCTGCGCCTGGTGCAGTACAACGCGGACGAGGGCCTGCCCGCGACCAGGGGCTACGACCTGGCCACCGGCGTCGGCTCGCCGAACGCGAACTTCCTGCGCTCGTTCGAGTGGGGCCGTTTCTTCTAGGCCGTACACCGTGACCGGGTCATGCGGCTGAGGCGATCGGCTTCAGCCGCATGACCGGTCCGGCCGAGGCCGTCGCCGTTTCTCCGTCGGCCACGACGCCGTGCACGAGGGGTGCACGAAGGCGTCGTGGCCGACGGCTTTTCATTTCCGCATGCGCCGTGGCGGGCGGCTGTTGTTAAAGTCGGGCTCACATGTCGACGGCGGCCGGGAGGGCGGGGAGTGATGAGCGGTCTTCTGTTCGTGTGCCTCCTGGTGTTCGCCGTGCCCGGCTCGATCGTGGCCGTGTTCTCCGGCGCCAAGGTCTATATGGGGCTGGCACGCCGGAGGCGGTGGCGCGGGGAGGTTCATCCGGCGAGCCGGACGCTGCCGCGCAGGACCCGGCACACGCTGCGGATCAAGGTCTCGCAGCGGCAGGCGGACGCCGCGATCGCGCGGTGGGGAACGTCGGACCAGCTCGGTTTCGCCTGGGTCCGGGCGGTGGGGCAGTTGCGGTGGCACCAGGTGGTGCTCTTCAGCGTCGGCGACGGTGCGGGCCTCGTCGTCGATCCGATCGGTTCGCCACGACGCAAGTACGTGTTCGATGAATCGTGCGTGATCGGGCCGACCGACGCGGTGATGACGTTCCCGCTCGGCTCCTCGAGGCGCCCGCGCGTGTTCCACGCCCTCCGCGTCGTCGGTACGGGGCAGAGCATCGATCTCGCGGTCGAGCAAGCCGATCTCGCGACCGTGTTGGCTGTGTCGAAGGCCTCGGATGCCGCGAACGCCCTGGCGGCCGCGGAACCGACACAGGCGGTAGAGCTTGCGCGGACGGCCCCGGGTCGCCGGGCGAAGGTGGTGCGGGTCGCCGACCGGTACACCCTGCTGCGGCGGGCTACGGGCCGGAAGATCGACCGCGCGTCACGGGCCAGCCGCCGGGTGAGCGCCGTGTGCTCGGCGGTGAGTGTGGCCGCGATCGTGGGCATCGCCTCGCTCGAGCACTTTGCGACCTCGCACCACGTACCGATGCTGCCTGACCCCTTCGAGTTCCAATTGCCTCTCGGGATCTCGGCGCTGGTCTTCGCATTCCGCGCGCTCCGGCCCCGGCGCCGGCGGCGGACCGCCACCGTCGCCGAGTCCTCGGAGTCCTGATCAGACGGGGGCCGGTGCCCGGTCGCCGATGGTGAACCACACCGTCTTGCCGGTGTCGGTCAGGCGGGTGCCCCAGGCGTCGGTGAGGGCCTCGACCAGCATCAGGCCTCGACCGTTCTCGTCCTGCGGGTCTGGGGCGCGGCGCTGCGGGACGTGCGTGCTGTCGTCGCTGATCTCCACCGTGACCTCGTGCGCGGTGCGGTGCAGGCGCAGGCCGATCGGGCCGCGGGCGTGGCGGACGGCGTTGGTGAGGATCTCCGAGACCGCGAGGCGCACCTGGTCGGCGAGCTCGTCCTGGCCCCACTCGGCCAGCGTGTCGGCGACGAAGCGGCGGGCCAGGGCGACGGAGCGCGGTTCGGGGGCGAGGTCGACGCGGGCGTGCGCGACGGGTGCGGCGGGGATGCGCACGAGCAGCAGCGTGACGTCGTCGAGCGGCTGGTCTATGTGCGGCAGCGTCGCGGAGATGATCCTGTTCGCGGCCTTCTCGAGGTCGACGCCGTCGGCGAGTGCGTCGCCGAGTTGGGCCTGGAGCGCGTCGATCCGTTCGTCGAGGTCGCAGTCGTGCGTCTCGACGAGCCCGTCGGTGTAGAGCACGAGCGTCGTGCAGTCCTGCACGGCCAGCGTGACCTGCTGGTGCGGGACCTCGCCGATGCCCAGCGGAACGCTGACCGGGATCGGCAGGCGCCGCGCGCTCCCGTCGATCTCCACCGTCAGGATCGGCAGGTGGCCGGCGCTGCACGCGGTCACCTCGCGCGCGTCCGGATCGATGACCAGGTAGCAGCAGGTGGTGAGCTGGTCCGGGATGTCCCGCGCGACCGCGTCGAGGGCGTGCATGAGCTGTTGCGGCGGCATTCCGGTGCGGGCGAGGGCGTTGGCCGCCGAACGCAGCTGGCCCATCACCGTCGCGGCCTCGAGGCCTCGGCCCATCACGTCGCCGATGAGCACGCCGATCCGGCCGGCGCCGAGCGGGATCAGGTCGAACCAGTCGCCGCCCACGCCGGCCCCCTGCGTGGCCGGGAAGTACCGGGCCGCGCTCTCCACGCCGGGGACGGCCGGGGGCGAGCCCATCAGCGCGTGCTGCAGGGTGAGCGCGACGTGCCGCTGCTGTTCGTAGAGCCGGGTGACCTCGCGCTTGGCGCGGGTGTGCTCGGCGATGTCGCGGGCGATCGCGCAGGCGCCCACGACCGCCCCGTCGCGGTCGCGCACCGGCCAGAGCACGATGTCCACGTCCAGCAGCGTCCCGCTGGCGGCCACCCGCAGGGTCTCGTAGTGCTCGATCCGCTCGCCCTGCCGCAGCCGGGAGAGCAGAAGTTCGATCTCGTCCTTGTACTCGGGCAGCGCGAGGATGGAGACGTGCCGTCCGACGGCCTCGGCGGTGGTGTGGCCGTACATCCGGGTGGCCGCGGCGTTCCAGAAGGTGATGACGCCCTCGAGGGTCGTGGTCAGGATCGCGTCCTGGGAGGACTCGACGATCAGCGCCAGTTCATTGATACGCGCCTCGGTGGCCTTGCGGTCGCTGACGTCGCGGACGGCGGCGGAGACGAGCAGGCCGTCGGGGGTCTCGAGGGGGCTGAGGCTGATCTCGACCGGGAATTCTCCGCCGTCGCGGCGTAGTCCGTAGAGTTCGAGTCCGGCGCCCATGGGGCGGACCTGGCCGTTGGCGGTGTAGCCGCGGCGGTGGAAGCCGTGTTGGGAGCGGAAGCGTTCGGGTACGAGGATCTCGACCGGGCGGCCGAGCAGTTCGTCGCGGGTGTAGTCGAACAGTGCTTCGGTCTGGGCGTTGACCAGCCGGATGGCGCCGGCGTCGTCCACGATCACCATCGCGTCCGGCGCCGACTCCAGCAACGCCCGGAACCGGGCGTCGGCGGCCTTGCGGTCGCTGACGTCGCGGACGGCGGCGGAGACGAGCAGGCCGTCGGGGGTCTCGAGGGGGCTGAGGCTGATCTCGACCGGGAATTCTCCGCCGTCGCGGCGTAGTCCGTAGAGTTCGAGTCCGGCGCCCATGGGGCGGACCTGGCCGTTGGCGGTGTAGCCGCGGCGGTGGAAGCCGTGTTGGGAGCGGAAGCGTTCGGGTACGAGGATCTCGACCGGGCGGCCGAGCAGTTCGTCGCGGGTGTAGTCGAACAGTGCTTCGGTCTGGGCGTTGACCAGCCGGATGGCGCCGGCGTCGTCCACGATCACCATCGCGTCCGGCGCCGACTCCAGCAACGCCCGGAACGGCTCCTCCGTGCCCGCCACGGGGTCCAACGCCCGCCCGATGGCCTGCCGCGGCTCGGGCTGCTGCTCCGTCGGGTCCATCGTCGCATCCCTCCAACGGGCCCCCGTACGGGCACCCCTGCGCGTGGCGTGGTGCGGGCCGCACCGAGCAGTCGGTGCGGGCTCCCACCTCACGCAGTGTGCCAACCGGTGTGGGGGGCTCGGGGCGAATTGCGTAAGAATCTTCGAGCTCGCCAGATCTCGCCACCCCGCGTGCGCCTGCCCGCGCCCCGCGTGCGCCCCGGTCTGCTCCCGCCGCTATCCGGTGGTGTCGGGGACCACCGGGTCGGTGATGTCGTGGCCTGATGCGCGCAGTCGCGCGATCAGCCGGTCGATGAACGCGGCCTGCGCGGTGACCACCTTGCGGCGGGCCTCCCCGGGCTCGAACCACTGCGCCCGGTCGACCTCGGGGAACGTGCGCGGCGGCGTGCCCTTGGGCCATGCGAGCTCGAAGGTGTTGCTCACGAGCGTGTCCACGTCGAAGTCGTGTTCCGCGGCCCAGGCGGTGACGATCTTCCCGCCGCTCTGGGTGACCTCACCCAAGGGGATGAGGTCGGCGTCGGCGAGCGCGAGGCCGGTCTCCTCGCCGAGTTCGCGCAGCGCGGCGGCCCGGGCGTCCTGGTCCGGGGCGTACTCGCCCTTCGGAATCGACCACGCGCCGAGGTCCTTCTTGGCCCAGAACGGGCCGCCGGGGTGCACGAGCAGCACCCGCAGGGGACTGCCGGACACCGGGGCCGGATCGTCCATGCGGTACAACACGATGCCTGCGCTGAGCTTCTTCATCGCAACAATGCCATCCCAGGTGAATGCTACGTATTCGCGGCGGGCCAGTCGGCAACGTACTCCAGCCCGCCCGCCGCCTTCGCCGCGGTGAACGCCTCCGCCACGGAGATCTCGGCCAGACTGGGCCAGAACGAGAAGGCGCCCGTCTCCTTGTCGATCACCACGACGCCGCGGCCCGGTTCGGTCGGGTGCAGCGGGATGCCGTCGGTGCCGACCGGCGGGGGCGGCACCAGCTTGGTCACGGTGAAACAGGATGCGAACTCGGTCAGCCGCAGCGAGGTGTCCGGGGGCAGGCCGGCCTCCGGCACGAGGTGGAGTTCGGCGAGCCGGCGCGCCTCGGCGGCGTCGATCGGCGGGTGGCAGTCCGTCGCGTACGCCTGCCGCTTCACCTTCTCAGGCATGGAGACTCCCCACCCTCAGCGGCTTTCCCCGGGCATCGAGCGTGATCGACCATACGTTCACCGGGTCGGGCCGGGTGTGGATGGGCTGGTCGCTCACGGTGTTCGTCTGCATGTCCACCCAGACGACGCTGCCGTCCACGTTGGCCGCGTTGAACGCGTGGCCGCCGCTGATCGGGATCTGGCCGGTGCGCGGATCCCGGACCGGGGTCCCGGTGTGCGGGTCGACGAAGGGCCTGCCGGTGGCCGGATTCGTGACCGGCCAGTCGATCTGCACGATCGCCGCGCAGCCGGGCCCCGCGGCCCGCAGTTTGGCGGCGAGGCGGCGATACCCGGCCGCCCCGCTGCCCTCGTAGGCGTGGCCGGTGCCGGCGAAGCCGACGATGTTCTCGTTGCCCTCGCGCTCCGGATCGTCGGGACCGTCCACGCCGGTGCCCGGGTCGATCGCCCGCGGCTGCGCGCAGGTCGGCTCTCCGTACCAGGAGGCCAGGAACGAGCGGGCGCAGTCGGCGCAGTTGTTGGCGCGGCCCGGCACGGCGTCGCCGCCGTCGTTCCCGTTGGCCACCCAGCCCGCCCTCGGGTCCGCGTGCACGACGAAGCCGCCGCCCACGACCATCGGGAAGCCGAGCTCTATGGCCCGCTGCCACTTCGGATCGTCGTGCCGCAGGCCGCCGGGACCGCCGTAGGGGCGGACCAGATCGGGGGCGAGTCCGGTCGAGGGCGGGCCGTATCCGATGCCTGCGAGTTCGGTGTGTTCGTCCGGCGAAGCCTCTGGTTGCCGCGGGATGCCGTGTGTGTTCTCGCGCGCGCCTTGGTGGCCGAGGTCGCGCGTGACGCCGGTGATCGAGTCGGCGATCTCCCGGTCAGCGCTGAACATGCGCTCGGTGTTCGCATCGGTGCGCGCGCCCATCTCGCCGAGCACGCGCCCGCTCTGGTCGAGGACGTGCGCACCGGCGTCGGCGGCGTCGAAGGTGGCGTCCCACACGGCGGCGCCGAGCCCGGATTCGTCACCGGCGCAGTGCTCGCGCAGCTGCTGATGGATCTGTCTGAACTGCCCGCCCATCTGCTGCACGGACGTGCCGAACTCCGACAGGGCCTGGGCGCCGGCCTTGAGCGTGGGGTAGTCGTGGACGATCTGGCCCCTCACCGCGGCGACCTTCCGCCGAGGATATTCGCGATCTTCGCCGACATCCCGCCGAACCCGGAAACGCCCACGTCCCGGCCGGTTCCGGGCGCATCACCGAGCAACTGGCCGCCGAGGCTGCCTGCGGTGGAGGCGAGCGTGGCCAGGATCGGGGCCGTCGTCGCCTCCCTGATCTTCCGGCCGATCTGCGCGATCGCCTGATCGAGGACGCCCTTCACCGCCTCGCGCGCCGCCGCTGTGCCCTCGGTTTCGCCGTGGGCGGCTTCGGCGGCGTACGTCGTCAACTCGGCGATCATCGCGGCCTTCGCGCTCTCGACCACGTCGGCGCATTGGAACACCGCATCAGCCAGTACCTTGATTCCCTCGCCGAGATCCTGGAGATGTCCGCCGGAAACCCGGCCCCACAAGGGCTCGAACACGTCCAGCGACGCGCTGGCGTTCACCGCGAGCATCTGCCGGACCACCCGCGCCGCATCCGCGTGCCGATCCTCGAGCGCGCCCGCGACGCCGCGTAACTGCGCGGACACCGCCCGCAGTCCCTCCTCGTCGACGTCCGGCCAGGTCACCCCGATCGCGCCGAGCACGCAGGCCAGTTCACCCGGCAGTTCGACCGCCATGGGCCCCCACAGTCCTCTCCGTCAGCGGCCTGCAGGCCTCGGGTTCACCGATGCGGAGCCTAGCCGCGGGAACGGGCCGAGACCTGCGCTGACACGCCCTTCATCGGCGTTCACGCCGTCGGCGGCCGGGGCGAGACTTGCGTATTGAGCGGATGAGGCATTCACTTGGTTCTCGTGGGGTTTGTCCATTCGAGGTGAGGTCGCGAACGATGGCAGGAGTGCTGCTGCTCGCGTGCGGGCTTCTCGCCACCGTGATCGGATGGCGCACGGTCCGTCGTGTCCGCGCGCTCACCCGGCGTATCACCGGCCACTACCACGGGCCGCAGGTGCCGGTGTGGGTGCGCCGCGTCGCGCCGTGGCGGCTGATCCCCGGGGTGGGTGAGGCGGTGATCGTGTGGAACCGCCGGGCCAAGCTGGCCAAACTCCTCGCGCTGCCGTTGCTGCTGCTCGGCCCGCTGCTGACCGCCCTCGGCGCGCTGCTGCTGGTGCACGAGGTGCACACCGCGCACGCGCTGCGCGAGACGCTGATCCAACTCGCCGTGTTCCTGGCCGCCGCCGCGTTGGTGCGCGGGTTCCTGCGGCGCGGCCGGCGCCCCGCGGTGAGCCCCGTCTCCACGCGGCAGGACCGGCTCTGAGCCGGGTACCGAATCCGAGGACTGAATCTGTGGCTTGATCCGTCGGCGCACAAGGGCCGGTCGGAGCCGGCCGGTGAGACTCGGATCTGGTAAAGGACCATTACAATCCGTGGATACGGTCGTAGCGGGCTGTGTTATTCTCGGCGAGCCGATCTGCAGATGTCTGCCGAGCAGACTTCGCTGAAGGGCTTGAGGTCATGGCGGGCACGAGTGGGTCACCGCTGCCGGAGGGAATCGGTCCGGCCGCGCGTCGCTTGGCACAGGAGCTGCGGGCGCTCAAGGATGCCCGCGGACTCACCCTCACCCAGCTCGGTGCGCAGACCCACTACAGCCGTGCGTCCTGGGAGCGTTGGCTCAACGGCAAGAGGCTGATCACCCCGGACGCCCTCGTCGCCTTCGCCACCCGCTACGGCGTGGAGGCGCCGCCGCTCATGGCGCTGCTCGACCGGGCGCGCTCCGGCGACACCGGCGCGTTCGCGGACGGGCGCGGCTCGAGCGCGCGCGGCCCTGCCGCACAGGACAACGTTGCCGAGGCGCGGACGCACGGGCCCGCCGGATCGCGGATCGCGCAGTTGCCGCCCACCACAAGCGATTTCACCGGACGGCTCGAGCAGATCACGCGGCTGCGCGCCGCGCTGACCCCGGGTTCGGGCGACCCCGGTCAGGTCTCCATCGCGGCCGTGACCGGCGGTGGCGGGCTCGGCAAGACGACCCTGGCCGTCCACGTCGCGCACCTGGTGGCCGGTCGGTTCCCGGACGGCCAGCTCTACGTGGATCTGCTCGGTGCCTGCGAGGCGCAGGCCCGCGCACCCGAGGACGTGCTCGAGGAGTGGCTGCGCACGCTCGGCGAGGACCCGGCCACGCTGCCGCCCCGGCTCGACGAGCGCGCCGCGCTGTTTCGCAGCCTGCTGAGCAAGTCGCGGATGCTGGTGCTGCTCGACAACGCCCGCGACATCGAGCAGATCCGACCCCTGCTTCCCGCCGCGAACACCTGCGCCGTGCTCGTCACCAGCCGCAATCGGATGGCCGAACTGCCCGGCGCGTACAAGCTCGGCCTCGAGTCCCTGCCCGACGACGAGGCCTGGACGCTGCTCGCGCAGCTGGCCGGAGTGTCGCGGCTGGCCGCCGAGCCCGAGGCAAGCGCCGAACTGCTGCGCGCCTGCGGCGGAATCCCACTCGCCCTGCGCATCGCCGGCGCCCGGCTCGCGGCGCGGGCCAACTGGCGCGTCTCCACGCTGGCCCAGCGGCTCGGCGACGAACGCAGGCGGCTGGACGAACTCGAGATAGGCGACCTCGCGGCCCGGGCCAGCTTCCAGGTCAGCTACGCGGCGCTGGCCAAGACCGAGAGCCCTGACGGGCTGTCACCGGCCCGCGCGTTCCGCCTGCTCGGCCTGGTTACCGGCCCGGACATCGGGCTGCCGGCCGCGGCCGCACTGCTGGGCCTGACCGCCCGGCGCGCGGAGCGGGTGCTCGAATCCCTGGTCGACGGGCATCTGCTGGAATCGCCCACCCCGGACCGGTATCGGATGCACGACCTGATCCGGCTCTACGCGGCCGAGCAGGTGCGGCGCGACGAGGAGCCGTCCGAGCGCGACGCCGCGGTGGCCCGGCTGACCGGCTGGTACCTGGCCACCGCCGCCCGCGCGAACGCCTGGCTGGCGCCGCAGGCCAGACCCGTTCCGCTCGAGCCGATCCCGTTGTCCTGCCCCGCGCCCGAGTTCGACGTGCACGAGCAGGCGCTGGCCTGGTGCGACACCGAACGCGCCAACCTCAGCGCGGCCGTGCAGTGTGCGGCCGCCCACGGCTGCCACGAATACGCGTGGAAGCTGGCCGCCGCCCTGCTCGGCTTCTACAACCTGCGCCGCCACCTCGCCGACTGGACGGTCACCCACCAGGCCGGCCTGGCCGCGGCCGAGGCGGCCGGCGACCGGGTGGGTCAGGCGTGGATCCACAACAACCTCGGCTTCGTGTACTTCTACTGGGAGGAATCCGACCGCAAGGCGCTCACCTGCTTCGAGCGCTCGCTGGAGATCCGGATCGAACTCGAGGACCTGACCGGCCAGGCGATCGCCCTGAACAACATGGGCGGCGCCTACCACCGCCTCGGCGACCCGGACGAGGGCATGCGGTGCCTGGAACGCTCGCAGGAGATCAGGGAGACACTCGGCGACCGCCTCGGCGTCGGCATGAGCTGCCTGAACATCGGCTGCATCTACGTCGGCTCGCAGCGCCCCGCCCTGGCCGAACCGTACCTCCACCGCGCCCTCGCCATCGTCGAGGAACTCGGCAACAGACAGCTGACCGTGACGACGCTGAACAACCTGGGCGAGGTGTACATCCAGCTGCAGGACCAGGAGGCTGCGAAGCAGTACCTCGAGCGCTCGCTGAGCCTGAGCCGCGAACTCGGCGACGTCCCGGGCCAGGCGCTCGCGCTGCAGAGCCTGGCCAAGGCCTACTACGACGCCGGCGAGGGCGAGGTCGCGCTGCCGCTGTGGCAGCAGTCGCTGGAACTCTACGAGTCGGTCTCGGACCCGGTCGCCGAGGACGTGCGTGCCGAACTCGCCGAGGCGGGCTTCGGCGGCACCCGCTGAGCGCGGACGTGTTCGCTGACAGCAGAGCCGAATCGCCACACTCGCCCCTTCCCGGAATCGACCGGCGACCTACGCTGGAGGGAAGGTGGGATCGCAGGCAGTGCCGAGGAGGTCATGATGCTTGAGCGCGGCGACGGTGGCGGCTCCGGGGAACTCGAATCCCGCGAATCGATCCCTCGCGAATCGGCCTCCCGTGAATCGATCCCTCGCGAATCGCCCGCCCGCGAATCGCCCGCCCGCGAACCCACTGTCCGCGAACCGCTCTGGCGCGATGTCGTGGGCGAGGTGCTGCGCGAGGAGCGGCAGGCGAGGGAGCGCACTCTCCAGGACGTGGCCGACGTCGCGCGGATCTCGATGCCCTACCTCTCCGAGATCGAGCGGGGCCGCAAGGAGGCCTCGTCCGAAGTCCTCGCCGCCGCCACCCGCGCCCTCGGCATCAGCATGACGGAGCTGTTGGTGCGGATACAGCGGCGCCTGGTCGACTACGAGCGCGCAGCGGTGGCCGCCACGCCGGTTCCCATCGCCAACGTGCCCGCCGCGGCCGCCACCGTTGCCGCCGCTGCCGCATCGGCCGCCGCCACGCGGGGCGTTCAGAACAGGGCGACGCTCTGCCTGGTCGCGTAGCGCTCGCCGCGGCTAAGCCGCCGTCGTCAGACCGGGCAGGCGCAGCTCCCGCTTGCCGATGATCTGGTCGGCCAGGCCGTAGGCCACGGCCTCCTCGGCGCTGAAGATCTTCTCCCGGTCCATGTCCGCGTGCAGGCGCTCGACGTCGTGCGGGGTGTGGCGGGAGAGGATCTGCTCGATCTGCGCCCTGATCCGTTGCATCTCCTTGGCCTGGACGCCCAGGTCGGAGACCATGCCGCGGCCGCCCTCGCTGGCCGGCTGGGCGAGCGTGACGCGCGCGTGTTCCAGGACGTGGCGGTGGCCGGGCTCCCCGGCCGCCAGCAGGATGGCGGCGGTCGAGGCGGCCTGCCCGACGCAGTACGTCCAGATCCGGGAGCTGACGAAGCCCATCGTGTCGTAGACGGCCATGAGCGCCGGGTAGGAGCCGCCCGGGGAGTTGAGGTAGATCGACACCGGAAGGTCGGTCTCGGCCGACTCGAGGTGCAGCAGCTGCGCGATGACGACGTTCGCCACACCGTCGTCGATCGGGGTGCCGATGAAGATGATGCGTTCGGCCAGCAGCTTGCTGTAGATGTCGTAGGCGCGCTCGCCGTGCGGGGTGCGCTCGATGACGGTGGGGATCGTGTACTGGATCATGCTCGGGCTCCGTCCGGTGATGGCGTTCTCGTGGGCTGTGTTCGGGGCGGCGTTCGGGACGCGGTGTCACAGGCCCATGCGACGCACGGGTTGGAGCGGGCGGATCTCCTTGAGGGCGCTCACGACGTGGTCGACCATGCCGTACTCGCGCGCCTGCTCGGCGGTGAACCAGCGGTCCCGGTCGCTGTCGCGCTCCACGGTGTCCTCGGGCTGGCCGGTGTGTTCGGCGATGATCTCCCGGATGGTGCGCTTGGCGTGTTCGTGGCTCTCGGCCTGGATCGCGATGTCCGCGGCCGTGCCGCCGATGCCGGCGGAGGGCTGGTGCATCATCACGCGGGCGTTGGCCAGGGCGAAGCGCTTGCCGGGCGGGCCCGCGGTGAGCAGCAGCTGGCCCATGCTCGCGGCGAAGCCGGTGGCCACGGTGGCGACGTCGTTGGGGATCAGGCGCATGGTGTCGTAGATGGCGAGGCCCGCGGTGACCGACCCGCCCGGGCTGTTGATGAACATGCTGATGTCGGCGTGCGCGTCCTGCGCGGACAGCACGAGCAGTTGGGCGCAGACGCGCTCGGCGAGTCCGTCGTCCACCTCGCGGCCGAGGAAGACGACCCGCTGGTTGAGCAGCTCGTGCGCGAGGTCGTCATCGAATGTGGAGTGAGTCATGACTCCAGTCTCGGCCGCGCGGGCAGGTCAGGGCAGAGGTTTCTGCTGTGGGCAGATCTGCCTACAGCAGAGCGGGCGGCCCGCCGCTACGGACGGGAGCGGGCGTTGCGCATTCGGATGCCGCTGAAGTCCAGGGTGCTCGCGATGACGCCGTCCCAGAACGGCCAGAGGTTCGGCAGGACCCGAAGTTCGATGCCGGCTTCGCCGTGCAGGGCGAACAGGTCGCCCACGCGCTCCGGCGGGGCGAGCGGGGTGACCTCGTGGTCGCTCACCATGGCGTGGGGCGACTTCGGGTCGCCGATGGGGTGGAAGTCCTCGGCGGCGAAGCGGTAGGCGTAGAGCGTGGCCTCGCGCATCGCGTCGAGCCAGCCGTATTCGACGGCGTGGACGCGCCGGCTGTGGCCCGGCCCGAGGATCGCTCGGGCGTCCTCGGCGGTGGTCCAGGGGGCGGTCCAGGCCATGGCGCGCGGGCACTGGCGCGGGAACCAGTAGTCGGGCGCCCGGTCCCAGGTCACGGCCCAGACGTACGGGTCGGGTTCCTGGGCGGTGCGGGCCACATGCGGCTTGAACGCCGTGATCGTCGGGTCCTCGGAGAAATGCAGAACTTGTCCGGGTTCTGGGCGCATCAGGGAAGGATGTCAGGGGTCACATGGGGGTGCGAGGGATTTATCGGCGCGTCGGCGGGGGTGCCCGGCGCATCGACGGGTCCGGCGGGTCCGACGGGTCCCGTGCCGAGGAGCATGGCGGCCGCGTCCGACGGGGGCGACATCAGCAGGGACAGGTCGCGCTCGACCTCGGAGCACAGCCGGGGGTGCAGGGCGGACCACGGCAGCGGGGTCAGGGCCTTGTCGTCGGTGCGGTGGATCCAGGCGGTGCCGAAGCGGATCTGGGTGCGTGCGGCGGGGTTCGCGGACGTGTTCGAGCCCGGATTCGCGCCGGATTTGCCGCCCGGGCTCGCGGCGGCGCTGATACGTGTGACCAGGGCGGTCGCGGTGACCTTGTCCTGCGGGAACTCGCGGTGGATCAGGTCCTCGCGGTCGGCCGCCTTGCCGCCCGACTTCGTCACCCTGCTCCAGCGCAGCTCGGCCAAGGTCGCCTGCCAGGACTCGGCGTCGGCCACGGCTCCGGCCCACTGCCGCAGTTCGGTCTGCTCGGGCTCGCGCGCCGCGCTCGTGAACGCCCGCTCGATCTGCTGGAACGGCTGGTCGAAGTGATCCCGGATCGAGAGCCGACGCAGGATGCCGCGCCATACGGCCAGCTCCTCGGGGGCTGCTTCGCGCGGGTGCCAGAGCTGCACGCTGCGGACGTTCTCGGGGATGGGTGTGCCCGGGCCCGACGGCCCGCCCGCGATGTGCGGGAGCTCGCGCAGCAGGCCGGCGGGCTGCCAGGCAGGGATGGCGTCGAGCGTCTCGCCGGACTCGAGTTCGAGGCGCCAGACCAGCCGCGAGGCCACGGCGCGGGTGATCGGGTGGCCCAGGTACAGCTGCCGCCACTGGGCCGGGCTCCAGGTGCACTCGGTCGCGAGGAGCGCCTCGATCCGTGCCAGCTCCTTGCGGTACGTCGCGTTGATCGCCCGGATCTCCGTGCGCAGGACCCGCTCCGCCGCTTCGTCGGTCACCACCGTGTCGTCGTCGAGCCGGCTGCTGGTGACGGCCCCGTTGACGTTGAGCGCCAGGGTGTAGCTGCGGTGATGGGTGGTCAGCGAGCGCTTGCCGCTGACGTCGAGGCCGTGCGTGGCCACGGCCACCTCAGCCGTGCCCGCCGCCCGCGCGGCCCACGGCATCCGGCTGATCGCCAGCAGCAGCAGTTCCCGCTGTGTCTTGGTCTGGGCCTTCGGCACCACGGCCTTGAGCTGTTCGAACGCCTCCTCCGTGGCGATCGCGGCCAGCGCGCCGGCGCCGGCGTCGCGGATGCCGGTCGACTCCGCGATCCAGGGCTCCTCGAGCAGCCGGCCGAGCGCCTCGCCGAGGTCGGGGACGGCCTCCGGGCCCAGGACGTGCGAGGCCGCCCAGAGCGTGTTCACCGCGGCGACGGTGTTCTCCCGGCTGACCAGGATCGGCCGGGTGTCGCTCGCGCCGTCGGGGTGCAGCGCGCTCGGCGGCGCGGTGGCCAGGGCCCGCAGCAGGGCGCGCAGGACCGGAGCGGTCGACTTCTCGGCGCTGCCGAGCAGGTTCACCGCCGCCCCCCAGCCCTTGTCCATGGTCGGCCGGGTCCCGGCCGAGAGGGTCAGCAGTCCGGCCAGCCCGGCGCCCCGGTTGCGCCGCAGCGCCCCCGACTCGAGCACGGCGCGGGACCATCCGTCGCCGTACACGAGCAGGCCGGGCGGCTGCGCCCCGGTCCCGGGCGCGTCGGGCCGTCCCGCCCCGCCGTGGTCCGCCTCACCC
>NZ_JAGSOG010000011.1 GCF_018139695.1 Actinospica durhamensis | reverse complement strand
GGGGGTGACCGGTGACCGGGTGGTGGCGGTGGGTGCCGGTCGGGTGATCGGGAGAGTGGATGATGGGGCTTTTCGCTCGATCGTGGGCGCGTCTGTTCGTGGGGGATTAGGCCGGGCAGGTCATCTGCGCCGCTGCTCACACAATGAGGCGCGGCGCGGATCCCCGGCCGGGCTCCCACTTTTCGCTTGCCGTGCTTGCTGCCTGCTGCCTGCTGCCCCGACCTCGTCTGACCACCTCGGCTGCTTCTCGCTGCCCGTCTCACTTGCTGTCCGGCACCTGCCCCTGGATACACGGAAGGCCCTGCTGCATGCCCCGACGACGGTTTTCGCCGCACTTCCCGGATTCCCCGCGTTCTGCACGTCCTGCGCACTCCACGTTCTCGTCCAGTCGCTCACTGTCCGTGCTGATCGCCGCGGGGACCGGGCTCTGCCTGGTCGGGACGCTGGCGCTTGGGTCGGGGTCCGCCGATGCGGCGCCGGTGAGCCGGTCCTTGTCCGCTTCGGCCGCCTCGGCCACGTCCGTCGGGGGCCTCGAGTCCGCCGCTTCCGGTTCGTCGGCGGCGGGGCTGGTGAGTGTGGCGGGGGTGCGGCCGGCTTGGGCCACGTCCGCGGCGGCCGTCGGGGCGGCGCCGCGGGGGTCGCTGACGACGCGGGTGTTCCTCGGGGGGCAGGACGCGCAGGGGCTCGCGGCGTACGCGACGGCCGTGTCCACGCCCGGGAGCATGTCCTATCGGCGCTTCCTGGGCTCGTCCGACGCGGCGTCGCGGTTCGGGCCGAGTGCGGCCGAGGCTTCGGCCGTGTCGGCGTGGCTGCGGCGGTCGGGGCTCACCGTCACGTCCACCACGGACCAGTACGTCTCCGCGACCGGGAGTGTCTCGGCCGTCGACAAGGCTTACGGGGTCACGCTGCGCAGCTACATCCTGGCGGGCGGCGCCACGGCGGTCGCTCCTGACCGCGATCCGCTGATTCCGGCGTCGCTCCAATCGTCCGTCGCCACGATCACGGGCCTGACGAGCAGTTCGCTGCCGATGTACTCGCAGCACGTCACCGCCGCCACGGCCTCGCAGGATCTGCGGTCGAACGGTGGCGGGTCCGGTACGCCCACGGGGCCGCTGATTCCGAGCCCCTGCTCGGCCTACTACGGCCAGTCGACCGACACGACGGATCCGGCCTTCTCCGGCGCGGACGAGCCCTACACCGTCTGCGGGTACTCGGCCTCGCAGCTGCGCTCCGCCTACGGCGCGACGGGACACTCCGGCGGCAAGGCGACGGTCGCGATCCTGGACGCCTACGCCTCGCCCACGATGCTCTCCGACGCGAACACGTGGTCCGCGCACAACGGGCTCGCGGCCTTCCGTTCCGGTCAGTACTCGCAGATCGTCACGCCGTCCGCCTGGACCAACGTCGACGCGTGTGGCGGGGCCTCGGGCTGGGGCGCGGAGGAGTCGCTGGACGTGGAGGCCGTGCACGCCATGGCCCCCCGCGCCCGGATCCTCTACTACGGCGCGAACTCCTGCCAGGACTCTGATCTCCTGGCCGCCCTGTCCGACCTGATCACCCATCGGCGCGCGGACGTCATCTCCGACTCCTGGGGCGGGCCGCTGCACTCGAGCGCGGGGGACGAGCCGGCTTCGACGATCGCCGAGTACGAGCACCTGTTCCAGCTCGCGGCGGTCGAGGGCATCACGGTGAACTTCTCCTCCGGCGACTGCGGCGCCAACGATCCCTCGACGGTGTGCGGCTCGGGCGAGGGGGCGAGCTACGCGCAGACCACGTTCCCGGCCTCCGACCCGTGGGTGACCGCGGTCGGCGGCACCTCCGCGGCGATCAGCTCGCACGGGCGGCTCGAGTGGAACACCTCGTGGGGCACCGACGCCTGGGTGCTCTCGAGCTCCGGCACCTCCTGGGAGTCGCTCGGCTGGATCTTCGGTGGCGGTGGTGGCGCCGCGGCCGACTTTGCCCAGCCGGACTACCAGCGCGACTCCGTACCGTCGGCGCTCGCCGACACGCTGCTGACCGGCGCGTCCGCGTCCAGCCCGCGCCGCGTGGTGCCCGACCTCTCCCTCGACGCCGACCCCTTCACCGGCATGCTCGTCGGCGAGACGCAGCAGCTGCCCTCCGGCGCGACCGGCTACGCCGAGGCCGCGATCGGCGGGACCAGCCTGGCGAGCCCGCTGCTCGCGGGTCTCGAAGCGGACACGATCTCCGAGCGTGACGGGGTGCCGATCGGCTTCATCAACCCGACGCTCTACTGCCTCGGCGCCGAGCACATGGGCCACGACGCCCTGCGCGACGTGACCGACGCGCCGTCGGGCGTGACCCAGCCGATCGCCGAGGTCTTCCCGCCGTTCCAGGGGCAGACCGCCGCGATCGCGGGGCTCGGCCAGGACGGGAGCCTGCACGCCGGGGCCGGCTACGACGACGCGACCGGGCTCGGGACGCCGGGTTCGCTCTTCATCGAGGAACTCGCGGCGAGCTGATCCGCCGCTGGGGCCCGGCACACACCGCGCGCGCCGAACGTACCCGCCGGACTCGGTAGAGTTCGGGGGGATAACGAACCGGTGACGTGCGGTGTGTGCCAAGCCTAAGGAGGCCGAGATGGCGAGCGAGTCGAGTTTCGACGTGGTCAGCAAGGTGGACCGGCAGGAAGTGGACAACGCCCTCGGGCAGACCGGCCGCGAGCTCTCGCAGCGCTTCGACTTCAAGAACACCGGCGCGAACATCGCCTGGAGCGGCGAGAAGATCGAGATGCGGGCCGGCACGGAGGAGCGGGTCAAGGCCGTCCTCGACGTGTTCAAGGACAAGCTGATCAAGCGCGGCATCTCGCTCAAGACGCTGGAGGCGGGCGAGCCGGCCGTGTCCGGCAAGGAGTACAAGATCGTCGCCGAGGTGACCGAGGGCATCAGCCAGGAGAACGCCAAGAAGGTGGCCAAGCTGATCCGCGACGAGGGGCCCAAGGGCGTCAAGGCGCAGATCCAGGGCGAGGAGCTGCGGGTGACCTCGAAGTCGCGCGACGACCTGCAGGAGGTCATCGCCCTGCTCAAGGGGCAGGAATTCGACTTCGCGGTGCAGTTCACGAACTACCGCTAGCCGATCCTTCTGACCTGCGCTCCAGTCGAGATCGTGGACGCTGAGGGCACTTTCCGGGCACTTGAGCCGAAGACGGCTTCGACGGCTTCCCGGCTGGTGTCCTCGGCGTCCGGCCAAAGGTGCGAGTAGGTATCCAGGGTGATGGATGGCTTTGCATGGCCCATGCGCTTCTGGACGATCTTCACCGACTCCCGCGCGGCGATCAGCACCGAGGCGAAAAAGTGCCGGAAGCCGTGCATCGTCGCCTCGTCCGGCACCCGCGTATCAGAGCCTGACTTCTCGAAGAACGCGTCCGCCTTCCTCACCGCCGACTCCCAAGTCTTCGACCAGGCGCCCCGCTGGATCGGCTTGCCGAGCGAGTTCGTGAACACCAGCCGCGCCGGCCGCTCGACGGGCTTGCGCGGGTCCGTGCGGTCGTCCACCAGCACCGTGCGCGCCGGGAACTCCGCCAGGTGCGCGGCGAGTTCGTCGATGATGGACTTCGCCAGCGGCACCGTGCGGTAGCTCTGCTTCGTCTTCGGCGCCGACAGGTACGACGGGCCGCCCTCGTCCGGGTGGACGAACTGCTGGCGGACGCGGACTTCGCGCTTGAGGAAGTTGATGTGCTCGACCTCGAGGGCGAACAGTTCGCCCTGGCGCAGTCCACTGCCGGCGGCGAGCTTGAGCAGGGCCCGGTAGCGCGGGTAGACGGCCTCGATCAGGGCCTCGACGACGTCCAGGGGGAGGGGCTCGGCTTCAGGCCGCACGTCTTCCGGAAGAGTGATCTTCTTGCACGGGTTCGTGCCGATGATGTTGTCGAACTCGGCGAGCTTGAACACGGACACGATGTACGAGTAGTTCACGCCCAGGGTGCTCGGAGCCAGCACTGCGGTCCGGTCCTTCACCCAACCCTGGATGTCGCTGCGCTGAATTCCGGCGATGGGCAGGTGGCCGAGGATCGGCAGGATGTGAATCCTCATCGCCCGCTCGACGCGGGCGGCCGTGGACGGCCTATGCGGGGCGTTCTTCGCCCACTGCTGGGCCGCTGCGGCGAAGGACTGCCGGCCGAGCTTCGGGTCGACGTAGCGGCCGCGGCGCAGGTCGCTCTCGACGTCGTTGGCCCGCTTGTCCGCGTCGGTCTTCTTCGCGAAGTTCTCCTTGACCTGCTTGCCGGCCATGTCGCGCCAGCGAACCTGCCACCGCATCCCGCTGCCGTGGTCCTTCGTCGGCACGAGGCGCTCGGTCTTGCTCTTGTGCTCCTTGCACTCGGCATGGTCCGGCTTCGGTCGGCTCATGTGCCAGCGATCTACGACTTTAGCTTTGGCCATCGTCGTCCTCCCGGTGACTCAGCTCGGCCATCGCATGCAGTTCGACGAGGAGCGGCCTTGCCTCCTGCAGCAGTTCTCGCGCCTGGTCGACCGCGCGCTGAATGGCGTGCCTTCCCGAGTCGTCACTGCTCACGCCCGACGGGAAGCCGAATAGGTCTCGGCGCTGCTGGACGTCAGCCTCAGCTGCGACGAACGACTCGACCGCTTGCACTTGCCGCTCAAGGGCCGCCTCGTACATCTGGGCGTTCCTGCCGATGTAGCGTGACATGGACTTGACGCGCTCGATGACGTCCCACAATTTCTCCAGGGACTTCTCAGCCTCGGTTATCACGTCGCGGGGGAGCTCGATGTGTTCGAAGGCCCAAGGGCCGAGACCTGAGATCAGGGGAACGGGACGTCCCAGCACCCAACCCCACGCGCCCTGGGTTGTCGTCTCCGTGCGCGTGGTGAGCGCCATCCTCGAGTCAGGTCGAGACTCGGGCGGCAGCAGCAGCTGAAGTGGACTGATCGAGAGCGCAAGCGAGATAGCGATCAGGTCGTCAACATCGACTCGGCGTAGCCCTTGCTCGATCCGTCCGATGCCGGATGACAGAAGCGAGTGGCCGAGCTCCTCCAGGCGCTTGGACAGATCCCGCAGCGAGACACCCTGCTCTTCCCGGATGCGTCTGAGGTTGACCCGGACGGCTTCGTTCATCGGGCCGGTGGCGATTGCAGGCATAACAGCGACACTACCGTCCGTGTTGACTACATCGCAACGTCTGCCGTAGCTTGTCGATGTCCGGTAACAACTACAATCGAGGCCGTTACGGAGACGTTCGTGAATGAATCCGATCAGCTGATGACCATCAAGCAGCTTTCCGCCTACCTCGCCGACACCCCGGTCCAGACGCTGTACAACTGGAGATCGAGGGGGGTGGGTCCGCGCGGCATCCGCGTCGGCCGGAAGGTGCTCTACCGGGTCCGCGAAGTGGAGCGCTGGCTCGCTGAGCAGGAGCGGAGCGCCGCATGACGCACGAACTGCACAACGAAAACGGCCCCCGGTGTGTCACCACCGAGGACCGCAGCGAGGACCAACTGAGCGCCGGAACCTCGCCCACCAGTATGCCGAACGCCGCCGCCCCTGTCAGCGCCCGCGCCGAGGACGGAGAGCTTCGCGGCCTCTACCTCGCCGCCGAGAACGAGGGCCGCAAACTCGCCGTCGACTGGATCGGCCATAGCGCGACCAAGCCGATCGTCCTGTATTACAGGTGGCACGCCGTCGGCATCCTCGACACGCCGCCCATCGACCGGTTCACCGTCGGGGAGCACGCGCAGGGCGCCATCCACGCGTTCACCCAGTCCGCTCTCAAGTGTTTCGGCGAGCACCCGGACGGCGCCGTCGACCCGGACGTGCTGCGCGACCCGGAGCGCGGCTGGCCGCTCACCGAGGCTGAGCGGTATGCGGCGCTGAATCTCGCGCACGCCTGGTCGTCCCTGCTCGCCATCATTGCGAACGTGCTCCGCAGCGCCGGAGTCCCCATCGACGCGACGTACAGCGCCAGCGCCGGCGACCGCCGGTTCCGCAACGACCTGTTCGCCCTCGCGGAACTGATCTCCCTGCCGATCGACCTCGACGCGGACCCCGAGTACCTCGTCGGCGAGATCCTCAACGTCTACGCGCCGATGGCGTTCAACGCGGCGGACCACCAGGTGACGATCCGCGAGATCCGGCATGCCGACTCCGACGGCACCGCGATGGCACTGCAGAGGCGCAGGGTCGAACGCGACACTGGCCGGAGGACGTTCCCGACGCCGCGCAAGCCGGATCCGAAGGTGTACACCATGGCCCCGAACTGGGCGACGCGGCTGCAGGGCCTGCGGCACGAGGCACTCAAGACGGCCTACGGCGTGCGCTCGTCCTGGGGTCGGCACCGGTTCACGCCGGCCGACGTGCGCAAGACGTGGGGCTCGACCGTCGGTACGCCCGGCGGCGCGGTCAGCAATGTACTTACTCGGCTCCTCGCTGGGATCGAAGACTGCGAAGGCAACCCGCGCACGGCGGAAGCGCCGTCGCTCTCGACGCTGCAACGCGACTTCAAGACTTGCGGAATCCCGCTGTCCCCAGGGAAAACGCGCAGGCGGTAAATCCGCACGCCGCGAGTTTTGGTCACCGGTTCGCCGTGGCGGACGTGTGACCAAACCTTGGGTGCACGGTGATCCCCATGGCCACGAAGACCACCGCAGCCGAGCGCACCGAGTTGGCTCGGCTTGCCGCGTACACCCTGCATTCCCAGGTCGCCGACCCGGTGGCACGCCTTGAGCCTGCCCGGCGCGGATTCCGGGCGAAGTTCGAGCAGGAGGTCGACCCGGACGGCGTGCTCAGCCAGGACGAGCGAGAACGGCGGGCCGAGCTCGCCATGAAGGCGCACATGGCGCGATTGAGGGTCAAGGCCATCAGGGCGAAGGCAGCGAAGCAGCCCACCGCCGACGCCGCTTGAGCCCGGAAAGCCAGAAACCGGGCCCACCGACTGGCCCGGCTCCGACAAATCAAGATCTTCGCCTCCGACCCTCGCCAGGACGAGGAGGCGTCCACGCTCTGAGAGGGATTATCCCTGATGAACCGCACCACCGCCACTGCTTCACCTAGGACGGATCGGCAGCAGCCGATCCCGGTCCTGGCGACCCGGATCGACACGGTCTCGACCCGGAACCTCCCGTGGTCGACGTACATCGGCCGCTGCCCGCAGTGCCAGAACCGGCGACAGTTCCGCCAGGACGGCGAACGCGTCTGCGCGTGCGGCCAGCGGATCCGGCTGATCGTCGGTATGGAGGTGGCCTGATGAGGCCGTCCCTGCGCCGGCGAATCCCGCGCAAGGTGGAGCGTCTGATCGCCGGCCTGACCGCCGAGCGAGACAAGGCATACCAGGACGCGTACCTGGCCGGGTGGCTCGAGGGCTACGAGCAGGGGCTGCGCGAGCGGCTCGACACGGCCACGGCCGCGCTGGGGCGTGTCGTATGAGTGCCCTGACCGCAGCACTGAGTACTGCGTCGCGCGGTTTCCCGGTCGCGTTCATGAGCATCACGGCGGACAGGAAGTATCCGGCGATCGGCTCGCCGCACCCCAAGAACAACCCGCAGCGCAAGCAGTGCCGCGGCGAGTGCGGGCAACTCGGCCACGGGGTCTGGGACGCGTCCATCGACGAGGACCGCATCCTCGAGATGCACGCCCTCAGCCGCAACCCGAACGGCTACGCGGTGGCCTGCGGGCGGGATCCGCACCGCGTTCTCGGCCTTGACCTCGACCGGAAGAACGGTCTCGACGGGTGCGCCCGGATCACCGAGATTGCCGAGACGATCGGGTTCGAGCTGCCGGAGACGATCCGGGTGAAGACCCCGAGCGGGTGGCACATCTGGCTGAGCCTGCCGCCCGGCGTGCACGTCAGCAACAGCGTCGGGAAGGTCGGCACCATCAGCGCGCCCGGCGTCGACGTCCGCAGCCTCGGTGGCGGACTTGTCGGCCCTGGCAGCCGCGGGCCGAAGGGCACCTACCTGCTCGACTGCGCCCCGGACACGCCGCTCGCGCCCATCCCGAGCAAGCTCCTCGACCTGCTCGCGGTGCGGGACAAGCCGCGGACGGATTCCTTCGTGCGTGGCACGGCGATCTCCTCGAAGCGCATCACGGGGCTCGTGGCGACCGTCCTGGACGCCAAGCCGGGCAGCCGTAACGCCGTCCTGTTCTGGTCCGCCTGCCGAATGGCTGAGGCCGTTGCGGAGGGCGGCCTCAGTGACAACGAGGCCCGCGAACTGCTTCTCACTGCGGCCGAACGGATCGGCCTCGATCACTCCGAAGCGTCTGTGTCGATCGACTCGGCGTTCCGCACCAGCCATGGAAGGGCCTGAGGTGGCAAGCGACGAAGCTATGGCTGACGCCGAGAAGATCGTGCGTGACATGCGGATCGGCGTGGACGACTCGCCGGAGAAGTGCGCCGAGTGGATCGCTGACGCCGAACAGTTCGTGCGTACCCAGTGTCCGCCGGAGATGCGGGTTCCCGCTGACCACGAGGCGCGCCGCTGGGCGTTGGAGACGGTGGAGAAGGTCGAACAGGCCGGCCCTGTCCTGCGGCCGGCCGTCCTGAAGGCTGTGAAAGTCGCGCTCGGAGCAGCGCGGGAAGCCTATGACGTGCCGCTGGTGAAGCGGATCGAGGCGTGGCGCACTCAGTTCAACAAGTGCCTCCGGCCGCCCGCCTTCGGCAAGCCGATGCCCGAGCGGTGGCTCTCTCTCGCCGTCATGGTCAGCGAAGCGCGCGGCGCCTGGTTCCCGACCGAGATCCTCGATTCCGGCCAGCAGCAGGCCCTCGACTACCTGTTCGGCGTCGCCGAGGCTCGCCGCAGCGCATTCGAGAAGGCCACGCAAGACGCTCTTGCGAACGCCATCACCGCTGAGAAGGAGCGCCGCAGCGCTGACGGCGCGTGGGACGCGGAACTGCAGCGGCGCATGGACGCCCGGTTCGGGCTTGCTGGGGACGTTGCCGAAGACGAGCAGAAATCTCCCATGTACAAGGTCGAGAACGGCTGCCTGTACTGGAACAAGGAGACTCCGGCCGGGGTCGAAACCGTCATGCTCGGCACGTTCCACGCCGAGATCCTCGAGGAAGTCACCCTCGACGACGGCGCCGAACGCTCCTTGATGTGGAAGCTGAGCGTCACTGGGCGGGACGGGCGACACGGCGAGGTGCAGATTCAGCCCGACCAGCTGGGGCGCCCGCAGCAGTGGGCTACCAAGGCCATCGGCGTCTCCGCGCTCGTCATGCCGGGGCAGGCCCTCAGCGACCACCTGCGCGCCGCCGTGCAGACCCGTTCGCGGTCCGCGGTGCGGCGCACCGTGTACGGGCACACGGGGTGGCGTCGGTTCGATTCCGGGTGGGGATTTCTGAGCGGGTCCGGCGCCCTCGGTGCCGACGGACTGGACGTGAGCATCTCCGTCGACCTCGGGCCGGCTCTCTCGCGCATCTCTCTTCCCGGAGTTCCCGAACTTCCCATTCTCCGGGAACAGGTACGCGCCAGCGTCGAGCTGATGCAGCTCACGAACGACGCCGTGATGGCGCCGTTGCAGGCCAGCGTCTACCGCGCGCCGCTGCCGCTGCCGCCCGACTCCGGCGTCTGGCTCTACGGCCGCACCGGGACGTTCAAGACGGCGGTCACGGCCGTGATGCAGCAGCACTTCGGCGCGGACATGGACGCCCACGGCCTGCCGGGCAACTGGGAGTCGACGGCGAACGCCCTCGAGATGCAGGCGTACGTCTGCGCGAACGTGCTGTTCACCATCGACGACCGGGCACCGGATCACTCGAAGGCTGATGAACAGCGGCGCGCGGCCACGATCGACCGCGTGTTCCGCGGCTCGGCGAACGGCGCCGGACGCGGACGGCTCCGCCCTGACGGCACGATGCGCCCGGAGAAGCCGCCGCGCGCCCAGCTGCTCACCTCGGCCGAAGACGTGCCGCCGTCGAACCCGTCGCTGCGCGCCCGCATGCTGGTCGACGAGATCAACCCGGGCATGATCGACCGGTTCGCGCTCACGCAGGTGCAGCAGAAGGCCGTCGCCGGAACCTACGCCGCGGCTATGTCCGGGTACGTGCAATGGCTCGCCCGGCAGATGGACGCCGGCGACCTCGCTGAGCAGCTCGCCGTCCGGCAAGCCGAACTGCGCGACCACGCATGGGCCGAGGACCAGCACGCCCGGTTCGCATTGAACATCGCCTCCCTCGCCCTCGGCTGGGAGAAGTTCCTGCAGTTCGCCCTCGAGGTCGGCGCCATTACCGAGACGGAACGCGACGAGTACTGGAACCGCGCGTGGAAGGCCCTTACCGACGTCGGAGCCGAGCAGGCCCGGTTCCAGCGGGACTCCGACCCGGTCCGCATCTACCTGGGCACCCTCAACGCGCTACTCGCCGCCCGGAAGGTGTACGTCGCCGACCGTATGACCGGCCGGACGCCCACGAACCCGGAGCACTGGGGCTGGGCGGTCAACCCGAGCAACAACGAGTTCCAGACCGCCAACGGCGCCCAGCTGATCGGCTGGGTCGACCCGGCCGAAGGCGGCGACGTGTACCTGCTGCCAGCCGTCGCCTACGCCGTGGTTCGTCAGTTCGCGGAGAACTCGGGCGCGCCGTTCAGCAAGACGAAGACAGCTCTCCACAAGGAGATCGACCTCCGCAAGCTGCTCGCCGCAAAGGACCAGGAGAACCGCTACACCCACAAGATCGCGGTGTGCGGCAAGAGCGAGAACGCACTCCACCTGACCTACAAGGCCTTCAAAGAAGGCGGTGAGCAGTGACCGCCGAGGCCCGGAGTGCCCCCACTCCCGCAGAAGTGGGAATTCCGGGAACTTCGGGAAGTCCCGCAGGTCAGACCGCCAACCACCGCCGAGCGAAACGGGAACCGAGTGGGAACTCGGCCCTAGAAAACGGGAACCGGCACGGCCGCCGTCACGGTGAGGTTCCCATTTTCAGGCCTCCCGATTCCCGATCCAGTCAGGCCGCACGGCTCGCCGCATGTGCTCTGACGTGCACGATTCCCAGACTTCCCGAAATTCCCACTTTCCCGAACTAGACCCTCGCGGCAGGAAGCCATGACCACGAAACAGCTCACCGTGCACAACGCCTCGATCAACACGGCAACAATCGAGGTGAAGACCCTCACGATCGGCGCCCGGCAGGTCACCCAGGGCATCTTCAAGCAGCTCATCGAGGAACCGCTGATCGCCGAGGACGGCACGCTCAACGGCGTCCCGTGGGGGCACGTCACCTGGCATCCGGATAAGTGCGAGGGCCACACGCTCGAGCATTGGCACATCGTGTGGCAGTCCGGGACCGAACTTCGCCGGTCCCGCGTGGACGTCAAGCCGGACTTCGTCTGGAACCACGAACTCCGCGACTACGTCGGGGAGCCGGCGAACAGGCTCGTGACGGCGTGGATCCGAGAGGCCTGCCACGGCCGCGCCGACTGGGCCGTCCTCCTCGGATCCAGGCAGGAGCACGAGTTGACCAGCCGCATGCTCCGAGGTGGCGTCAACCATGAAACGAAGGTTCCCGCGTGGGCCAGCGTCTCCGACGCGGCCTACAAGGCTGCTGGCCTTGATCGACGCGGCCCGAAGGACCTCGAGCGGATCCTGAAACCCCTCACCGACTGGGACATGCGCTACGGGCGTATCGATGACTGGCGCGCCAAGCACCCCGACCTCGCCTCGGCCGTCAGCACTGCTATCGCTGCCAACGTAGAGGTCGCGCTCACCCGCTGCCCGGAAGGCGACTTCGAGGTCGGCATCCTGGCGCCGCCGGCAGCAGTCGAACTCGGCCGGGCGCTTCGAGCAGAGGAGAACGCGCTCCTCGAACTGCTTATGACTAGGCGAAACAGCGACTTCGAGACATGGATCGAGACGCTGGACAAGCGCAACGAGGCCGTCGCCGCTCTCGATGCCGAAGTCGACGGCTGGGGCCTGACCTGGCCCGAGATCCGAGCCGAGTACGACGCCGCGATCCGCGCCGAAGCCGAACGCCGGGCGCGCCACCGCGACGTGAGGGCGGCCCTCGCCCAGCTTCCCCAGCTGTTCATCGGCGGCTGACCAACCCAACACGAAGGAGCGCACGATGAACGACCTGCCCGAGCCCCCGCTCGCCGACTTCGACACCGCCTGCAGCCAGATGCACGACCACGACCCGATCAAGTGCGCGCCCGAGAACATCCCCACCATCGACATCCCCGTCCGGCACCTGATCGCCATGCTCGCGGCCATCGCCTACCAGACCGCATACACCGACGAAGACCCCGACCTGCAGCAGGTGCTGCGCGACCTCGCCTCTTTCCCGCTCGACGAGGTCACCGGCACCCTTCCCCTGCCGGCCGAATCCGCTTGGCGCATCGCGTTCGACTCCAGCGCGGCCAGCACGTTCGACCTCGACGAATGCGCCGACGAGACGTACCAGAACGCCGCAGTCATCGCCGAGATCGAGGTCATGCGTGCCGTTGAGGACCAGGCGCCCGAAGTCGACGAGCGTATGCAGGCCGAAATCGACGAACTGCTCAAGACGCTCTGAGCCACCCGCTGCCGCGCCGACTCCGGCCGGCGCGGCAGCCCGCCAGGAGACCACGAAGGAGAACCCGTGCTCGCCCCCGACATCGCCGACGCCGCCCAGTACGGCATCAACGCCCGACTCCTCAACGAAGCCCACGACCTCGACCGCCCCGCACTCGACCAGTGGCTCGACACACTGCCCGACGACCGGTACGGGGCCGGGCTCCGCTGCCACGCGCACCTGCTCGCGGCCCGCAACACGGCCACAGAAACCACCGCCGTTCACTGAAGACATGGAGAGCTGGACGCCAGCCGCCACACCAAGCGCGACCCCGGCCCGCCCGCCGGATCAAACCAGCCCCAAACGAAAGAGGAGATCGATGCTGGCATCCGCCATCGCCGAGCCCGCCGTAGCGCAGGCCGCGACCGCGCTCGACCTGACGTACGGGGAGCGCGACGCCCAGCCGTGCGCGACCTGCGGCGGCATGCTGCCGGCCGCGACGAGGCCGCTGTTCGAGCTCGAGACGCCCGACGGTGAGCCGCTGTGCCGGCCGTGCGCTTCCCGCACCCATGCCCCCTTGGCTGCGGCCGTCGCGTTCCTCACGGCCGTGACGAAGGCCTACGGGAGCGGCGACACGCAGCGCGTCGGCGAGGCCATCCAAGCGGTCCTGTCCGGAATGGACTTGTGGCACGAAGTCTCCGGTGTCCCCGTGCCCGTCCTCGCCCCGCCGGCCGCCCGCAAGCCCCGGTACGCCCCGAAGCGCCGCCGGCGCTGAACCAGCAGACCCAGCCCCACAGAGCAGAGGAACCATGAACGAGCACGAGCACGAGCAGCCCGGTACCGGGGCAAACACCGACCCGGGCAACGCCCGGCCCCGCGACGGGCACGGTCGGTGGCTGCGCACCACCGCCGACGCCCACAAGGACGCCCGCGCGGTCCAGCTGCGCACGCAGGGCATGAGCCTCGACCAGATCGCGGCAGAACTCGGATACCGGCACGCGGCGTCCGCGCTCAAGGCGATCAGCAGGGCGTTGGCCGCGGTGCCGGCCGCGTCCGTCGGGGAGTACCGCGAGCTGCAGAACCGGCAGCTCGACTACATGACCGCGACCGCGCTCGAGATGCTGGTGAACCCGCATCCGCTGGTGACGCAGTCCGGTCGGATCGTGAAGGACCCGGAGACGGGAGAGGCGCTCGAGGACCCGGCGGTCAAGGCGCGGGCCCTGGACACCCTGTTGAAGATCGCGACGCGGCGGGCGCGGCTGCTCGGGCTCGATGCGCCGACGCGGCAGCACTTCACGATGGAGTCCCTGACGCAGTACACGCGCGACCTGGAGAGGGAACTGAAGATCGGCGACGCGGAGTTCACGCGGTTCGAGGCGTGGTGCGACACCCAGGCCATCGCGGCGCGCGAGGACGAGTCGGACATGGACGAGGACGATGACTGACCCGGCCGAGGCGAACGCCCGCGCCGTCGTCCGCGACGCCGTGCTGGCCAGCGTCGCACTGGTCAACCGGAACGTGAACGACCTCGACATCGAGCCGCAGATCCTGATCCAGGGCGTGGACACGGCGATCGCCGCGCAGCTGCTCGCCGCGATGGTCGGCGCGCTGCTCGAGCTGACGCTCGCCGACGGCGCACAGCAGCTGCTCGTCCAGATCTCCCGGCGCGCGATCGAGGCTACGGAGTAGGCCGTGGCACAGCGATACGCCCCGACCGTGCTGCCGGACGGCTTCGGCGTCACCGTGTACGGCCCGGACTGTGGGCTCCTGGCGGGCGCGGCGGCGCTCCTGACGGACATTCAGGCCGGGAGGGTCCCGCCCGCCGCAGCGCGCCAGTACGAGGCCTCTGCGCGCCTCGTGGAGCTCCGCGACGTCCTCGCCTCGGCCGCCCGGGACCAGCAGGCCGCCAAACACCGCGAGATCGCCAGACTTGCGCAGTCGCAACCCTCGACCACTCCGGTATTCCTTGCTCCCGCGCAACCGAGCGGATCATCCGAGACGGCGACAATGACGGCGCAACAGGCCGCCCAGCAGCTCGGAGTCACCGGGCAGCGTGTCAGGGACCTGTGCGCCACGGGCAGGCTCGCGGCGACCTACGGGCCGCACAAGGTCTGGCAGATCAATCCCGAGTCCGTCGCCGACTACGCGACGAGACGACGGAGGACAGCGGCCCATGACCAGAACGACCGAGACGCCGCCGGAGAGCCCCGAGCAGCGGCTTAGCGCTGCCCGGCAGGCCACCGGCACGGCCCGGGCCGCTCTCGACGGCATCGAGGCGCGCCTGCGCACGGCGATCGAGGTCCAGGACTTCGACACCGCCGCCCAGCTCAAGCGCGAGATCCCGGAAGCCGAGCTCACGTTCGCGCACGCCGCGGCGGATCAGCGGGCCATCGAGATCACCATCGACGACCTCGCCCGCCGGCGCGCCGAACGCGAAGTCGCCGAAGCCGCCGAGCTGCGCAAGCAGGCCGCGACCGGGAACCTCAACGCCGCCGCCGAGCGCGAGCGGGCCCTGATGGACGAGCTGAGCGCCGCGAAAGCAGAGCTCATCGCGGGCGTCGGAGCGGTCAGGGAGACGATCCGCAAGGCGTACCAGATCGAGGGGCAGGTGCGTCAGGCCCGCTCCGACGTGTATCAGGCACGGGTCGACCTCGGAGAGGCCGCGCCCGGGGCGCGCATCTCCGGCCCGAACTTCGTGAGCGCGTACGTCGAGGCCTCCCAGACCCTCTACGCCCTCTACCACGGTCAAGGCCTGCCCATGTCCTGACCGCGCACGGGCATGCCGCCGCCGTCAACGCCACCCGCCGCCGTCAGGGCGATGAACCCCAGGAGCGGCGTCGGGACCGATGGCCGAGGAGCGGACTTTCCCCCTTTCCCCGTGAGGACGCGGCCAGCGGCGGCGCATGCCCCCCTTGTTCACTCGATTCCGGACCGCCTGGAAGGACCAAGACCGTGGCACTGCCCCCGCTGCACGGGGTGTTCCTGACCCCCGGCGTCAGTCGAAACAACCGGCATTACAGCAAGGAACTGATAGGCAAGGCGGTCTCTCGGATGCAGGCGCGCATCGCCGACCCCGACGGCCTGCCGATCGTCATGAGGACCTCGCATGACGCGGCCGACGACAGCGGCAAGATCGTCGCGAGGGTCACCCGTGTCCACCAGGACGAAGCCGGCCGCGCCCACTTCGAAGCCCGGTTCTACGACACCGCGCCGGCCCGCGACATCGCGGCCCTCGTGCACCCGGCCGACGGGGGCCCGCCCGGGCTGCGCTCGGTCTCCATCGCCGGCAGCTTCCTCGGCGAGCCGCGCACCACCGTGGTGGACGGCAAGCCCGCGAGCACCGCGGACGACATGGAGGTCGAGAAGATCGACTTCACGGCGTCGCCCGGAGTCACCGGAGCGGTCATCGCGCCGTCATCCCGGCCGCCGTTCGAGTCCACGGCCGCCCGCGGCTCCGGACGCACCCCCATCTTCGAGTCCTGGGAGGAACCCATGCCCGCCGCCGCCCCGATGTCCGAGACCCAGTTCCAGGCGCTGCTGCGCCAGATCACCGAGGCCCGCTCCGCCAACGCGCCGATCACGGAAGCGGATCTCGCCGAGACGTCCGTCGCCCGCGCCAGGGCGATCGTCGAGGCCGACGCCCGCCGGCGCATCCAGGCCGCCGAGCAGGCCGCTGTCACCGAAGCCGCGCAACTCCGGGGCCTGAGCACCGAGCAGCTCGGCCGGCGCCTGGCCGACCGGATGACCGAGTCCTTCGGCCTGCGCTCGCCCGGCTGGGCCGACGCCCACCGCGCCCGCGGCGGCCGGACCCTCTTCGACGCCTGAGACGGAGTCGCATCGTGAACTCGCTGAGCCCGTCCGCAGGCATCTGGGCCGGCCTCTCGGCCTCCGGCACCTCGCCCACGTTCTCCCTGCCGACCGCCGCCGTCCCGGGCGGCCAGGTCGCCGCGGCCTGCGTCGTGACCGGCGTCTCCGGCACCGGCACCCCGACGCTGCAGGTCTTCCTCGACGTCTCCGACGCCTCCGGCAACTGGTGGCCCGTCGTCTCGCTCAACCCGCAGACCGCGGCCGGCGCGCAGTCCGCCGCCGGAAACCTGCTGCAGGCAACCCCGAACGCCATCGGCCAGTACCGGCTCCGGTGGACGATCTCTGGCACCAGCCCGGTATTCAACGTCATGGCCGCGGCGTTCGGGTCGTAAGTCCGCCATGCCGACGCTGCAGCGCGCCCGTCGCCTCGACCGAAGTCCGGCGACGGCCGCGTGTCGGGACCCCTTAGACCCGTGGCCTGCTGGAATAGGCAGCGGGCGCTCAGTCGGGGCCCGCCCGGAACAATGGCGCCATGGACTGGACCTCCGTCGCCATCCCCTTGGGCAGCACCATCGTCGGCACCCTCGTCGGCGCCTACGCCACTTACCGCGGCACCGACACGGCACAAAAGAAGGAGCTGGCCGCAGCCCGGCAGGCCCGGGTCGACGCCAACCAGGACGCCGCCATAGCGGCGCTCACCGCGTCGTTCGCGGACATCCTCCGGCACGTCCGGGCCATACCGAGACCGTCGGCCGATACGCGTCATCAGGGCGATATAGAGGCCGCATGGAAGGACGAGCGGGAGAAGGAACTGTGGTCAGGGAAGCTATGGGACATCGTCGGGCCGTCCGCCATGGCCGCTCGAACACTGCGCGACGAGCGGGTGCGCCTCGCACTCCTGGAGGTCTTTAACCTTCTGGAGGACTGGGAGTTGCTGTTCTACACCTACTCTGCGTACGGTGCCCCCTGGTTCGTACTACACGCGATAGCCGAGCACGGCGTCTTGACTCTGACCGCGTTTCAGCGAGAGGAACGACTGCCCGCGCCGGGCGAGGTGTACCGGGACGCCAAGGATTCCTTCGACCATGTATCCAAGCTCGTCGAGGCTCGCTGGGCCGAGGAGGAGGCAGCGCAGGCGGCAGCGTCGGGCAGCGCGCCGCCCGGTGCGCCATAGCGCGCCTACTTCGCGGGCTCGATCGTGCAGGACTGCGACGCTCCCCCGTCCGGCGTGAAGATAGCACCCATATCCGTGGCCTGGCTCAGCGGGAAGTCGTACACGAACGCGTTCGGCCCCGGGGTGATGTGCGTGTCGTGCCGGTTGATGTCCCCGGCCTGGTCGGAGACATGAGTGATGATCTCGCCGGGGATCGTGACCGTGACGACGGTGAGCGTTCGCCCGTCCGGCGTCACCCCGTACGTCATCACGCAGTCGGGTCCGGATCCGGTCAGGTCGAACGCCGGGTTGTCGGACGTCGTCACCGTCGGAGCGGCGGGAGAGGACGGCTTGGGAGCGGCCTTGACTGCGGCGGCGCTTGTGGCCGGGCGGCTGGGGGAATGCACAGTAGCCGGTAGCGCGGTCGTCGCGACGATCGTCTGCGTGTCGGCGTTCGAGGTCGCGGAGCTGGACGAGCAGCCCGCCAGGGCGAGGCCGGCGGCGAAGGCAGCGGCAGGCGCGGAAGCACGGCGGGAAGTCATGGGCGTGACCGTACCGGGCGCACGTGGGCGTCCGGCGGGGGCTTGGGCAATCCGTGACCGGGTCGGCGTCGGATCGGTGTGATCCGCCGCCACTCCTTACCCCGGCGGAGCGCCAGAATCCAGCTTTCGATCAATCCACATAACACCAATTATGTTGTTTGATCAGTGATCATGGGCGGGGTGGCCGTCGCCTACCAACCGGCCTCGAGCGAAGGCACGGCAGCGACGAACGCGCCGACGGTCACCAGGAACAAGCCCGCCGCCTGCGTGGCCAGTCCGCCAATCGCCAGCGACTGTACGCTTATATAGATCAAGCCATTCATGGCCTCGTGCTCTTTCGCATTCTCCTCGTCCAGTTCCGCAACCTGCCACTCCAGGTCGGTCAGTCGACGCTGCAGTTCAGCAACGAGTTCGCCCTCATCCGTCGCGGTGGCCGACGCCGAAGAGGCGCCCCGACGGCCCAATGATTCAAGGGCCTCCCGGCGACGAAAATTCTTGATCATCCGCAATTCCGTCTCGACAAACCTGCCGAGGCGCTTCGGAGTGGTCTCGATTGCCAGGATGAAGGGCTTCACCAAACGCTTGTCGCCGCGGTATTGCATCCATGTCGCGCGGAACCCCACGGTCATCACGACTGCGCCGACGAACTGCAGCGCCAGCCCGGCAACGATCCAGGGCACGGCTGCCACCTCCTTGGTCGGCAGGTTGGTCTCCGCGCATTTGGAGCCCAAAACCGGGTGTTGGTCTGCTCGGCTCAGCGACACCACGCGGGCGGGTGACGGTCCGCCGCCGCCCGCAACACGGCTCCTACGCTCACGGCGAACCTGTCCTGACCTGGAAGGAAGAGCCGTGATCCGTACCGTCAGGAGTGCCGCCCTCATCGGGCTGCTCGCTACTGCCGCGCTCGCCGGCATTCCCGCCATCGCCTCGGCAGACGCTGCGGAACAAACCCCTGGCATCACGATCAACTGCGAGTACTGCCAGATCGCGGGCGGAGACATCTTCAACGCCGGCCGGGACAACATCGTCGGGAACGACAACGGGACCGGCGAGATGCCCGGCGTCGGCTTACCGCCCACTGTGCGAGTCGAATTCCGGGTGGGCAGGCTGCCCTCTGAGCAGTCGCTCTACAAGGTGGTACAGGAGGGTGGGGGCGCCTGGCCGGCGCGCTTGCCGGAAAACAGTATCAACTCCTTCCCGGTCGATGACCTCTCTTACGCCGTGTACGAGTCCGCTGGTGGCCTGGGGCACGTGCGGATCAATGGTTTCATCCGGCCCACCTGCACGTCCGACGGCGACCTCATCTGCTTCCGAGGGGAGCGGGATCTGATGATCCAAGTGCGCCGGTAAACGCGGAGGACCAACGACCGGGACGGCGAGTCGCCTCTCGCGGCGGTGATAGCCGCCGCAGGCCTTGGAGGACCCGCCGCATCAACCGCGGGTCCCGCCACGACACCAGTGCCAGCGGGGAAGGCCCGACCCGGCCGGCAGGGAGTGGCGGCAGGGCCGGGAGCCTGTGGGCCGCTAATGATCAGCCCTTTGCGGTCGCTGCTCGATGTAGACACTCCGCCGCTCTGGTGTCGCGAGGCGCGCGGCCATCAGCGGATGCAGCAGCTCGAGGGCCCGCGCCGGCTCGGCGAACTGCCACCGGTCGACCTCGACACCATCGGGCCGTATCTCGTGCCCTGGCGCGGGGAGCGCGGCGGCGAACACGAAGGCGAGCCGGCCGGAGAGCCGGGGGTACGAGGGCGCGACGAAAGCGACCGCGAGCAGGTCCCCGGCATCGACGCGCAGCCCGGTCTCCTCCCGTGTCTCGCGGATCGCGGCGGCGGCAGGCGACTCGCCCGGCAGCACCCGCCCGCCGGGCAGCATCCACTGCTCGGGCGGGCGGGTGCGGCGCAGGATCAGCCAGCGGCCAGCCTCGTCCGCGACCACGAGATGCCCGGTGACGGGGAACGCGCCTACCGCCTCGGTCAGTTCTTTGTCGCGTTGATGAGGTCTCTGGCGCCTTGGCGCAACAGGTCGGCGGCGACCAGCGACCCGGCCGTGGCGGGGTCCTTATGCCAGGCGGCGGCGTGCACGAACCTCGATCCGTCCCGGTTGAACACCATGCCGCGCAGGTGGAACTCCCGGCCGTCCGGGGTGCGCACGCAGTGTCCGGCGATCGGGGAGTTGCAGTGGCCGAGGAGCATGTGCAGCATGACCCGTTCCGCCGTCACGCACGCTGCCGTGTCCGGGTCGCTGAGTTCGTCCAGCAGCGCCATGACGGGGGCGTCGGCGGTGCGCGCCTGGAGCCCGATGACGCCGGAGCCCACGGCGGGCAGCACCGCGACCTTCTTGCCCTGGTGCTCCATCGGCAGCAGCTGGTAGGGGCGCTGACCGGCCTCGCCGATCCGCCCGAGACCCGCACGCGCGAGGATCATCGCCTCGAACCCGTCCGTCCCCTCGTCCAGCTTCCGCAGCCTCGAGTTGACGTTCCCGCGGATCCGTTCGATCCGCAGGTCCGGCCGGTACTGGTGGAGTTGGGCGCGCCGGCGCACGGAGGAGGTCGCGACTTTCGCGCCCTGCGGCAGGTCCTCGAGCCGCCGGATGGGCGAGGCTGCCGGGAACAGGGCTACGTCGTGCACGTCGTCGCGGGTCAGGTACGCCCCGAACGCGGTCCCGGGCGGCAGCGGCACATCGCCGGGCACGTCCTTCATGCAGTGCACCGCGACGTCGACCTGCCCGGCCATCAGCCCCCGGTCGATCTCTTTGGTGAACAGGCCCTTCCCGCCGAGTTCGGCGAGGTCGCCGGGCCAGTTGTCGGCCGTGGTCTCGATCCCGACAAGCTCGGTGCGCAGGCCGGGGACGCGTTTGGCGAGCAGGTCCGCGACGTGCCCGGCCTGCCACAGGGCCATGGGTGAGGTGCGGGTGCCGACGCGCAGCGGCGTGTCGGTGAAGCGCTGCGCCACGACCTGGGCGAGCGCGTCGGTTGTCGTGGTGTCGGTGGTCGGCATGAGGGTCCTTCTGAGGGTTGGTGGTGCATCGGGTTTAATCCTCGTCCGTGCCCGGCATGGATGCCGGGTGGCGCGGCCGGGGCGCTACGAGCTACGGGGCGCGTCGCCGCTTCCGCCTCGGCGCCTCTTTGACAGGCGTGTACGTGATCGCGGCGCACATGAGTACGTGCCCGTACTCGCCGACGGGGAATGTGGTGAACTCCTGGCCGAACTCACCTACGACACGCGGCGCAGAGTCGAAGTCCTGGCGGGCCTCGTCCTCGTCGAGGATGACGGCACCGGTGATCCCGTTGTTCGCGAGGTACTTCACCACTTCACCTCCGCGAATATCTGCGCGTACTCGCCGCGGTTGTAGTGATGGCAGGTATCCGCGAGCTCATGGACGACGACCATGGCGAGACCGAAGCCGGGGACGGCGGTTTTCGCTTGGAGCGGCGCCATGTCCTGCGCGATGGTGACCCGGGCCATGCGCGTACCGAGCACGATCGAGACCGCCATGATGTCCGTGGGCCCGGGGTACAGGACCGCGCAGGCGATGAGCTCGGAGGTGATCTGTAGCACGTCGTCCAGGCGAGGGCAGTCCGCCGCGAGCACGCGGACGAGGCGGCGCACCGTCCTGGACGCGAGGGGTCTGCACGACGCGGTCACGCGGATCTCCACGTCCTCGGTGTCCGCGGTCGCTACCGCCTCGATCGACGCGATCAGCGGGCCAGCAATCATGCCGCACTGCGCCAGGTAGCGAGGAATTCCACAGCGGACTCCTCGGTCGGGAACGCTGGTAGCACCAAGCCCAGCCCTCGCGCCTTGATGGCTTTGCGGACCTGCTCGGGCACCTCGGCGAGCAGCAGCGTCCCGTTGCCGGCCTGGAGCCGTCGCAGGGCCCGCAGCAGGGCACCGACGCCCACCTCGGCGTCCACGTGGTCCACCTCGGCGAGGCTCACGACCAGGGACCACGCGCCGCCCTTCATCGCTTCCTGGACCCGCGCAGCCAATGCGGGCTCGGTATACACGTTGAGCGTGCCGATCAGCCGAAGCGTCGTCACGGTGCCCGAGGTGGTTTCGCCAACCTCCACATGGAAGTCGGCCGCGTCCGGGCGCATCGCCCCGTTCACCGTGTCCATCGTCAGACCCGCCTTCACCGTCGCTGATGTCCACGACCAGCGAACCGGTCATTCCGGCGTCGGTGCGGCTGCGCCCAGGGCGTCATTCCGGCGTCAAACAGCCCTGCGCCATGCCGCAAAACCCTTCCTGGCGCCCCCGTGGCGCCCTACGGTCGCTCTATGGCCGTGTCTGCCGACCGGATACCGAATCAGACCCTGCGGGCGGTGCGCCGCGCCCTGAACCTGTCTCAGGACGAGTTCGCGGAGCGGCTGCGCGAAGCCGGGAGGCGCCTCGGCGAGCCCAACGAGGCGAACAAGCGGCTCATTCAGCGCTGGGAGACCGGGGTGTCGAACTCGGCCCGCCCCGTCTACCGGCGCGCCCTGGAACTCGTCACCGGCCGCCCGTACGCCTCGCTCGGGTTCACCGACCGCGCCCCGTCCGTCGGGTCCGCGCTCGCCGTCGGCCGGCTCGACCAGCTGCGCCGGGCCCTGGCCGCCTCGGTCAGCGACGGCGCCCTTTCGTCCATCGCGATAGACGACCTCGAACAGACGGTCGTGCGCTACGGGCTGCTCTCCCGGGACCGGCCCGCGCCGCTGCTGCTCGCCGACCTGACCGCGGACCTCGCCGAGGTGTACGCGCTGATGGACCGGCCCCGGCCGCTCTCCTCGACGTACGCGCTGACCCGGGTCGCGGCGAACATGTGCGGACTGGTCTGCCTCACCCTGATCAAGCTGGACCGGCGCCCGGAGTTCCGGTCCTGGGCCAGGGTGGCGCGCACCACCGCCCGGGAGACCGGCGACCCCGAGACGATCAGTTGGGTCCTGGCGCAGGAGTGCTACGGCCACTACTACGCCCAGGACTTCGACGAGGCGCTCCTCGTGGCACGCGGCGCCCAGCACGTGGCCGGCACGGTCCCCAGGGTCGGCGCGGTCCTCGCCGCGGCGCTCGAGGCGCGGATCCTCGCCGCCAGGGGGGACAGACCCGGGTGCGAGCACGCGATCGGCCGCGCGGAGACCGGGCTCGGCCAGCTCCCCGCCGGCTCGGTCAACGACTCCGCGTTCGGCTACGACGAGGGACAGCTCCGCTTCCACCAGGGCAACGCGTACACGCACCTCGGCGACACCCGGAAGGCGTGGCCGGCGCAGCAGCGGGCCCTGGACCTGTGCGGCCCGGCGGACTACATGGACCGGGCCTTTACGCGCCTGGACCGGGCCGCGTGCCTGATCCGCGACGGAGACGCCGAGGACGGCCTCGCGTACGCTCTGGACGCCATGAACGACCTGAACGACCACCAGCGGGCCGGGATCATCGCGTTGCGCGGCCGGCAGCTGCTGGCCGGGCTGCCCGAGTCCCGGCGGCGCGCGCTGCCGGTCGCGGGTGAACTGGACGACCGACTGATGACCCCTGACGACGAGGAACAGCCTTGATCAACCTTGATCCCATTCGCCCCAGGGACGCCGAGGCGCTCGTCGGCCTGATGGACGAGCTTGAGCGGTTCTATGGAGGCGAACCCACGGAACCGCTCGATGACCAGCTCGCGCAGATCGAAGCGGCTTTGTTCTGCACGGCGCCGGCCGCCTATGTGCTGATGGCGTGGGACGAGGACAAGCCAGCCGGGTTCGCGTCGTACTCGTTCCTGTGGCCGGCGGCCGGATTCACCAAGAGCCTGTACCTGAAAGAGCTCTACGTGGCCGAGGCGTACCGGCGGACCGGGCTCGGCAGGCAGTTCATGGACGAGCTGCACCGGATAGCGCGCTTCAACGAGTGCAGCCGGGTGGAGTGGACGACGGACGCGCCGAACGAGCAGGCGCGGGCGTTCTACGCGTCGCTCGGGTATGCCGAGAACGGGTCGAAGGTGTTCTACCGCTCGACGCTCTGACGTCGGGGTAGCGCACCACGAATGCGACCTCGCGGCGTTCCGAACCCGATCTCTCGGCGCATCTGATCGACAATCGCCTCATGAGCCTGCTCACGACGAGTTCCGTGGGCGGCGTAGCGCCGGCGATCCTCGAGAGTCTCCAGCTTGGTCCGGTGGATCTCCCAGCCCTGCATGTGGATCGTGAACCAGATATCCCACAGCATCGAGACCTTCGTTGATGCGAACAGGCTCACGCGGGCGCTCCACCGGTCCAGTTCGGCGACCGCTTCCGGCGTTGCCTCTGGGTGAGGCTCGATACCGTGCAGCTTCTGGACGCGCACGAGGTAGCGCGTCCTTACGAACATGTCCTGGTAGAGCTCAGTTCGCCGTTCGGCCAGCCTGCGCTGCTCCTCGCGCCGCCATTGCGCGCGGCTGGAGAGCACGTTTCCCAGCCACGCGAGCGCCGCGCCGATGACGATGCCGAGGAGTGTGGACTCCGCTGAAGTCATGGCGGAACTATGCCCGAGCGTCAGCTCGCGCGGCGGGTCGCCCGCTCAGGCCGTCTCGGCGTGGTCGTACACCCAGACGGCGAGCGTGGGGAACTCGGTGTCGAGTTCGGCCGTGGGCCGGTAGACCGCCCGGTGGTCGTCGACCTCGATGCCGATCGGCGCCCGGCTTTCGACGTGCCGCTGTTCGCCGTCGAGCGGGCCGCCGCGCAGGACCACGTTCGGCACGACCGCGGCGTAACCCGACCTATCGCTCATAGGCCCATCGAACCGCCCGTGTGAACCGTGCGCGAGCCCGTGTGGGCCGCGCGGGCGACTCCGAGCCGCGTCGCGGATTCCGCTCAGCGGTCCTCGGTGCGGTCGAAGACGTAGACGCTGAAGCTCGGGTACTCCGAGTCCATCTCGCCGAGCGGCCTGTACACGCATATCTGGTCGCCAGCGTCGAGGGTGATGGGCGCCTGGGTGTGCACCCGGACGCGGATACCGTCGAGTGGGCCGCCGCGCAGCACTACGTTCGGATCGGGGTGTTCGTCGAAGCCGTGGGGGTCCATGACCCCATCCAACGGCCACTGCCAGCCGGGCGCGAGCGGGTGGCCACCGACCGGGCTACGGCCTGTGGCTCAACGGTCCTCGGTGTGGGAGTACACGTACACGGCAAGCTCTGGGTACTCGCTGTCCATCTCGCCGAGCGGGCGGTACACGAACAGCAGCTCGCCGGCCGTGAGGGTGATGGGCTTCCGGGTGTCCGCCGTGACGCGGAGGCCGTCGAGCTGGCCACCGCGTAGGACGACGTTCGGCTCCTCGCTCATGTGCCCATGGAACCGCGCTGCGTGGTCGGCCGCGAGCCTGCGTCGGCCAGTCGAGGGAAGCGGCCCGGCAACGGCGGCGGCGGCCAGCCCGCGCGCAAGTCGGAGGTCACGCCAGCGTCGCCTGATGCCTCGCGTTACGCGTGCGACCCGCGCGCATTCCGTTCGCCATACGGCCCGGTCACGGATCCGCAAACCCCTGACGCAATCCTGGCCGCGCCGATACGGTCCCCCTCGCCAGATTCACCATCCCGAGGGGGGACCATGGAACAGCGGCCCAGCGACCCGAGCCAGCCGTACGACGAGCAGCCCGGCCCGTACGAGGCGCCTACGCGCAGCCGCGGCGGTGCGTCGGTGCCGCAGTACGGCGGGCAGGACCCGTATGCGGGCGGCCAGCAGCCGTACTACGGGCAGCCCTACCCGCCGCAGGCGCCACCGCCGAAGAAGAAGCGCGGCGCGAAGATCGCCGGGTTCGGCTGCCTCGGCGTCGTCGCGCTGGTCGTCCTCATCGTCGTCGCGGCGGCCGTCGGGTCGAAGAACAACACGACCGTGAACACGACCGCCGCGAACACCCCGGCCGCCGCCGGCAAGTCCGCCGCGGGCGCCGGATCGAAGGCTGCCGGGCTCGGCGACACGATCGAGGTGACCGACGTCGCCGGCGACAAGCTCGCCGTCACCCTGAAGAAGGTCGACGCGAGCCCGCACGCAACGAGCGGGTTCGAGTCGCCGGACTCGGGCGATCAGTACTACGCCGCACAGTTCGAGATCAAAGACGTCGGCGGCAAGGCGTGGAGCGACTCCCCGTCGAACTGCGTCGTCGTGAAGGACGCGAAAGGCCAGACTTTCCAGTCCACGATCGTCTCCGCGATCTCCTCCGGCCCGATGATGGCCGACACGGCGAACCTCGCGGCCGGCGACTCGACGCTCGGCTGGATCGTGTTCGAGGTCCCGAAGGGCGACAAGGTGACGACGGTGCAGTTCACGCCGTTGAGCGGGATGGACGACGACACGGCGCAGTGGAAGCTGTCTTGACGTCGGACGCTTTGCCGTCCTCGCCGTCGTGTCGACCGCCGCCGCGGCTGGCTGCTCAAGCGGTCCCCCGAGCAACGCCAACTCTCAGGCCGCGGCCATCTCGGCTCCGCCCGCAGCACGCACCCGGACCGGCCCTTCATGACCTGCGCTGGACACAGAACAGCCCCGGTGGTGTCGAATCCGCCGGGGCCGTTCCGCGCTCTGCAGCATCTGGCCACAGGGCTGAAGTGAGTAATTCCGACGATACGCCCATGCACTGACAGAATCCGCCGTTTCGTCGGTCGGGCCGAGTCTGCGACGCGCCGCGTGCGTTGCGGGGTCGGAGTGCAATCGAGACTGCCGCGAGTCCCGGACCGAGCGCCCGGCCGTCAATATGTCGGGCAGGAGGGGGCGGAGAAGTGACCTATCTGGGCAGTGGCATGGGCTACATGAGCGGCGTTTTCGAGGTCTTCTGGCTGGTCGTTCTCGGGGTTGTCCTGGTCGTCGCGGCAGGGGGCGCTCTGCTCGCGTGGAGACTCCGCGCTCGCCGTCGGCGCCGGACCTCGTCAGGTCAACGGTGACCTGGGCGACGTCCAGGAAGGGTTAGCCGGTCCTGCGCGCTGGTGACTGGGCGTGCTGCTCGGCCTGGACCAATGCGGCCGTGGACGCGATGACGCCGGCGAACCCGGCGACGAACAGCACGATCGCGGCCGTCGCTGCGCCCGTGATGAAGATGCCGAGGATGCCGAGGAAGGACAGCGCGGCGAACAGGTAGCAGCAGGTCAGGGGAACGCGCTCGTTCGGGTTCACTGGTGCGTCTCCTGCCGCTTGGCCCAGCTCGCGGCCTGCGCCCGGTCGTCGGCGTTGGTACCGGTGACCGCCGCGCCGAACGAGACGGCGAGCCCGGCGACGCCGGCGACGGCCGCAGTCGTGATGTCGGGGGAGCCCGCGACGGCGAGCAGGATCGCCGTGATGAACCCGGTGCCGGCGACCGCCATGCCGCAGTGGCCGACGAGCTCGTGGATCGAGTAGCGGCGCTCCGGGGCGTCCTGGATGGCCGTGGCGGCCGGGACGGCGACGGTGATGCCCGCGTGCCCGGCCGGGGCGGTCTGCGTGGCCGTGACGGGCTCGGCGGGCGCGTGCAGGACGATGGGGCGCTGCGCGGCGGCGTAGGCGGTGGCGTCGCGGAGCAGGGCACGCAGTTCGCTGATGGTCAGGGTCGGCTCGGCGGTGTCGGTCTGGGCGCGCTCGGCGCCGGTGGTGATCTCGGTCTCGGTCATGTCGCGTCTTCCTGGGAGTCGGGGTTAGGTAGGTCGGCTGGCTATCCGCGAAACCGCGTTTCTGGGGCCTCGCGGACGGCCGGCCTAACCCGCGCCGGTGGGCTAACTCGGATCATTCGCCCTGACCAGCGCTGTTAACTATTTGATCTATCGTTAGGTTACGGATCTAACTCGGAATCGAGCGACCTAACCCGGGTCAGTCGTCCTCGGCGTCCCTCTCATCGAGAGCGCGACGCACCGCGGCAGGGTCGAGCGGGTAGCGGTTGCCGGTACTCGGGACCTTGATCCCGAGTTCGGCGAGCAGCTTCACCAGCGCCGTGCCCGCCAGGTTCTGGTAGGCCGACCACTTCGGCGCGAGCTCCCGCAGCCGGCGCGGGACGTCCGCGATCGGCACCGGGTCGACATCGCCGGCGAGGACCGCGCCCAGGTCGGCGAGCAGGTCGCGCTGCTCCTGGCGCACGGGCGCGGCCAGCGCGGACGCGTCGTAGTCGCGCACCGCGTCCACGGCCCGGTCGATCAGCGGCGTGAGCTCGTCGAGCTCACGCGTGATGCTGACGAAGTGCACCTGCGTCAGTTCGCTGCGAGCCCCGGTCAGGCCCTTCGCGAGGCACACGCCCCGGTCCACGCCCGGCAGCAGCTCCGTCGCCCGGTGACCGCCCCGATATGCCCCCTGCCCGAGCAGCGCGTCGTTCGCGACGTGGTCGCCGACCGCGAAGGCCAGGCCGTTGCTGCAGTTGCGGGTGACGTCGCGCGGGATCGAGTCCTTCGTCGGGGCCTGCGTCGAGACGATCTGGTGCACGGCGCGCTTGCGGCCGAGCTTGACGTTCTCCACGGTCAGCTGCGAGATGGCCTTGCCGTACTTGGCGTGCTGGAAGGCCACGTGCGCCTCTTCGAGCAGCGTCACCAGAGGCCGCAGCCGCCGGTTCGCATCCGCGATCTTCCGGGTGACCTCGGGCTGCTCCATGTCCGTCAGGAGCCGGCCGCGCGCCTGAATCTCCTCGTGCAACAGTTCGCAGCCCTCGAGGATCTCCTCGATGTACTCGCTCTCGGCGCCCATGACGTACGTCGAGCAGCGCCGCTTGAACAGCTCGAAGTCAAAGTTCGCGTCCGGCACCCAGATCCGCAGCTCACAGGACGGGTCCAGGGACGCGCCGGCCATCAGGGCGCGCGCCGCCGAACTCTTACCCTGGCCCGGCATGCCTCCGACAATCGTGTTGCAGCCCATCATCGGCGCGGTGATCAGGTTCCCGCGGAGCGTCTGCCCGAGCGGGAAGCCCTTGAAGAAGTCCGTGCGCCCCTCGGTCAGCAGCGGGTACGGGCCCGCGCCCTCCTCGAGCCGTCCCTTGTCCGCGATCCACAGGTTCAGGATCCCCGCCTCGGCCCCGACTGTCGGGAACACCTCCTTCGCCGCCCGGTGCAGGCCCGTGGCCAAGTCGGTGCGCCGCTTGGCCACCTTCTCCGCCGACACGCCGCTGGGCAGGCGCAGCGCCGCGAACGTGCCGCGCCCGTCCTCCCTGGCCGGGGTCAGGTACTGCAGCGGAATGCCCTTCTTCAGGTGCTCGGTCACGCCCTGGATCCGCAGCGCCTTGATCGCGAGGGTGATGGTGCGCTCGTCGATGACGAGGTCCTCGCCCTCGGTCGAGGTGACCAGCCACGACGGCATCTCGGCGCCCTTGCGCCCGGCGGACCACAACCCGTAGCCGACCAGGAACGGCAGGAACCAGCGCCCGATCTCCCACGCCTCGCGGGCGAGGGTGATGACGGCCTGGACGGCGTGCGCGACGTCGACCAGCGGCATCAGGGGGCTGGCGTGGGACCCGGCGACGGACAGGACGATCCCGAGGAACACGAGGCCGATCGCGCCGTAGACCAGGGCTTTCGCCGCGATGACGGGGGCGTGGAGCATGGCGAGGCGCCGCTTGTGGCGGGCCTCGCGGTGGTGCTCGACGCGCTGCTCCCAGTGCTTGGCGAGCTCGTGGTCACCGGTGGACTCGGCGAGGCGCTGGTACCGCTGGTGGCGGGCCGTGGTGCGCGCGTCCCACGCCTTGCGGGCCACGACCTTGCCGCCGGCGACGACGTACGCGCCGTGCCGGGCCGCGGTCTTGGTGTGCGGGTGCGTGGCCACGGACCGGACGGTGACGCGCCGCCGGGGCTGGAACGGCTCCGGGTCCGGCAGGTTGGCACTGGTGCCAACCTCGGGCTCCGGCGACTTATCACCAGTGATAAGTTCCGGCGCGGCCTGTTCCGGCTGGTCAGTGCCCTGATCCGTGGTCGGGTCATCGAGGCGGACACGCTTGTGCGCGAGCCCGTTGACGTGCTGGATTTCGGTCTCGTCCAGCGACATGATGATTTTGCTCCTCTCTCGGGAGTAAGGCCGGCCGCCTACGCTCATCGCCACGAACCGGGCGGTCGGCCGTCTACCTGTGGTTTATGGAATCCGTCAGTCCCTGCCGTGCTTGCGGATCGCCCGGTCCATCGCGGCGTCGGCGCCACGCTGGATCTGGCTGGAGAGCTCCGCGGGCACGTCCTTGCCGTCCTGGGCCAGTGCCAGCATCTGGTCGTACCGCGCGCGCGTCGCCTCGGCCGACGTGTCGCTGTCGTCGTACTTCCTCGCCACGGTGCGTCTCCTTCGTGAACTGGGGTTTCGGCCGGTTGGCCGCGCGGACCGGCGGTCCTGGGGAGGAGCTCAGGGCCGCCGGCGATCGTGGCCCGTCGGACGGTCAGTTGGAAAAGCGGCGGTTCTTCGTCACGTCGACCCGGTGCTTCTTCCACAGGTGGACTTCGGCGGCGTCCTGGGCGGTCCAGCGGAAGTAGTAGCCGCCCTTGGTCACCCCGCACTTGGGGCAGCTGTACGAGTGCGTTCCGGCCATGTTCGTGATCTCCTTCGCGTGAGGGTCCGGGCTGAGCGCCCGCCGCGCACCGACAGGCCCCTGCGGGACTGCCGGCGGCGGTGAGGCGGTCAGTCCTGCGTCTCGGGCTGCGGGAGCGCGTGGCATTCGGCGGCGTGGGCACTCGCCCAGTTGCGGCCGTCGTCGAGGGTGTCGCTCAGGCGCAGGTGCCACTTCATGGCGTCGAGGCAGGCGGCGCACTCGGCGCCGAACCGCTCGAAGCGGCTGCCCTGCGGCTCGAGCCGGGTGACGGTGACGAGCGCACCGGACTGGTTGCGGTAGCGAATGACGACCGTGCCGGGCTCGGTGCTGGGGGTGGCGGCCATGGTTCCTCCTAATTGGTGGTGCCGTTGGCGTGCTGGATCTGGGCGTCTTTCGCGGACAGGTGCCGGGTGACGGTGCGCTCGGCGACGCCGAGGATTTCGGCGATGGTGTCCGTGGCCATGTCCGGGTTCTGCGCCTTGAGCGCGATCACCGCGGGGCGGACAGACGGGCGACGCTTCGCGCCCTGCGGCGGGACCGTGGACTCCGTCTCGACCGTGTCCACCCGTACGGGCTCGAGGACCGCTTCCGGCCGCTCAGGCGCCGTCTGCGTCGCCGCTACCGTCCTGGCGGGGCGCAGAGTCCGCGGCACCCTGCGAGGGCGACGCCGGCCGGACACACGCGGCCCCGTCCAGCCCGAGATGACGGGCTCCGCAGGGCCCTGCGTGTCCTCGGCCGTGTCCGCCTCGGCGATCTCTCCGGCCTGCGGTTCGATCACCGCGACGCCGGACACGGCCGACGACATCCACACGTGCCGGGCGGTGAGGCGACGCAGGTCGGTCACGGAGTTGCGGCGCACGATGCGCGCCACGATCGAGGCCTCAGCCGCAGCCGCGTCCGCCGCGTCCAGGCCGTGCTGGGCGGCGTCGAGCGCCGCACCGAGACGGGCATGCGAGCGGCGGGTCCAGCGTCGGCGGGTCGCGAGCCACACGGCTTTGTCGGCGGCACGACTGCGGGCGATCGCAGCGGAGTCCGCGCCGCGCCGGCCGATCCCGAGCCGGGCCGTGAGCCGCTCCCGGATCTCACGGCCCGCCGACGCGAGCAGCCCCGTGGACTTCTCGCCGGACAGCTTCATCTCGAGGCCGAGCAGCTTGTGCAGCATGACCGCGAGCAGGATCGGGCCGAGCACGATCCGGACGATGCCGCCGGTCCCGCCCGAGACGCTGAACGCGGGCACGGCCTGCACCGCGACCAGGATGTACGCCAGCCACGCGGAGGCCTTCGACTTAGTGCCCCAGCTGTGCAAAGTCAGGGCGATGATGGCGGCCTCAGCTGTGCCGCACAGGGTCACGCGCTCGGCGAAGTCGGTGATCCCGAGTCGCCCTTGCGCGAACCGGTACGAGGTCGACGCGGACAGCGCCAGCCCCATCGCGGCCGGGACGAGCAGGCCCACGGTCACGAGCCGGGCACGGCGGGCGGTCTTCTGGGCGGCAGTGCGCTCGGTCATCGCTTCGTCTCCTTCCGCTTGGCCTGCGCGATGGTGGCGTGGGCGGTCGAGAGGGCCGCGAGCGCGGTCACACGGGCGTGGTTGCCTCCCGCGCCGTGGGCCGTCTGCAGCAGCTTCTCGGCCTCGGCCAGGTGCTCCTCGGCGGTCATCGCTTGACTCCCTTGGATCGCAGGACCCATCCGAGGATGGTCACGAGGACTTCCGGGGACTCGTCCGCGACCGACGCGACCCACATGACGATCGCCTTGTCGTACTGGCCGAGCTCGACGTGCGCGGCCCGCAGGTGCTTGGTGATGTAGCGGCGCCGGGCGCCACGCTGCATCATCCGGACCTGATTCGGGGTGCGGCCGGACAGGCGCAGCAGGTCGAGCTCGACGTGGAGCACGGCCGCGGCGTCCGTCGCTTGCGCGTACGTGTCGAACGGCCCGAGCGGCTGACTGAGCGCGGTCATCGGGCACCGCCCATGCAGATGATGCAGCGGTGGTCGGCGTCGGCTTCGTGGCACTGGTCCACGCAGCCGCGACAGAACAGGGTCTTGGCGTACCGGGCGCGGCCGTCGAACGCCGTGTCGGCCGGGTCGAACGGCACGGCGCACCGGCCGCACGCCTCGAGGTCGACGGGCAGCGGCGGGACGTGACCGGCGGCCTCGGCCTCGAGCTTGGCGATCCGGGCGTTCAGGTCAGTGATCTCCTCGCGCAGCGCGTCCTGGCCGGCGGCATACGCCCGTGCGATCCATGCCGTGATGGTCTGGATCGTCTCGACGTCCCAGCCCGCGAGCCATTCGGCCATCCGCTTGTCGTACGCGGCGAGCTGGACGCCGTAGACCTCGAGGACGCCACGCACGTACTGGGTGCGTGCCGTCGACCTCGCGGCGATCACGTTCTGGGTCATCGAGCCGCCGGGGTCGGCTGCGGCCACGGCTTCCCGCAGTACCCGCGCGGCGTCGTACGCCTCGCGGCTCGTCTCGTAGGGCCCGTTCATCGACCCGCCTCCGTCGCGGCGGTAATGCCGGCGGTCAGGTGGACTTGGGCGAGCTGCTCGTCGCCGCGGATCCGGGCGACCATCGCCAAGATGCTGTGCGCGGTCGCCTCGGCGGCCTCGATCGAGGCGAACTCGATGCCCTCGTCGAAGCTGGGCAGGTCCGCGCGGAACGCGGTGATCAGCAGCGGCGGGAGCGGCTCCTGAGTGACGACGGGCTCGGCGGCGTAGTCGCTGCCGCCCTCATCGTTCTTGGGCCACTCGTAGTGGTTGCGGGTGCGGTGCTCGTCGTAGGTCGCCATGACCTCGACCACGCCGTCGACCTGCACGTCCTGCGCCCAGCAGCAGCCGGGCTCCTCGGGCGTGTCCTCGGCCCAGTGCCATCCACACCAGTGGATGCAGGTCGGGAAGATGCGCTCGGCCGCGATGACCGGCGCCACGTCGGTGATGCTCATGATTCGTCTCCGTTCAGCCGCCGGAGCCGCTCGTACGAGCGCTCTGCGGCGAGGAATTCGGGGTCGAGCGGCGGGACCTGGGCCATCGCGGCACGCGCGGCCTGCAGGCGCTCCCACGCCCGGGTCTGAGCCGGGGTCAGCCCGGCCGGGGCCGAGCCCGCCCCCGAAGGGGCAGGCACGGCGGTAGTGGTGGCGGCCATCAGGCAGCCATCGGAATCAGGCAAGTCACGGTCGTGCCGGCCGTGTGCCGGTCGATGTCGAACTCGGCGGCGAGCGCCTGGATGAGGAGCAGTCCGCGACCCCGCTCGGCCAGCCCACGGCTCGGCCCCTGCCAGTCGGCCGGCGCGTCGTCGTCGTGCACGACCAGGCGGACACCGCCGTCGACCACCTGGGCCGAGACGAGGATCCGCGCCGAGTCCGTGTGCACCACGGCGTTCGTCACCAGCTCCGAGACGGCCAGGAGGGCGGTGTCGATCGTGTCCTGTGAAGTGCCGGCGGCCTCGAGGACCTGGGTCAGCCAGGAGCGGGCCCGGCTCGGGCTGCTGTTGCCCACGGCGCGGATCTCGAGGGCGTTGACGAGCGTGTCGAGGGCCATGGTGCTCATACGGCAGCACCTGCCAACTGCCTGCCTCGGGCGGCCCGCTGATCGGCTGCGGCGGTCAGTCGCGTGTACTGCTCGGCGGAGAGCTTCCCGGCGTTGCGGGCGTCCGTGGCGGCGTTCATCGCGGCGTCGAGCTCGAACTTGTTGTCCGAACTCTCGACCGCGTCGCGCAGGTCTTCCTCGAGCTGCTCGGCCGGGTCGGTCTGCGGGAGCTGGGCGAGCTGCTCGGCGATGCGGAAGTTCGCGTTCTCGTCCGCCGGCGCGGGCTGGGGCTTGGCGTAGTCGGGCTGCTGGCGCAGCGCCGCGATGAAGTTCTCGACCTCGTCCCGCGTCAGCTGCTTCGCCGAGGTGATCTGACGGCCGGTGAACTTCGAGAATGCGGCGTGCCGCTCGGCGTCGCCCTTCGGCCCGTACTTCGCCGCGATCACCGTGTGGAGGACCTTCATCAGGTGCTTGCCCTCGTCGGTGTCCCAGAAGGACACGTCCGGCTGTGCGGTCGCTTCCGGCTGAGGTGAGGTCTCAGAACACGCCTGCTCGGCGAACTCCCCGCCGACCACGGGCGCGTCCTCCACCGCCGGCTGCTCGGCGCCGGGCTTCGGCACGTTCGGGTGCCCGACCGTCCGCACGATCACAGGCGCCGTGCCGCCGTCGTTGTACAGCGAGAGCCCGAACTGGTCGCCCAGGTTCACCGCGCACCGCTTCAGGGCCTGCGACACCGCGGCCTTCACGGCCAGGTCGTGCGCGTCACCGACCGAGGCCTGATTGATCGCCTCGCCGGTCGCCACGTCCTCCCAGGAGTTCAGCTCCCGGCCGTGCACGTCCTTCACGACGAGGCGGAGCGTGACCCGGTAGACCACCGTCGCCCGGTGCTTGCCCGGTACCGGCTCGCCGGTCTTGCCGTCGACCCACGGCCACACGGACTCGTGCACCAGGTCGAGCGAGAGGATCTCGTCTTTCCACCCGGTGAACCCGAACACGCGGGTCAACCAGCGCCTCACATCCCACGCTTCGAGGTGCGCCTGCCCCTTGTGCTCCTGGACCCGGTTGCCGTTGAGCGGCCGCATGAGCAGGTCGAGCTGCTCGCCGGTCAGGCCGTGCTCCGGAATGACGGTCATCGGGCACCGCCGGCCTGCTCGGCGTTGCGCAGGTCCCGCTCGGCGCGGGCGGTGTCGAAGCTGGTGTAGTCGATGCCGTCGACGGACTTGCCCGTCTCGATCGAGGTGAGCTGCCAGTGGCCGGGCGTGGTGTGCTGCACGACGAACCGCGGCACGCCCGGGCCGAAGTCGTTCTCGACCGGGTTCGAGTTCTCGATCAGTTCCCGCTCCCAGTCGGTGAGCGGCGTCCCGTCGGTCTCCTGCGCGGCCTGGTACTCGTCCCAGGTCATGACCCCGTCGTCCGGGTTTCCGCCCATGACGTAGGAGAACGGGCCCTGCGACCAGTGGTGCGGCGGCTGCGCGACCGTGTCCTTCGCGTGCTCGACCTCGATCACGCGGGCGTCGATCGCCTCGTTCGCCGCGTCCAGGTACGCCCGCTCCATCGCCAGGTCGCCGCGCGAGCGGGCCTCGGCCGAGAGCAGCGTCATCGCCAGCGGGATGAGCTTCCACGGCTCCATGTCCCAGCCGGGGATCTGGCCGTTGAACCCGAGCGACGCGAGCGGCACGGGCACGTTGTGGGCGACGTCGGCCGGGGAGCCGGCGAGCTCGACCTCGAACGAGCGCACCTCGTCGCCGTTCGGGAAAGGGCGCGGGAAACGGACCGTGGACGAGGACTTGCACAGCTGGGCCTCGTGCTCCGGCGTCTCATAATCATGTTCGCCGAGGTTGCACCACGCGTAGTGGCCCTGCGCGGCGTCACGGACGGCCTGGATCAGGCCCGGCATCATGATGGTCATGCCGTCACCCCGGCGGTCTCGTCCTTGACCGGACGGATCTCGGAGAGCGCGGCCTCGACGATCGGGGCGATGTCGTCGCGCTCGTCGACCAGCCGCAGCGACGGGCGGGCCGCGTCGCGGAACCAGCCGAGGACCTCGATGAGCTTCTCGAGCTCGGCGAAGCTCATCGACTCGAACTTCTGGAGGTTCGCGGCGGCCCGGGTGCGCTCGTCGAGCGCCTCCACGAGCGTGGTGAGCCGGCCGAGCCGGTAGGCGCGGCGCGGGTCGTCCGGCAGGTCGTCCGGGACCGGGATGTCGGCGACGGCGGACGGTTCGCGGACGAGGGAAAGGTGCGTGGCGCGGGATGCGCGTGCGGCAAGAGTGCCACTAGTCTTCGTGGACAAGGTCGTCCCTTTCGAGAGAAGGGTTCGGTCCCAGGCCCTTGACCGGAGCTGCTACTTCGGTCTTGGGCCGCTTTGCTTTCCGATCTAAAGTGCTGATCAGAGGTGGTTGACCACCTCTAGTGAAGCACAACCTTGACGGGTGGTCAACCACCTTGAGAGGATTCGCGCATGGTGAACCAGCACAAGCACGCCGTCCGAGGGCTGCGCGGCATCAGCGACGAGCTATGGAACGAGTTCGAGGCCGCGGCACGAGTCGTCGGGCACGACAGATCGCACCTGTGTCGCCAGTTCATCGAATGGTTCGTCAGGCGCCCCGACGCCGAGCTCCCGAGCCGTCCAGACGTCGTCGGCGAGACGGTCCCGTCTGCGGACGGGACCGCGTAGATCCATCCGACGTCTCCATGCACTACTATGCAGCGCCCTGTAGAGGGCACAACAAGGGCACTCGACAATGGAAGTTGCCGGAAGACGTTGGCAGTTATCGACAGCCGTTTCTGCACTTCAGGGCCTCGTTCCATAGCCTTTGGCAGGTCATGGAAAGGCTGGAGGTAGTACACGAACTACCGCTGAGCATCTGACGCGGGCTGCGCTCGGGTGGCGCGAGCAGCTCGAGCGGGGTGAGCGGTGTACGCGGGGGCCTGGTGCGGCCGGGGGCGACGTCCCGGCCGCACCAGGCCACTTCTATGCTCGGCGTATGAGCGGATTCACATATCCGGAGGTGGGGACCACCAGGGGCGCCGGGCCGCCGCCGAGCGGCTACCGGTATCTGGAGCACCGGATGCGGGTGGGGACGGGGGAGCGGGCGTTCGCGGTGGCGGGCGAGGCGGTGCTCGACTGGCGGCTGCACGCCGGGATGCACGTGCGACCGCGCGCGGATCGGGCGCGGGCCGAGCCCGGCGCGCGGGTGACGGTGCGGCTCGGGCTGACCCGTCCGGCCTGGCTGGGTATATCGGCGCCGTGCGAGGTGGTGTGGGCGGTGGACGAGCCGCGGCGCCGGGGCTTCGCGTACGGGACGCTGCGGGGGCATCCGGAGCGCGGCGAGGAGATGTTCCTGGTCGAGTGGGACGGGCCGGACGACGGCGGGCCAAGCGGCGGCGGCCCCGAGGCCGGCGAGCCCGACCAGCGCGGCGCGGTCTGGCTGACCGTCAGGGCCTTCAGCGTGGGGGCGAAGTGGTACACCAGGGCGGCCGGGCCGCTCGTCCCCCTTCTTCAGCATTCGTATGCCTTGACCTGCGGCGTGGTGCTGCGCCGGCTGACCCGTTCGGCTGCCTCGACTGACGAATAGTCATATATGTCCGATAGCGTCCTGATGTGGCCATGGGACGGGGTACGGGACGGGGCACGGGCGCGACGGGGATCCTGGTGGGCGGCGGGCTGCTCATCACGCTGCTGGTCGGGCTGCTCGTCGCGCTCGATCCGCAGCGGCAGCAGACGACCTGGAACGACACCTACCGCTACGTCGCGACCATCGAACGGATCCTCGGGCACGACGCGGCCGAGGCGCGGTCGATCGCGCTGCACTGGTACTGCGCCGACGAGGCCCGCACCAGCGGCGGCGCGACCCACGCGGCGACGTGCGTCGCGGGTTGGACGAGGATCGGCGGGCTGGCCCCGAACACCGCGCGGTACAACGCGATCTTCGACGCCCGGCCCGGGTATCCGCTGCTGGTCGCGCCGTTCGCCGCGGTCCTCGGCCTGAACGCGGGGCTCGCGGTGGTCGCCTGGCTGGTGACGATCGCGGCCGGGTGGCTGTGCCTGCTGCTGGCGCGGCTGGCCGGGCTCGGCGTGGCCGGGTCGCTGGGCTCGATGGTCGCGCTCTACTGCCTGCCCACGTTCTTCTGGCTCCAGCAGGACCTGACCGAGGGGGTCACGCTGGCGTGCACGCTCGTGTTGCTGGTCGGCTCGGTCCTGGTGCTGCGCGGCCGCGTCGTCGCCGGACTCGTCGTCAGCACACTCGCCTATGCGGCCGGGCTGCTCATCCGCTACTCCACCTTCTCCCTCCAGGCCGTGTGCCTGGCCGGGTGCCTGTTCGTGCTGGCCCTGCTCGGCCCCGAGGAGCTGCGCACCCGGCGCACGATCCGCCTCGCGGGCTACCACGCCGGGGCCTTCGTCATCCTCACGGTGATCCCGATGCTGTTGGGCTGGCCCGGCTTCCGCGAGTCGCTCACCGACACGTTCTCCGACCACTTCACCCACGCGGTGCCCGGCGACCTGTACGGGCACTGGCTGTCCCTGATCGGCCGTTACATCGCCAGCCTGGGCCGGCTCTACGGGGGCGATCCGATCCTGCCGCTGCTGGTGGTGGCCGGGTTGGTGCTGCTGTGGCGCGGCGAGCGGCTGCTCGCGGCGCTGGTCTCGGCCGCGGCGCTCACCGGCATCGGCTCGGCGCTGGCGCACCCGTTGGCCTCCCAGGGCTCCCGGCTCTACGTGCAGGTCTTCCTGCTCGCGGTCTTCGGCCTCGGGCTCGGGGTGGATCTGGCGCACCGTTCGCTCCTGCCCCGGCTCGCGGCCGAACGGGTGAGCCGGGTCCGTCGTGAGGATGACGTGAACTAGGGCCCTCGGTCGGATCCCGCGACACTGGATCAGTGCTGTGATGGTGTCTATGAACGAGACGACCAAGACGAGCAAGACCTGGTACCGCCGCGGCGGCGTCCGTGCTCTCGTGCCGCTGTCGGTGGTCGCCGTGATCGCCGGAAACGCGGCCCTCGCGCCGACGCTCGCCAGCGCCGCGCCCTCGCTGCCGTCGATCTCCGCGCAGCAACTGCTGACCCGGATCGCCGACTCGCACGTGGACGCGTTCTCCGGCACGGTCAGCGTGACCGCGAACCTCGGGCTGCCGGCGCTGCCGGACGACCTGCTCGGCAGCGCCAACCCGCTGTCCCTGATCAGCGGCACGCACCTGCTGCAGGTCGCGGTGAACGGCCAGACGCAGCAGCGCATCGCCCTGATGGACCAGTTGTCCGAATACGACCTCATTCACAACGGCAAGCAGATCTGGACCTACGACAGCGAGACGAACGCGGTCGGCGAGGGCACCGAGGACAGCTCCTCCGCCCAGGCCAAGAAGCTCGACGCGCGCAAGCAGGCCGAGCAGAAGAAGGAACAGTCGCTCGAGAACCTGACTCCGCAGGCGCTCGCCCAGCAGCTGCTCGCCGCGATCTCGCCGACGACGCAGGTCAGCGTCGGCTCGCCGCGCTCGGTCGCGGGACGCTCGGCGTACCTGCTGGTACTCCAGCCCAAGCAGCAGGGTTCGCTCATCGGCCAGGTGGAGATCTCGGTGGACTCCGCCACCGGCGCCCCGCTGGGCGTGGCGCTCTACCCGGTCGCCTCGGCCACGCCGTTCTTCGAGCTCTCCTTCACGCAGGTGGACCTGACCGCGCCGGCGGCTTCCCGGTTCGACTTCACCCCGCCGAAGGGCGCGACCGTCAGTCCGCTCGACGGCAGCCAGTCCGGCAGCGCCAAGTCGCCCGCCGCGGAGAGCGGGCAGAGCCTCGACCCGCAGGTCCTCGGCACCGGCTGGCTGACCGCGGTGGAGCTGCACGGCGTCAGCCTCGCCGAACTGAACCAGGCTCTGTCCTCCACCGGTCGCGAGGTCCAGTCCAGCCAGAGCTCCGCCACCTCGCCGGAGTCCGACGGCGGAAGCCAGCAGCTGTTCAGCGGCGGCGTCAGCGGATACCTCGACACCCTGCTCGGCTCGGGTAAGACGGTCAGCGGCGCGTTCGGCACCGGCAAGCTGTACTCGACGAGCGTGCTCACGGTACTGATCACGGACGACGGCCGGATGTTCCTCGGGCCGGTGACCGCGAGCGTGCTCGAGGCGGACGCGGCGAAGCAGGGCACGAAGTGAGCACAGGGGCCGAGGTGGTCGGCGCGGCGGCGCCGGTCGCGGCGGGAGTCACACCCGTCGCGACCGGCGTGGCCGGAGGCGTCAAGGCCGGTGTCGCGGCGCAGGCCGACGGATCGGTGCCCGCGATCGCCACCAGCGGGCTGTCCAAGCGCTTCCGCGGCGGGCAACTCGCGGTGGACACCCTGGATCTGGCCGTGCCGCAGGGCGCCGTGTTCGGCTTCCTCGGCCCCAACGGCTCCGGCAAGACGACCACGATCCGGATGCTGCTCGGCCTGATCACACCGACCGCGGGCGGCTGCCGGCTGTTCGGCGAGACCGTGGACGCGAGCCGGGTCAGTACGCTCACCCGCGTCGGCGCGTTGATCGAGGGCCCGGCGCACTACCCGTATCTGACCGGCCGGGCCAACCTGGCCCGCTACGACGCGGCCGACCGCACCGCCGATCCGGCCACCCGGGCGCGGCGGATCGATCGGGCGCTCGAGCAGGTGGGCTTGGGCAGCGCGGCGGAGAAGAAGGCGAAGAACTACTCGCTGGGCATGAAGCAGCGTCTGGGCCTGGCCTGCGCGCTGCTCCAGCCGAGGGATCTGCTGATCCTGGACGAGCCGACCAACGGCCTCGACCCGCAGGGCATGCGCGAGATCCGTTCACTCATCACGTCGCTGGCCGCGCAGGGCACGACGGTGTTCCTCTCCTCGCACCTGCTCGACGAGATCGAGCAGGTGTGCACGGACGTCGCGATCATGAGCCGGGGCCGGCTGGTGAGCCAAGGCTCGGTGACGCAGCTGCGCGCCGGCCAGCGCGCACGCCTGACCGTCACCACGCCCGACCCGGCCGACGCCGCGCGCGTCCTGGCCGAGCAGGGCGGAACCGATGTGCAGGTGGCGGGCCACCGTGTCGACTGTGACGCGCGCGAGGACCTCGCGCCGGACGTGGTCTGCGCCGCGCTCGTCGCCTCGGGCGTCAGAGTCCTGGCGTTCGGAGTGGAACGGCCTTCGCTGGAGGACGCGTTCGTGGCCCTGACCGGGGAGGGATTCGATGTCGCAGGATGAGGTGCTCGCCACCGCCACCGTCGTCGTCGCGCAGACCGCCGCACGGACGGAGGTGCAGACCGCCACGCCGGCCGTCGCCCAGACGGGTGTGCGGACGACTGGGCCGGCCGCTGCCGCGCCCTCGAGCGCCACGCCATCCCCCTGGCGATCCGTCATCTCCCGGATCGGCGGCACGCTGCTGGTCAACGAGCTGCGCACGATGTTCCGGCGCAACCGGAACCTCGTCCTGCTGGCGGCGCTCGCCGCGATCCCGATCGCCATCGGCATCGCGATCAAGGTGTCGCTGCGTCATCACGGCCAGAACGCGGGCGGGTTCCTGGCGCAGGTCTCGAACAACGGGCTCTTCCTCGTCTTCGCCTCGCTCTCGCTGACCCTGCCGATCTTCCTGCCGATGGCGCTCGGCGTGGTCGCCGGGGACTCCATCTCGGGCGAGGCGTCGCAGGGCACGCTGCGGTATCTGCTGGTCGCGCCGGTCGGACGGATTCGTCTGCTCGCGGTCAAGGGCGTCTCGCTCGTGGTGTTCTGCCTGGTGTCCACGGCCGTGGTCTCCCTCGCCGCGCTGCTCACCGGCCTCGCCCTGTTCCCGACCGGCCCGGTGACGCTGCTGTCCGGGGACTCGATCAGCATGGGCGCGGCGACGGTGAAGGCGGTGTGGATCACGCTGCTGGTGGCGGCGTCGCTGCTCGGACTGGCCGCGCTCGGACTGTTCGTCAGCACGCTGACCGACACGCCGATCGCGGCGATGGCGGTGGCCACGGGCGTGACCATCCTGTGCGGGATCATGCAGGTGATCCCGCAGCTGTCGGCGATCCAGCCCTGGCTCTACACCGCCCAATGGCCCTCCTACGCGGACGTGCTGCGCGACCCGGTGTATTTCTCGGGCATCGAGCACAACCTGGAGATCCAGGCGGGCTACGTCGCGGTGTTCACGCTCGCGGCCTGGGCCCGGCTGACGACGCGTGACGTGAGTAGCTGAGGCCGAGAGAGCCGACGCGGTGACCGAGACCGACCGAGGGCGGGCGGAGAGAATGCGGCCGGATGTGCGCGCGGGCGGTGGGAGCGCCCGCGCGCCTCGGTCACTTCTGCACGCGGGTGCGCACGCCGGCGAGGTGCTCGAGCCGGGCGATGCGCTCGGCCACCGGCGGGTGGGTCGAGCACAGCCGGCGCAGGCCGCCGTGGGAGCCGTCGGGGCCGCCGAAGGGGTGGACGATCATCAGGTGGCCGATGCCGGTCAGCGGACCGGGACCGCCGCGCAGCGGATGGGCGCGTACCCCGGCGTCGAGCTTGCGCAGCGCGGTGGCGAGGGAGAGCGGGTCGCCGGTGAGGCGGGCGGCGCTGGCGTCGGCGTGGAACTCGCGCGAGCGGCCCACCGCCGTACGCACCAGCATGGCCGCCAGCGGGCCGAGCAGGAAGCTGACCAGCAGGTCGGCCCAGCCCTCGTCGTCCTCGCTGCCGCCGAGCCCGGGCAGCAGCCACAGCAGGCTCGCCGACCACACCAGCGCGCCGGCCAGCGCTCCGGCCACCGAGGAGACCAGCACGTCCCGGTTGTAGACGTGTGCGAGCTCGTGCGCGATCACCGCGCGCAGTTCGTGTTCGTCCAGGGTCCGCAGCAGCCCGACCGTGCAGCACACCGAAGCGTTGCGCGGGTCGCGGCCGGTGGCGAAGGCGTTGGGGGACTCGGTGGGGGAGACGTAGATCCGCGGCATCGGGCGCCGCGCCTCGTGCGAGAGCTCGCGCACGATCCGGTAGAGCACGGGCGCGCCCGCCTCACCGATCGGCTGGGCGTGCATGGTGCGCAGCGGCAGCGTGTCCGCATTGTGATACGCGTAGCCGAGCACGACCACCAGCACCACCACGGCCACCACCAGCCCCTCGCGGCCGCCCGCGAGCTCGCCCGTGCCGAGGGCGACCAGGCTGAACACGGAGATCAGCACGGTGGTCTTCGCCCGTGCCGAACTCACCAGTCCAGATCCGCGCATGCTCAATGTCCCGCTGTCCCGCTCGAGTCCCAGTCCTGCTCGAAAGCCCTGTACTGCCGAACAATCCCTCGTACTGCCCAACACACGCCGTGCCGCCGAACAATCCCTGTGCCCAACAACCCTGTGTGCCCAACAAGCCCTGTGTCGCCCAACAAACCCTGTGTCGCTTGAACAACCCACCGCGCCGCGCCTCGCCCGGCCCGGCAAAGCTCGGCCCGTCTCCCGCGTGCTGCGCCCGACACCCAGTCCAACGATCACCTCGTACGGCCGGTTCCCGGTGCCGGAGACGGGTTCACGTTCCGCCGCCTCAGAACGGCAGCAGCGCCGCCAGGTCCTCGTCCCCGGCGCCGGAGGCCACCGTGGTCGGGTCGGGGGCGCCGGCCGAGGCGACCGGGGTGGCGGACGGGGTGGCCGTCGCTTCCTCGAGGCCTGACAGGTCCACCTCGTACCCGGCGGTGCTGGTGGTCGTGGCGGCGGCGTCGATGGCCACCGGCAGGCCCAGCTTGTAGGTCACCCGGGCCAGCTTCCCGCTGCCGGAGAGGGTGTAGACGTCCACCTCGACCTTGGTCGTGCCCGCCTTGCGCAGCGCCTCGGAGTCGAGCAGCGACTTCGGGATGTCCGAGAGCTTGGACAGGTCGAGCACCTCGGTGAACACGTCGACGCTGATGCCGCCGAGGCCGGTGGCGCCCTGCGCCTTGAGGTCGCGGACCTGGTAGAGCAGCTGCCACCAGCCGGAGTGCACCGCGTTGCCCTGCCAGGTGGCGTCCACCCGGCTCGACTCCCACTGCTTGTCCGCGCGGTCGGCGGTCTGCAGCCCGGTCGGGATCGTGGTGTACACCACCGCGTTCGTCTCGATCGCGGACGAGGTGCCCGAGACGGTGGAACCGGAGCCGAGGGTCTCGATCGAACCGGTCAGCGAGGCGGTGCCGCTAGGGTCGAACGGGCCGGTCAGGATCGTCATCACATTGACGTTCCCGCCACTGGTGACCTGGATCGTGTTGTACGTCAGGGACCCGCCGTCCGGATCCCACACCCAGTCCTGCAGCTGCGTCACGGCGTTGCGCTCGGCCGCCAGGATCGAGGCCGGGGTGGAGGCGGAGATGCTGGTGGTGGGGCTCAGCGTGCTCGCGCCCATGGGCACGGTGTTGCCGCATCCGGCCGCGGCGGCCAGTACCAGACCCGCGGCCGCGGCCGATGCCGCCCTGCGTACCCGCCGCCTGCCGGCCACCGTGCCCGTGCCTCCTGATCGACTTCCGGCGCGATCCGCGTCGGCTTTCGCCGCCGCGCGCACCCGCTCACTGTCCCGCTCGCCCCGCGCTGCGCCCCCGGCAGGACTCGAACCTGCGGCCAAGTGCTTAGAAGGCACCTGCTCTATCCGCTGAGCTACGGGGGCTTCTCGTTCGTCGCGCATTAGGGTACCGGACCCTTCCCGGGCCGCGACGGAGCGTAAGGTGCGGAACCGGACAGACCGGCACACCCCACTGCTCCTCGGCTGCTCTGGCATCGTTCCGCATCGAATTCGCAATGCAGAAGTTACCGAACTAACCCGGCCCGGGGTTCCCTTGCCCGTGCGGCTGCGGCAAGGATAGCCGCTGTGACGATCACAGGCCCGGACGCGGACCTGCTCAGCGCCGTCGGCGCACTGCGCGACCACATCGCGGCTCCACGCTTTCCGCTGGCAGCGGATGGCGTTGCGGACGTGCGCGAGACCAGGGACGAGCTGCTCAACCGGATCGACGACTACCTCATCCCGCGGCTGCGCGAGTCGGGCGGCCCGCTGCACCTCGTCATCGGCGGGTCCACCGGAGTCGGCAAGTCCACCCTGGTCAACTCGCTGGTGCGATACGACCTGACCAGGGCCGGGGTACTGCGGCCGACCACCCGCGGCGCGGTGCTGTGCGTGAATCCCGCCGACGTCGCCTCCGCCACCGGACCGCACCGGCTGCTGCCCGCCTTCTCCCGCGACGGCGCGCCCCGGGCCGCGGCCGGCGCCTCGCTCACCGGCGGGCGGCCCGAGGGCTTCACCCTCGCCGCGCACCCGGCCATCCCCTACGGTCTCGCGCTGATCGACGCGCCGGACGTCAACTCCGTCGCCAAGGGCAACCGGGAGACCGGGCGCCGGCTGCTCGGTGCCGCGGACAGCTGGCTGCTGGTCACCTCGGCCGAGCGCTACGCCGACGCGGTGCCCTGGCATCTGCTCAACGAGGCCTGGCGCCGCCGGATGAACGTGGCGGTCGTGCTCAACCGGGTGCCGGCCGAGTCCGCGGCGGACATCACCGGCGCCTTCGGCGAGATGCTCGACACCTACCTGCCGCAGGCCTCGGCCGAGATCCCGGTGTTCACCGTTCCGGAGACCACGCTGACGGCCGGGCTGATCCCGGAGTACCTGCTCGACCAGCTCGGCACCTGGCTGCACGCGGTCAGCCACGACCCGCAGGTGCGCCTCGCGGCCGTGCGCCGCACCGTCCTCGGGCTGCTCGACGACCTGCCGCAGCAGATATCCGTGCTCTACGAGGCCCTGGCGTCGCAGGTGGAGCTGGCTAACCGGCTGCGGGTGCAGGCCGACCTGGCCTACTCGGGCGAGCGCGCGGCCCTGCACGACGCGGTGGCCGCGGGCGAGCTGATCGGCGGCGCGGCGCTGGTGGAGTGGCAGACGATGATCGCGCCGGGGCGGGTCGAGGGCCTGCTCGACCCGGCCACCGCGGCCGGGGGCACCGCCCGCCGGCTGCTGCTGGCCGCGGTGGCCGACCAGGTCTCGGCCGCGGTCTCGCGCGCGTCGGACCAGGTCGCGGCGGCGTGGCGGGGCATGGTGCCGGTCGAGGAGGAGGACCGGCTCGCGGTCACCGCCGGGTCGAGGGCCGGGGCGGTCGCGCCGGAGCTCGAGGAGTGGGCGAACCGGCTCGGCGAGCTGATCGCGCGCACCCGGATGCAGGCCGAGGAGGGCCGCAACGAGCCCGACTTCCGGGTCGCGGTGCTGATCGCGCTGGTGCTGTGCGGGCGGGAACTGCCCCGGCAGCGGCGCCGCCGCCGGACCGAGCCGCCGATCCCGGCCGTGGCCGCCACCCGGCGCCTGGCCGACCAGGTCTTTCCCGGCGGACTCGCCGAGCGGCTGGCCGAGCAGGCCGCGGCCGCGCTCGACGCCTCGCTCGGGGCGCTGTTCGACCGGCACGCCTACCGGCATCAACGGGTGCTGACCGAACTCGGCGTGGATCCGGACGCGGCCAAGTCGCTGCTGGAGGCGGGCTACGCGGTCCAGCGGGCCCGATGAGCCGCGCGGCGGACCAGGCCCGCGACGGGCGCAGACCCCACGGCCGGCCCGAGCGGACGCGCGGCCGGGATGAGCACAGCGGTCGAAAGCATGACGGACGGGAGATCAGGCGATGACAACGGCGGCGGACGCCACGTCCCCGGAGGCCGGCACCGGCTCCCGGCTCGACGCGCTCGGCCGAGTCGTGGAGCTCGCCGAGGGCCGGCTGGCCGCGGGCGAGCTGGAACCGGCCAGGGAGCTGCTGGCCCGGGCCGCCGAGCGCTACGCCCTGTCCGCCGAGCACACCCTGGTGGTGCTCGGCGGGGCCACCGGCGTCGGCAAGTCCTCGCTGTTCAACGCGCTGGTCGGGATCGGCCTCTCGCCGGTCGCGGTGCGCCGACCGACCACCTCGGAGCCGCTGGCCTGCGTCTGGGAGGCGGAGCGGCTCGAGGAGGCGCGCCCGCTGCTCGACCGGCTCGGGGTGGACCAGCGCAAGCAGCTGTGCCGCGAGTCCCCGCTCGACCTGGGCCGGCGTACGCCCGGGCAGAGTCTGGCGCCGCGCGACCCGCTGGCCGGCCTGGTCCTGGTGGACCTGCCGGACCACGACTCCACCCGGCTCGAACACCGGGCCGTGGTGGACCGCGCGGTCGAGTTCGCCGACCTGCTGATCTGGGTGACCGACCCGCAGAAGTACGCCGACGCCTCCTGGCACGACGACTACCTCAAGCCGCTGTCGTCGCACGGCGGGGTGACGCTGGTGGTGCTCAACCAGATCGACAAGCTGCCTGCCGGCGCGGGCCCGGAGTGCATGGGCGACCTGCGCCGGCTGCTCGATCTCGACGGGCTGCGTGACGTCGAGGTGCTGCCGGTCTCCGCGCGTACCGGCGACGGCCTGCCGCAGCTGCGGGCCCGGCTGGCCGACCTGGTGGCCGGGCGGCGCGCGGCGGCGGACCGGCTCGGCGCGGACGTGGACCGGATCGTGGTGGGCCTCGGCCCGCTGCTGGGCAACGTCTCGGCAGCCGAGCCCGCGCCGTCCCCGACCGACACCGGCTCGATCGTGCTCGGGCCGCAGCCGGCGGATCAGGTCTCCGACGCCGACCGGGAGCGGGCGCTGGCCGGACTGCGCGCGGCCGCGGGCGTGGCCAGCCTGGCCGACGCGGTGGCCGCCCGGGCGGTGGCCCGTACGCTGCCGATGGTCTCCACGCCGCTGCGCGCGGTGGGCCGGATCTGGCGCGGCAACCAGGCCCGCAGCACCCCGGTGGTCGGCCCGGACGCCCCGGCCGCCGTCCCGGTGGACCGCGGCGGCCTCGACCAGGTACTCGGCCAGTTCGCCGGGGCCGCCACCCAGCGGCTGCCGGAGGAGTGGGGCCGGGCGGTGAAGACGCGGATCACCGGATCCCGGCGCGAGGTGGCGGAGCAGCTCGACCACGCCCTGAGCCAGTGCGAGCTGTCCGCGGTGGACGGCGCGAGCGCGGGTGCCGGGGCGGCGCGCCTGGGCCACGCGGCGCTGCTGCTGCTCGCCGCGCTCGGCCTGGTGTGCGGACTCGGCGGCGCGGCCGGGGCGCTGCCCGGCTTCCTCGGCCCGCTCGGCGCCGCCGCGCTGGTGCTCGGCGCGCTGGGCTCGGTGCTGGTGGACGTGCGGGCGCGGGCCTCGGCCAGGGCCAGGGCGATCAAGTCCGGGCAGGTCGCGGCCGGGACGCTCTCGGTGGAGCTAGCCGCCGTGGCCCAGGACGCGATGTTCGCCCCGGCCGCGCAGGAGTTGGACCGCTACCAGCGGGCGCTCGAGGCCTTCGGCACGGTCGTGCGCTAGGCCGTGCGCCACACTGCGCGCGGGCGGACCGTGCGCGCGACGCCCGAACGGCGGGTTTAAAGGCGGCGAAGCGCGGGCGGGCGGGCCGATAGACTGGCCGCATGGCTGAGTTCATCTACACCCTGCGCAAGGCCCGTAAGGCCCACGGCGACAAGGTCATCCTCGACGACGTGACGCTGAGTTTCCTGCCGGGTGCGAAGATCGGCGTGGTCGGTCCGAACGGCGCCGGCAAGTCCACCGTGCTCAAGATCATGGCTGGGCTCGAACAGCCCTCGAACGGTGACGCGACGCTCAGCCCCGGCTACTCGGTCGGCATCCTGATGCAGGAGCCGGTCCTCAACGAGGACAAGGACGTGCTCGGCAACATCCAGGAGGGTGTCGCCGAGACCAAGGCCATGCTCGACCGGTTCAACGAGGTCGCCGATCTGATGGCCACCGAGTACTCGGACGAGCTGCTGGCCGAGATGGGCAGGCTCCAGGAGCAGCTCGACCACCGCGAAGCCTGGGACCTCGACGCCCAGCTCGAGCAGGCCATGGACGCGCTGCGCTGCCCGCCCCCGGACGCCGATGTGAAGGTGCTGTCCGGCGGCGAGAAGCGCCGGGTGGCGCTGTGCAAGCTGCTGCTCGAGGCCCCCGACCTGCTGCTGCTCGACGAGCCCACCAACCACCTGGACGCCGAGTCGGTGCTCTGGCTCGAGCAGCACCTGGCCAAGTACGCCGGCACGGTGGTCGCGATCACCCACGACCGGTACTTCCTGGACAACGTCGCGCAGTGGATCCTCGAACTCGACCGCGGCCGCGCCTACCCGTACGAGGGCAACTACTCCACCTACCTCGAGAGCAAGGCCGCGCGGCTGAAGGTCGAGGGGCAGAAGGACGCCAAGCGCGCCAAGCGGCTCAAGGAAGAACTCGAGTGGGTGCGCTCGAACGCCAAGGGCCGCCAGGCCAAGTCCAAGGCGCGCCTTTCCCGGTACGAGGAGATGGCGGCCGAGGCGGAGAAGACCAGGAAGCTGGACTTCGAGGAGATCCAGATCCCGCCGGGCCCGCGCCTGGGCGGCGTCGTGGTCGAGGTGGACAAGCTCAACAAGGGCTTCGGCGAGCGGGTGCTGATCGACGGCCTGTCCTTCACCCTGCCGCGCAACGGCATCGTCGGCGTGGTGGGTCCGAACGGCGCGGGCAAGACCACGCTGTTCAAGACCATCGTGGGCTTCGAGCAGCCGGACTCCGGCATCGTCAAGGTCGGCGAGACGGTCAAGATCTCCTACGTGGACCAGGGCCGCTCCGGCATCGACCCGAAGAAGACGCTGTGGGAGGTCGTCTCCGACGGGCTCGACTACATCCAGGTCGGCCAGGTCGAGATGCCCTCGCGCGCCTACGTCTCGGCCTTCGGGTTCAAGGGCCCGGACCAGCAGAAGCCGGCCGGGATCCTCTCCGGCGGCGAGCGCAACCGGCTGAACCTGGCGCTGACCCTCAAGCAGGGCGGCAACCTGCTGCTGCTCGACGAGCCGACCAACGACCTGGACGTGGAGACGCTCTCCTCGCTGGAGAACGCGCTGCTCGACTTCCCGGGCTGCGCGGTGGTCGTCTCCCACGACCGGTGGTTCCTGGACCGGGTGGCCACGCACATCCTGGCCTACGAGGGCGACTCCAAGTGGTTCTGGTTCGAGGGCAACTTCGACTCCTACGAGAAGAACAAGGTGGAGCGGCTCGGCCCGGAGGCCGCCCGCCCGCACCGCGTCACCTACCGGAAGCTCACCCGTGACTGATATCGCGCCCATAACCGCTCAGCGCCGGGAGCGCGACGAGCCTGCGGCCGCACCGACCGGCGGCCGCAGGCACGTCTACCTGTGCCCGCTGCGCTGGGGCGACATGGACGCGTTCGGACACGTGAACAACGTGGAGTACCTGCGCTACCTGGAGCAGGCCCGCGTGGACTGGATGTTCGAGACGGCCCGCGAGGCCGGGGTGGACCAGTTCAGCCTCGGCACCGTGGTGGCCCGGCACGAGATCGAGTACAAGCGGCCGCTGGTGTACCGGGCCGCTCCGGTCCGGGTGGAGATCTGGGTGACCAAGATCGCCGCCGCGTCCTTCGTCTGCGCCTACGAGGTGCGGGACGAGGACGCGCTCTACGCGGTGGCGCAGACCACGCTGGTGCCGTTCGACCTGGCCGAGCAGCGTCCGCGCCGGATCGCGCCGGAGGAGAACTTCTACCTGCGCCAGTACCTGCTTGACCCGGCGCCCGCGGTGAAGGCGGCGCGAGCGGTATGACCGAGGTCGAGTTCGGCGGCGGACGGGACGGGGCGGCCCTCGGGGCGTACCTGGAGCGGCTGCTGCACTTCGACAAGACGGCGGCGGTGCGCGTGGTCGGTGTCGGCCACGCGCTCGCGGCCTACAGCGGGCCGCCCTTCGGCGGCCGGCCGGTGCTGGCGCTGCGGCTGGCCGCGCTCAAGCCGGACACCGCGCCGTTCGACCTGACCGTCTCGGCCGGCAAGCTGCTCGACGGCCTGGCCGCGGACGACAGGACCCTGACATTGCCGCCGGCGCTGGCCGGGGGCCCGTCCTGGGCCGGGCTGCTGCCGCCGCGCACCGGCTGGACCCGGCTCGGCCTGGTCGGGGTGCGCGCGTTGGCGCAGGCCGCGAACGAGGGCAACGCCGACTTCCGCTTCCGTGCGCTCGGCCTGGACCGCGCCGCGCTCGACGCGCTGGGCGAGGAGATCTGGTCGCGCCCGGTGCACGCGGTGCAGGGCGAGGACGGAGACAGCACCCTGACGCTGCGCACGGCGCACGCCGCGCACGCGCTGGGCTTCCTCGGCCCGGACCCCGAGGCCTGCGAGGAGTTCGCGCCGCTGGCCCGGATCGGCCGCTGGCTGCGGCTGGACGCGCCCTACGGAACGGTGCTGCAGCGGGACTGACCCGCCGCCACGCCCGTCGTTCCACCCGGTCCCCTTGCGCCGATCCCGGTGCGCGCCAACACGATCCGGCGCGCACCGTTCCCACCCGGCACGTGTCAGGCCGCCGTTTTCACAGAGCCTTGACGAATCCCAGGTACTCCCACTCCGCGATCCCGAGCGGCTCGTAGCCGCACGCGGCGAGCGTACGGCGCAGCGCGTCCTGCCCCGGCTCGGCCACGGCGTAGAGCCGGCGGTAGCCCGCGCGCCGGGCCAGCGGCTCGAGCTGGCCGAGCACCCGCCGGGCCAGGCCGGTGCGGCGCAGCTCGGGCCGGGTCCACAGCTGCACGAGTTCCGCGGTGGTCGTGTCGTAGCGGCGGAATCCGCCGCCGGCCGCGGGCGAGCCGTCGGCGCCGCGCACGCCGATCAGGCCGCCGCCGAGCCAGGTCTCGTATTCGCGCGGATCGGATTCCAGGTAGCGGGCGGCCGCCCCGCCGCCGCGGGCCGACTCCTCGGCCAGGAAGCAGGCCGCGAGCTCGACCGCGAGGGCGTCGGCGGACTCGAGCAGCAGCAGGTCGGGCGGTTCGATCAGAGCAGGGGAGGGCGCGAGCAGCGTGCGCATGGAAGATTCACCTCTGAGGAAAAGGAAACGACGGATTCGTGCGTGCGGCTGTCAGAGGGAGCAGCGACACGACGAGGACCACACCCGGCACAGATCGATGTGCTCACGGGTGACCAGCGCGATGGCTATGGCGCTGTCCGTCGTCATGGTTCATTGGTATCAGGCTTCTCCGAGCCCGGCAACGGTCTCGGATCTTCGGTGGTGGGCGCGCGGATTCCCGACACGCGCCCGGCTTCCCAGAGCGCTGATGTTCGACGAGCTCAGGCGTTGACCATGAAGTCGGCGGCGTGCTCCAGGTAGTTCCAGAGTTCGTCACGGTCCGCCGGGGCCAGATTCTCGTTGTCCACGGCCACGCGCATGTGCGCCAGCCAGCGGTCGCGCGCCGCCAGGTCGATGTGGAACGACGCGTGCCGCATCCGCAGCCGCGGGTGCCCGCGCTGCTCGGAGTAGATCCGCGGCCCGCCCCAGTACTGGATCAGGAACATCGCCAGACGGTCCTCGGCCGGAGCCAGATCCTGCTCCGGGTACATCGCCCGCAGCTCGGGGTCCGAGGCCACGCCCTGGTAGAAGCCGTGCACGATGCGCCGGAACGGCTTCTCACCGATCCGGTCGTAGAGCGACTCGCCCGCCGTCTCTTCGGAATTCGCCGCGCTCACGTGCCCTCCACCGTGCGGATCTCCTACCTGCTCCACCTATTGTCTCACCGCGTCGTGCACGCGGGTTCCGCCCGCGGCGCGCACTGTCCCTACGCCAGCCAGCCGCGCTCGTGCGCCTGCCAGCCCAGCTGCAGCCGCGTGGTCACCCCGGCCAGGTCCATCATGTGCGCCACCCGCCGCTGCACCGTGCGCAGGCCGAGCCCGAGCTGCTTGGCGATGGCCGCGTCGGTGGAGCCCACCAGCAGCAGCGACAGGATCCGCAGGTCCAGCGTGGTGGGCGCGAAGTCCGGGGCGGAGGCGTCCTGGCCGTCGTCGGTCAGCCGCACCGGCACGGCCCGCTGCCAGACGCCCTCGAACAGGCTCAGCATCGCGGTGGCCAGGCCCGGAGCCCGGGAGACCAGCGCCATCGGCTCGGCCGGCTCCTCCAGCCGCCGCGGCCGGCCGTCCTCGTGCCCGTCCGCGCCGCGCAGCGGGTTGTCGGTCAGCGGCAGCATCACCGTGCTGCGGTCCGCGATCAGCAGCCGGGTCGGCACCGTCTCGACCACGCGGATGCGCTCGGGCCCGAGGATCTCGCCGAGCAGGAACTCCACCGAGCCGGGCTCCTCGAGCATGGGCCGCTCGATCACCACCCGGTAGTACACGCCGCGGCGCACCGCGTCCGCCTCGGCCGCGCTCTCGCCCGGGTCCACCACCTCGGGCCTTGACTGCACCAGCGCGAGCAGCTCGGTCTCCGCGCTCATCTGGATGTGCTCGAAGCGCTGGCGCACCTGGTCCGCGCCCACGGCTATCTCCACCAGGTCGTGCGAGGTGCGCGCGCTGGCCGCGTGGTACGCCTCGGCCAACGCGGCCGCGGTCAGCTCAGCCTGGCCCAGCGCGTGCCGCTGCGCCGTCAGCAGCGCGCCGAGGGCCAGCTGCGGCGGCGCCGTCTGCACCTGGCCGACCGGGTTGCGGTTCGCCAGCGACTTGGCCTCGAGCATCCGCACCGCCCGGTGCACCCGGTCCCGGTCCAGCCCGAGACGCAGCGCCAGGGCTTCGACGCTGCTCGGACCGAGGTGGATCAGCTCGCGGTAGACGCGCTCGGTCAGCTCGTCGAGGCCGAGTATGCCGAGCACGTCGCTCCCTGATCTTTCTTTCGTCCTACCGGTGCGGCGTGTCGCACCGGGCGGCGAGCACGCCAACGCCTATCATGACCGGTTCCGGCCATTCTGAGCCACTCTCCCGTTCACCGAGACGTCGGACCGCGGCCTGTCCGCGGGCACCCGCGGCGGTCCGGATACCTCGGCCGCGAACAGGGATTGCGCCCGCGTGCCGGGGTTGGCACTCGGGTTGACCGAGTGCCAGCGCTCGGCATAATCTGCGGACTGGCACCCTCAGCCCGAGAGTGCCAACGCGAACCCGCTCCTGGCACCCGCGACGACAGGACCCGGACTACTCGCTCCCAGACATGCGAACGTCTCCGAAGGAGAGGTCACGACCGTGGCTAACGTTGCCATCAAGCCGCTTGAGGACCGTGTGGTCGTCAAGCCGCTGGACGCCGAGCAGACCACCGCCTCCGGCCTGGTGATCCCGGACACCGCCAAGGAGAAGCCCCAGGAGGGCACCGTCCTGGCTGTCGGCCCCGGCCGCTTCGAGAACGGCAACCGCCTGCCCCTGGACGTCAAGGAAGGCGACGTCGTCCTGTACTCGAAGTACGGCGGCACCGAGGTCAAGTACAACGGCGAGGAGTACCTCGTCCTGTCGGCGCGCGACCTGCTCGCCGTCGTCTCGAAGTGAGCTAGCGCTCCTGCGCGTAGGCCGCGTTCCGTCCCGCATCGACTGACAGCGGCGGGGCGCGGCCTTCGCGCGTCGCGCCCCTACGTAATCCCCCGCACGCATCCCCAGGATCAAGAAGGGACTTGGCACGCATGGCCAAGCAGCTGCAGTTCGACGAGGACGCCCGCCGGAAGCTCGAGCGCGGTGTCAACGCCCTCGCCGACGCGGTCAAGGTGACTATCGGCCCCAAGGGCCGCAACGTCGTCATCGACAAGAAGTTCGGCGCCCCGACCATCACCAACGACGGCGTGACCATCGCCCGCGAGATCGAGCTCGAGGACCCGTACGAGAACCTCGGCGCCCAGCTCGCCAAGGAGGTGGCCACCAAGACCAACGACATCGCCGGTGACGGCACCACCACCGCGACGGTCCTGGCCCAGGCCATGGTCCGCGAGGGTCTGCGCAACGTCGCGGCCGGCGCCCAGCCGATCGCGCTCAAGCGCGGCATCGACGCGGCGGTCAAGTCCGTCTCCGAGGCCCTGCTGGCCTCCGCCAAGGCGGTCGAGTCCAAGGAGGCCATCGCCCAGGTCGGTTCGCTCTCCGCCCAGGACAAGGCGATCGGCGAGCTGATCGCCGAGGCCATGGACAAGGTCGGCAAGGACGGCGTGATCACCGTCGAGGAGTCCAACACCATGGGCCTCGACCTTGAGTTCACCGAGGGCATGCAGTTCGACAAGGGCTACCTGTCCCCGTACATGGTCACCGACCAGGAGCGCATGGAGGCCGTCCTGGAGGACGCCTACGTGCTGATCAACCAGGGCAAGATCTCCGCGATCACCGACCTGCTGCCGATCCTGGAGAAGGTCGCCCAGGCCCGCAAGCCGCTGCTGATCATCGCCGAGGACGTCGACGGCGAGGCCCTGTCCACCCTGGTGGTCAACAAGATCCGCGGCACCTTCAACTCGGTCGCGGTCAAGGCCCCCGGCTTCGGCGACCGCCGCAAGGCGATGCTGCAGGACATGGCGATCCTCACCGGCGCCCAGGTCGTCTCGCCCGAGGTCGGCCTGAAGCTGGACCAGGTCGGCATCGAGGTGCTCGGCACCGCCCGCCGCATCACCATCACCAAGGACGACACCACCCTCGTCGACGGTGCCGGCGACGCCGGGGCCGTGGCCGACCGGGTCAAGCAGATCAAGGCCGAGATCGAGAACTCGGACTCCGACTGGGACCGCGAGAAGCTGCAGGAGCGCCTGGCCAAGCTGGCCGGCGGCGTCTGCGTCATCCGGGTCGGCGCGGCCACCGAGGTCGAGCTCAAGGAGAAGAAGCACCGTCTCGAGGACGCCATCTCGGCGACCCGCGCCGCGGTCGAGGAGGGCATCGTCTCCGGCGGTGGCTCCGCCCTGGTGCACGCCGCCGCCGCGCTGGCCGACAACCTCGGCCTGATCGGGGACGAGGCCACCGGCGTCGCGATCGTCCGCAAGGCCATGGTCGAGCCGCTGCGCTGGATCGCCGAGAACGCCGGCCTCGAGGGCTACGTGGTGACCGACAAGGTCTCCCGGCTCGAGGACGGCCACGGCCTGAACGCCGCCACCGGCGAGTACGTCGACCTGATCGCCGCCGGCGTCATCGACCCGGTCAAGGTGACCCGTTCGGCCCTGGCCAACGCCGCCTCCATCGCCTCGATGCTGCTGACCACCGAGGCCCTGGTCGTGGAGAAGCCCGAGTCCGCCGACGAGCCCGCCGGGCACTCGCACGGCGGCCACGGGCACAGCCACTAGTCGCTGGCTGAGCACGGCTGACTGAACACAGGCGCCCTTGCGCACGTCCTCCGACGTGCGCAAGGGCGCCTGTGTAGTTGAGGAACGCGGCTAGACGTTCGCCGGCGCGCGCTTCTTCGCCGGAGGCGCCGGGGTGTTCTGCCCCGCGGGCTTGTTCGGGCCCGTCCGGTTGCGCGGGCCGACCGGCTTGGCCACGGTCGGCAGCTTCTTGACCGGCCCGACCGGCAGCGTGGGCGCCGCCGCCTCCGCGGCCACCGCACCGGCCACCCGGGTGACCCCCGCCGGCTCGGCCTCGGCGGCCTCGAGCGCGGCCGGTTCGAGTTCGGCGAGCTCGAGCTCCTCCTGCTGCGCCGGAGTCGGCTCGACCTGGCGGGCCGACTGCCGCTCGTGGTCGCGCAGCAGCTTCTCCTTGAGCTTCGCCTTCTCGGCCAGTGCCGCCTTCTCCCGCACCGCGCGTGCCCGGGCCAGCGCCTTGTGCCGCTGGTAGTGGGCCTCGCGCTCCTCCTCGGTCATGCCGCCCCACACCCCGTACGGTTCGCGCACCCGCAGTGCGTGCTCACAGCACTGTTTCTGGACCGGGCAGTTGAGGCAGATCTCCTTGGCCGACTGCTCGCGGGCCGCGCGCGCCGCGCCCCGTTCGCCCTCGGGGTGGAAGAACAGCGAACTGTCCTTGCCGCGGCACAGACCGCGCAACTGCCAGTCCCACAGATCCGCGTTCGGACCCGGCAGTCGGGAGTAGTCCGCCATGAGCACTCCTTGAATGATCTCGAGTGTTCCAGTGATTGGACGTCCAGTGACCGGCTCTTCCCCGGTTCGAGTGGATTTGTCGGTATGGGCTCTATACCCACCGCTTGGTTCGGTATGAACCCGGTATGTCGACGCAGTTCGAACGGCCGAGCCCGCACCCTCCGAATGGCGCAGCCCGGACCGGGGCGCATCCCGTCGTCCTGCCCGCCCCCCGACGCCCTGACCAGCGCCTGCCCGGCCCGCGGCGGCCGGTAGCAGCCTCCGGCGGATGCCGCAGGGCGGAGGCGGCCCGACGCGCCGGTGTGGCGCCGAGCACACTGCGGGGCTGGGAGCTGCGGCATCTGACCGGTCCGAGCGGAGTGGTCGGCTACACCCCGTACGACATCGTCCGGCTGGAGGCGCTTGCCCGGCTGGTGCGCGCTGGGCTGACCGCGGAGAGCGCCGCGCGGCGCCTGGACGAGCTCGCCGAGTCCGGGGGGCGCATGGCCGGATGATCCCGGTCCTCCGGTGGCGAAATCACCCTTCATCTGTCCGAACCCGCCCGTCGCGGGCTAGATTGAGTACAGCTCGCGGTGACCACACGGTCGCGTGGCGTGTTCGGTCCGGCGCCCGCCGTCGCTCGATCAGGTGATCACCGGAACGGGCTGAAATCGATCATGAGCAGGGACGGACCGGAGAAGAGTGCGGCCGGGGCGTAACGCTTTCGGGTGACGCTCGTTGAGTCTGACGGATCCTGGTCCGCAGTGCGTGGAGGCACCCCATGACATCCATTCTGGTCTGCGACGACTCACCCCTGGCCCGTGAAACCCTGCGCCGCGCGGTCGCCACCGTGCCCGGCGTCGACCGGGTCACGACCGCGAGCAGCGGGGAGGAGGTGTTGCGCCGCTGGACCGCCGACCGAGCCGATCTGGTGCTCATGGACGTACGAATGCCCGGCCTGGGCGGAGTCGAGACCGTGCGTCGGCTCGTCTCGAGCGATCCGACCGCCCGCGTGGTCATGCTGACGATGGCCGAGGACCTCGACGGGGTGGCGCTCGCCGTCGCCTCGGGAGCCCGCGGCTATCTGCACAAGGACGCCTCGCGCGCCGAGCTGCGCGCGACCGTCTCCCAGGCCCTGGCCGACCCCACCTGGCGGCTCGCCCCACGGCGGCTGCGCCCGGCCGAGGTCGGGTCCGCGCCCACCCTCACCGCCCGGGAGATCCAGGTGCTCGAGGGGATGAGCCACGGCCGCTCGAACGCGGAGATCGGGCGGGACCTGTTCCTGTCCGAGGACACCGTCAAGACGCACGCGCGGCGTCTGTTCAAGAAGCTCGGCGCCTCGGACCGGGCCCACGCGGTGGCGCTCGGCTTCCGCTGGGGCCTGGTGCGCTAGCCGGCGCACGCGCACCACAGAACGTAGCGGGCCAGGCGAACCGGAGGGACTTACCCCGTCCCTCCGGCCTGACCCACCGCGGATGCGTGGAACGCGTCCTGGGGCACGGCTTGCCCAGGTTAGACTGGAGTGCATCCCACTCCATCGCCGCCTGGGAGGCATTCGTGTCCGCGTCCGACATCTTCAGTGAGAAGTTCGTCCTCGAAGGACTCACCTTCGACGACGTGCTGCTCGTCCCGGCGTTCTCGGATCTCGCCCCGGGCGAGGCGCGCACCACCACGCGGTTGAGCCGGAACATCACCGTCAACATCCCGCTGATCTCCGCGGCGATGGACACCGTCACCGAGGCCCGCATGGCCATCGCCATGGCCCGGCAGGGCGGCGCGGGGGTGCTGCACCGCAACCTCCCGGCAGCCGATCAGGCGGCCCAGGTCGACCTGGTCAAGCGCTCCGAGTCTGGCATGATCACCCAGCCGGTGACGATCTCGCCGCAGGCCACGCTGGCCGAGGTGGACGCGCTGTGCGGCAAGTACCGGATCAGCGGCCTTCCGGTGGTCGACGAGGCGGGCCTGCTCATCGGCATAGTCACCAACCGCGACCTGCGCTTCGAGACCGACCACACCCGGCGGGTGCAGGAGGTCATGACCAAGGCCCCGCTGGTGACCGGCAAGGTCGGCACCACCGGCGTCGAGGCGATGGCGCTGATGGGCGCGCACAAGATCGAGAAGCTGCCGCTGGTGGACGACGAGGGCCGGCTGCACGGCCTGATCACCGTCAAGGACTTCACCAAGTCCGACCAGTACCCGAACGCCACCAAGGACTCCGAGGGACGCCTGGTGGTGGGCGCGGCGGTCGGCGTGGGCGAGGACGCCTACCGGCGCGCGATGGCCCTGATCGAGGCCGGCGTGGACTTCATCGTCTCCGACGTGGCGCACGGCCACACCGGCGCCTTGGCCGAGACCGTGGCCAAGATCAAGGCGAACTCGCACGTGGACGTCATCGCGGGCAACGTGGTCACCGCCGCGGGCGCGCAGACCCTGATCGACGCCGGCGCGGACGCGGTCAAGGTGGGCGTGGGCCCCGGCTCGATCTGCACCACCCGCGTGGTCGCGGGCGTCGGCATGCCGCAGATCACCGCGATCTACGAGGTGGCCAAGGCGGCCCGGCCGGCCGGCGTGCCGGTGATCGGCGACGGCGGCCTGCAGTACTCCGGCGACATCGCCAAGGCCCTGGCCGCGGGCGCGGACACGGTCATGCTCGGCTCCCTGCTGGCCGGCTGCGAGGAGTCGCCCGGCGAGCTGATCTTCATCAACGGCAAGCAGTACAAGCAGTACCGCGGCATGGGCTCGCTCAGCGCCATGTCCTCGCGCGGCAAGGCGGACGGCAAGTCCTACTCCCGCGACCGGTACGCGCAGCAGGAAGTGAGCTCGGACGACAAGCTCATCCCCGAGGGCGTCGAGGGCCAGGTGCCCTACCGCGGCCCGGTCGCGGCGGTGGCCCACCAGCTGATCGGCGGCGTCGGCCAGGCCATGCACTACACCGGCTCGCGCTCGATCGCCGAGCTGCAGCAGGCCCAGTTCGTCCGGATCACCTCGGCGGGCCTGAAGGAGAGCCACCCGCACGACATCCAGATGACGGTCGAGGCGCCCAACTACCACTCCCGGTGATAGAAACTCACAGTAAGCAGGCACGACGGCGGTGTGGAAAGAGGAGCTGCGTTGACTGAGGTGGAGATCGGCCGGGCCAAGCGGGCCCGACAGGCGTACGGCCTGGACGACGTGGCACTCGTGCCGGCGCGTCGCACCCGCGACCCCGAGGAGGTCTCGATCTCCTGGCAGATCGACGCGTACGAGCTCGAGCTGCCGTTCCTCGCGGCCCCGATGGACTCGGTGGTCTCCCCGGCCACCGCGATCGCCATCGGCCGGCTCGGCGGCGTGGGCGTGCTCGACCTCGAGGGCCTGTGGACCCGCTACCCGGACCCGGCCCCGCTGCTGCAGGAGATCGCCGAGCTCCCGGCCGAGCAGGTGGTCAAGCGGATGCGCGAGCTCTACACCCAGCCGATCCAGGAAGAGCTGATCGTCCAGCGGATCAAGGAGATCCGGGCGGCCGGCGTGGTGGCCGCGGGCGCGCTCTCCCCGCAGCACACCGCCCAGTTCGCCAAGGCCGTGGTCTCCGCCGGGGCGGACCTGTTCGTCATCCGCGGCACCACCGTCTCGGCCGAGCACGTCTCGAGCCGCAGCGAGCCGCTCAACCTCAAGCAGTTCATCTATGAGCTCGAGGTCCCGGTGGTCGCGGGCGGGGTGGCCACCTACAAGGCCGCGCTGCACCTGATGCGCTCGGGCGCGGCCGGCGTGCTGGTCGGCTTCGGCGGCGGATCCTCGCACACCACCAAGAACGTGCTGGGCATCGCGGTCCCGATGGCCACCGCGATCTCGGACGTGGCCGCGGCCCGCCGCGACTACATGGACGAGTCCGGCGGCCGCTACGTGCACGTCATCGCGGACGGCGCGATGGGCGGCAGCGGCGAGATCGCCAAGGCCATAGCGTGTGGCGCCGACGGCGTGATGATCGGCTCCCCGCTGGCCCGCGCGGTGGACGCCCCCGGCCTCGGCCACCACTGGGGCGCCGAGGCCTGGCACCGCGAGGTGCCCCGCGGCGTGCGCACCAACCTGGGCACGGTCGGCACGCTCGAGCAGATCCTGGTGGGCCCCTCGAGCACGGCCGACGGCACGATGAACCTGTTCGGCGCGCTGCGCCGGGCCATGGCCACCACCGGCTACTCCGACCTCAAGGAGTTCCAGCGCTGCGAGCTGACCGTTCGCTAGCGCACACTGGTCGGCCGGAGTGCGCTCCGCGGGCCTGTCGCCGGCGCGGCAGGCCCGCGGAGCGCACTCGCTACTGATGGGTAATAAACTGCTGCCATGCAGCAGACTGCGAAGCTCGGACCCCAGGAGCGCTCCGCCGCGTTGGCCGCCATGGGCGCCGGGGAACTCGACGTACTGGTGATCGGCGGCGGGGTGGTCGGGGCGGGCTGTGCCCTGGACGCGGTCACCCGCGGCCTGACCGTCGGCCTGGTGGAGGCGCGCGACTGGGCCGCGGGCACCTCGAGCCGCTCCTCCAAGCTCATCCACGGTGGCCTGCGCTATCTGGAGATGCTCGACTTCCGGTTGGTGCGCGAGGCCCTCAAGGAGCGCGGGCTGCTCCTGGACCGGCTCGCCCCGCACCTGGTGCGCCCGGTGCCCTTCCTCTACCCGCTCACCGGCCACGTCTGGGAGCGGGCCTACGCGGGCTCCGGAGTGGCCCTGTACGACGGCATGAGCCTGTCCTCAGGCCACGGCCGCGGTCTGCCCCAGCACCGCCACCTCACCCGCCGCCACGCCCTGCGGATCGCGCCCTCGCTGCGCAAGGAGTCCCTGGTCGGGGCCATCCAGTACTACGACGCCCAGGTGGACGACGCCCGCTTCGTGGCCACCCTGGTGCGCTCGGCCGCGGGCTACGGCGCCCAGGTGGCCAACCGGGCCAGGGTGGTCGGGTTCCTGCGCGAGGGCGAGCGCGTCACCGGCGCGGTCGTGCGCGACGAGCTGACCGGCGTCGAGCACCGGATCCGGGCCGCGCAGGTGATCAACGCCACCGGCGTGTGGACCGACGACGTGCAGGAGATGGTGGGGGAGCGCGGCAAGTTCCACGTGCGCGCGTCCAAGGGCGTGCACCTGGTGGTGCCGCGGGACCGGATCCAGTCGGACTCCGGGATCATCCTGCGCACCGAGAAGTCCGTGCTGTTCGTCATCCCGTGGGGCCGGCACTGGATCATCGGCACCACCGACACCGCCTGGCAGCTGGACAAGGACAACCCGGCGGCCACCGCGGCCGACATCGACTACGTCCTCGCCCACGTCAACAAGGTGCTCAAGACCCCGCTCGGGCGCGCCGACGTGGAGAGCGTCTACGCCGGCCTGCGGCCGCTGCTCGCGGGTGAGTCGGACGAGACCTCCAAGCTCTCCCGGGAGCACCTCGTGGCGCACGCCGTGCCGGGCCTCGTGGTCGTCGCGGGCGGCAAGTACACCACGTACCGGGTGATGGCCCAGGACGCCGTGGACGCGGCCGTACACGGCCTGGACCGGCGGGTGCCTGCCTCGGTGACCCAGAGCGTCCCGCTGCTCGGCGCGGACGGCTTCCCGGCCCTGTGGAACTCCCGCGGCAAGCTCGCCGCCGCGGCCGGGCTGCACGTGGCCTGGATCGAGCACCTGCTGCGCCGCTACGGCACCGCGACCGCCGAACTGCTCGAGCTGGTGGAGAGCGCGCCCGAGCTCGGCCGACCGCTCGAGGGCGCGGGGGACTACCTGCGCGCGGAGGTGGTGTACGCGGCCACGCACGAGGGCGCCCTCGACGTGGAGGACGTGCTCACCCGGCGCACCCGGATCTGCTTCGAGACCTTCGACCGCGGCGTGCGCGCGGCCCGTCCGGCCGCCGAGCTGCTCGCGGCCGCGCTGGGCTGGGACGCGGCCCGGGTCGAGTCCGAGGTCGCGTCCTACGAGGCGCGGATCGCCGGGGAGCGGGCCGCGCAGAACCAGCCCGACGACGAGTCCGCGATGGCGGTGGCCGCGCTCGCGTAGATCAGGGGGCTGTTGGGTTGTGGGTCAGGGCTCTGCGGCGTCCGGTGGTCGGCGCGCCGTGCTGTGCCCTGTGCCGTGCCCAGTACCGGGCTCAGCGCACGGAGCCGAGGCCGACGAGCAGCGAGGTGGTCACCGTGAACAGGCCCACCAGCAGCCACACCGAGCTCGGACGCAGGGCTCTGAGATGTCGGGACGGTCGTACGGTCCAGCTCACCCCGGGGGCGGGGGTGTGCGGATCCACGCTCTCGCACTGGAAGAAGCTCTCCATCCAGCGTGCCTCGGCCGAGGCTTCGTGCACGTGCGCCGCTCGCACGAAAGCCTCGTCCAGCTCCACGTAATCGATCTCTTCGACACGGGCGTCCGTCGTGGTCGTGACGTTCGCCGGCACCCATTCCACGTCGCTTTCGGGGGCTCCGCAGTGGCGGCTGCGCTGCCCGGGAATGCGGCCTGGCTCCGAGGCACCGTTGCCTGAAAGCTCACTATCGGCCATTGCCGCACTGTAACCAATTTGTAGCTTGATCAGTAGGGTTTGGTGAAGTTGTGGCGTGTTTCCCTCTGTTGTGTCACAGTCCCGCACGTCGATCCGCGTCTCACGAGACTGATCGGACCTCGACTGACCAGACCCCTTCCACGGTTCAGCTGCTGGCGTTGCGGGCGCGGGTCTGGCCGTCGCCGATCACGATGTACTTGGTGGAAGTCAGTTCCGGCAGTCCCATCGGGCCGCGCGCGTGCAGCTTCTGGGTGGAGATGCCGATCTCCGCGCCGAATCCGAACTCGCCGCCGTCGGTGAACCGGGTGGAGGCGTTGACGATCACGGCCGCCGCGTCCACCCGCGCGGTGAACGCCCGTGCCGCCGCCTGCGACTGGGTCACGATCACCTCGGTGTGGCCGCTGGAGTACTTGCGGATGTGCGCCACCGCCGCATCCAGCGAGTCCACCACCGTCGCCGCGATGTCCAGCGAGAGGTATTCGTCCTCGAAATCAGACTCCTGCGCCGCGACCACGTCGGCCGAGTACGCCGCGATGCTCGCGTCGCCGTGCACGGTCACGCCCGCGTCCTTGAGCGCCTCCAACGCCTTCGGCACGAAGACGTCCGCGATGTCCTTGTGCACCAGGAAGGTCTCGGCCGCGTTGCACACACTGGGCCGCTGCGCCTTCGAATCCACCAGCAGTTCCACCGCCAGCTCGGGATCGGCGTCGGCGTCCACGTAGACGTGGCAGTTGCCGACCCCGGTCTCGATCACCGGCACGATCGCGTTCTGCACCACGTTGCGGATCAGCGCCGCCCCGCCGCGCGGGATCACCACGTCCACCAGTCCGCGCGCCCGCAGCAGTTCGGTCACCGAGTCGTGCGTGTCGCCGGGCACCAGCTGCACCGCGTCGGCCGGAAGACCGCTGCTCGTCAGGGCCTCGCGCAGCACCGCGACCAGCGCGGTGTTCGACTCCCTGGCCGAGGACGAGCCGCGCAGCAGCACCGCGTTGCCGGACTTCAGACACAGGCCCGCCGCGTCCACGGTCACGTTCGGCCTGGCCTCGTAGATGATCCCGACCACGCCGAACGGCACGCGCACCTGCCGCAGCTCGAGCCCGTTCGGCAGGGTAGAGCCGCGCACGACCTCGCCGACCGGGTCGGGCAGCGCGGTGACCTCGCGCAGCGCCTCGGCGATGGACTCGATCCTGGCCTGGGTCAGCCGAAGCCGGTCCACGATGCCCGTGTCGGTCCCCGCCGCCTCGGCCCGCGCCACGTCCCCGGCGTTGGCGGCCAGCAGCCGCGGCGCCTGCTCCACCAGCGCGTCCGCCATCGCCCGCAGCGCCCGGTCCTTCTGCGCCCGGGTGCATACGGCCAGCTCGGCAGCCGCTTCGCGCGCGGCCAGTGCCGCGTCGGTCACCGTATTCGTCATCTTCGATCCTCAGGATGGGAGGGATGCGCGGTCAGGGGAACGCCACGAGGTCGTCCCGGTGGACCACCTCGCGCTCGTAGTGCGGGCCGAGTTCGGCGGCCAGCTCCCGGGTGGAGCGGCCGAGCAGCGCGGGCAGTTCGGCCGCGTCGTAGTTGACCAGGCCGCGCCCGACCAGCCGGCCGTCCGGCCCGTGCAGGTCCACCGGCTCTCCGGCGACGAAACTGCCGGTCACCTCGGTGATCCCGGCCGGCAGCAGCGAGGACCCGCGTTCGGTGACGGCCGCCACTGCGCCCTGATCGAGGGTGAGTACTCCGCGCCCTGCGGTGGCGTGTGCCAGCCACAGCCGCCGCGCGCCGCCGCGTTCCCCGGTGCGGTGGAAGAGCGTGCCCACCGGCTCCCCGCGCAGTGCCCGCGCGGCGTAGGCGGCGGTGGTCAGCACGACCGGGATCCCGGCGCCGGTCGCGATCCGGGCTGCCTCCACCTTGGTGACCATGCCGCCCGTGCCCACGCCGGCCTTCCCGGCGGAGCCGACCGAGACCCCGGCCAGGTCCTGTGGCCCGCGCACCTCGCGGATCGGGCTGGTGCCCGGCCGGCTCGGATCCCCGTCGTAGAGCGCGTCCACGTCGGACAGCAGGAGCAGCAGCTCCGCGTCCACCAGGTGCGCCACCAGCGCGGCCAGCCGGTCGTTGTCGCCGAAGCGGATCTCCTGCGTGGCCACGGTGTCGTTCTCGTTCACGATCGGCACCACGCCCAGCTCGAGCAGCTTGTTGAGCGTGTTGACCGCGTTGCGGTAGTGCGAGCGACGGGTGACGTCGTCCGCCGTCAGCAGCACCTGCCCGACCCGCCGCCCGTGCCGCGCGAAGGACTGGGTGTAGCGCGCGATCAGCAGCCCCTGCCCCACACTCGCCGCCGCCTGCTGCGTGGCCAGGTCCTTCGGCCGCCGGGTCAGCCCCAGCGGAGCCAGGCCCGCCGCGATGGCCCCCGAGGAGACCAGCACCACCTCGGCGCCGGGCACCGTCTCGGCCAGCGCGTCCACCAGCGCGTCCACGCGGCTGCCGTCCAGCCCGCCGCCCGTGGTGGTCAGCGAGGACGAACCCACCTTGACCACGATCCGGCGCGCGCCGACGACCTGCTGCAACGTGCTCACCAGGCCATTGTGCCCGCGCCGGGCGAAGCGACCCAAACCGATTTCACAGAGTGAGCGGGCGCGCGCCTCATGGCGAGACGCCCCGGCTCACCCGGCTCAACCTCTTAACCGTAAAGACGGTCGTCCTGCCCACGCGGCCCGAGGTGCTCCGCGCCGCCGGACAGCGTCGGGCGCCAGTCGAAGACCACGGCCTCCGGCCCGTCGCCGATGACGACCTCGTCGCCCTCGCGAGCGCCCATCTCCAGCAGCGCCTGCTCGATCCCCAGCTTGTAGAGCCGCTCGGCCAGGTAGCCGACGGCCTCGTCGTTCTGGAAGTCGGTCTGCTTGATCCAGCGCTCGGCCTTGCGGCTGAGCACCACGTAGTGGTCGTCCTCGAAGCGCAGCTTGAAGGGGGCCTCGTCCACCGCCCGCGGCCGCAGCACGATCCGCTCCTCGACCACCTCGGGCCGGGCCGCGCGCGCCTGCTCGACGATCTCGACCAGCGCGTAGCCGAGTTCCTTCAGGCCCGCGTGGCTGACCGCGGAGACCTCGAACACGCGCAGACCGCGGCCCTCGAGCTCGGTGCGCACCAGTTCGGCCAGGTCCTTGCCGTCGGGGATGTCGGTCTTGTTGAGCACGACCAGGCGCGGGCGCTCGGTCAGCCGGCCGTAGTCGCCGTGCTGGTCGTCCGGGATGGTCGCCTCGTACGCGGCGAGCTCCGCCTCGATCGTGTCGAAGTCGCTGATCGGGTCCCGGTCCGACTCGAGCGTCGCGCAGTCCAGCACGTGCACGAGCACCGCGCACCGCTCGATGTGGCGCAGGAACTCGTGGCCCAGGCCCTTGCCCTGGCTCGCGCCCGGGATCAGGCCGGGCACGTCCGCCATGGTGAACACGTGCCCGGCGGACTGCACCACGCCCAGGTTCGGCACCAGCGTGGTGAACGGGTAGTCCGCGATCTTCGGCTTGGCCGCGCTCATCGCCGCGACCAGCGAGCTCTTGCCCGCGCTGGGGTAGCCGATCAGGGCCACGTCGGCCACCGACTTGAGCTCGAGCACGTACTCGCCGCCGCCCTCGCCGTCCTCGCCCAGCAGGGCGAAGCCGGGAGCCTTGCGCTTGGTGTTGGACAGCGCGGCGTTGCCGAGCCCGCCGGCCCCGCCCTGAGCGAGTACCAGCCGGGAGCCTGCGCCGATCAGGTCGGCCACCAGCTCGCCCGCGCGCGTCTTGACCACGGTGCCGCTCGGCACCGGCAGCACCACGTCCGCGCCGTTCGCCCCCTGTCGGTGCCCGCCCGCGCCCGGACGGCCGTTGCCGGCGGTGCGGTGCGGGGAGAAGTGGTAGTCGAGCAGCGAGGTCACACCCGCGTCCACCACAAGCACGACGTCGCCGCCGTTCCCGCCGTTGCCCCCGTCCGGGCCGCCGAGCGGCTTGAACTTCTCCCGGTGCACCGAGGCGCAGCCGTGGCCGCCCTTGCCGGCGGCGACACTGAGCACCACGCGGTCCACGAAGCTGGCCATCGGTATTTCTCCTGACGATAAGGCGGGTGAGGCGTGTGAAAAAACGATAAGCCGGGTCCGATGGACCCGGCTCACCGAAGGATGCGCGTCGCGTGAGTTCGCCTCACGCGTTCGTGTGCACCGTGCTCAGACGGACGCCACCACGTTGATGACCTTGCGGCCACGGTGGGTGCCGAACTGGACGGCGCCGCCGGCCAGCGCGAACAGGGTGTCGTCCTTGCCGCGGCCGACGTTCACGCCCGGGTGGAAGTGGGTGCCGCGCTGGCGCAGGATGATCTCGCCGGCGTTCACGACCTGGCCGCCGAAGCGCTTGACGCCGAGTCGCTGAGCGTTGGAGTCGCGCCCGTTCCGGGTGGACGAGGCGCCCTTCTTGTGTGCCATGTCGTTACTTCTTCCCGGTCTCGATGGACGTGACCTTGACCTGGGTGTACTTCTGGCGGTGACCCTGCCGCACCCGGTAGCCGGTCTTGTTCTTGTACTTGAGGATGTCGATCTTGGCGGCCTTGACCTCGGCGACGATCTCGCCGGAGATCTTCACGCCCTCGAGCACCCACGGGTCGGAGGTGACCTGGTCACCGTCCACCACGAGCAGCGCCTTGAAGTCGACGGGAGCGCCGGGCTTGCCGACGATACGGTCGACCTCGACGATGTCGCCGATGGCGACCTTGTGCTGCCTGCCGCCACTGCGGACGATCGCGTACACGATTTACCACTTCCCACCCGCGTCGCTGCGCGGGTCTGCGTCTGGCCAGCGCGCAACTCTCTCCCGACTGTCACGGGGGCGGGCGCAGGGCGCCGCTGGGATCCGGACACGGAGTCTGCCAACGCGAGGCTGGTCAATAAAAGGCGAGTCTGTGGCTTGAGCGGCCACGACACGCCGACGCTCCAGATTACGTGGCTTGTCGCATCCGGGTCAAACCGGCCCTGGCGCGCCGCGACCCGGCCGAAGCCGGGTCGCGGTTTTCGTTCAGGTGCTGGTCACGCGGGAGGCGTGGCCACGGCGGGTCAGGCCGAGGGGGCCCCGGCCGGACGGGAGGCCGCCCGGCGCGCCCGGCGCCGCGGGCGGCCCGAGTCGGCCAGCGCGTTCTCCAACGCGTCCGGGTCCTCGGCGTGGGCCCGCAGGTTGAGCGGCTCGGCCGGCTCCTCGGGCTCCTCGGGCTCGGCCGCGGTCTCGACCTGCTCGGCCTCGTCCTCGTCCGCGGCCTGAGCCTCGGGCTCGGTCTGAGCCTCGGCCTCCACCGCGTCCGCGGCTTCGACCTGCTCGGCCTGCTCCTCGTCCACACCCTGCTCGTCGGACTGCTCGGCGGCGCCCGCGGCCCGGGCGGCCTTGCGCCGGCGCCGGCTGCGCCGACCCTCGCCGGCCGACTCCGCGTGCTGCTCGCCGGCGCCGTCCTGCGACCGCGCCTCCTCGGCCGGGCTCGCCGGGCTCTCGGCGTGCTCGTGCTCCACGTGCGCGGCGGCGGGCTGGTTCTGGCCCTTGCCCTGCTTGCCCGACTGCTGCTGCTCGGGCCGCTTGCCCGGGTGCTCCACCGGCTCGGTGTGCACGATCACGCCGCGGCCGTTGCAGTGCTCGCAGGGCTCGGAGAAGGCCTCGAGCAGGCCCTGGCCCACCCGCTTGCGGGTCATCTGCACCAGGCCCAGCGAGGTGACCTCGGCCACCTGGTGCTTGGTGCGGTCCCGGCCCAGGCACTCGAGCAGGCGCCGCAGCACCAGGTCGCGGTTGGACTCGAGCACCATGTCGATGAAGTCGATCACCACGATGCCGCCGAGGTCGCGCAGCCGCAGCTGCCGGACGATCTCCTCGGCCGCCTCCAGGTTGTTGCGGGTGACGGTCTCCTCCAGCGAGGAGGAGCCCTGCCCGGTGAACTTCCCGGTGTTGACGTCGATGACGACCATCGCCTCGGTGCGGTCGATCACCAGCGAGCCGCCGCTGGGCAGCCAGACCTTCCGGTCCAGCGCCTTGGCCAGCTGCTCCTCGATCCGGTAGACCGAGAACACGTCGGTCTCGCTGGTCCAGTGCTCGATCCGCTCGGCCAGCTCCGGCGCGACCCCGGTGAGGTACTCGTGCACGGTCTTGTAGGCCGAGTCGCCGGAGACGATCAGCTTGCTGAAGTCCTCGTTGAAGATGTCGCGCACGACCCGCACGGTCAGGTCGGGCTCGCCGGACAGCAGCGCCGGAGCCGAGGCGGTCTTCGCCTTGCGCTCGATCTCCTCCCACTGCGCCACCAGCCGGGCCACGTCCTGGGACAGCTCCTGCTCGCTCGCACCCTCCGCGGCGGTGCGCACGATCACGCCGCCGTCCTCGGGCACGACCTTCTTGAGGATCTGCTTGAGCCTGGCCCGCTCGGTGTCCGGCAGCTTGCGGCTGATGCCCATCATCGAGCCACCCGGGATGTACACCAGGAAGCGGCCGGGCAGCGAGATCTGGCTGGTCAGCCGGGCGCCCTTGTGGCCGATCGGGTCCTTGGTGACCTGCACAAGCACCGACTGCCCGCTCTTGAGCGCGGACTCGATCCGGCGCGGCTGGCCGTTCAGGCCCGCCGCGTCGAAGTTGACCTCGCCCGCGTAGAGCACGGCGTTGCGGCCCTTGTTGATGTCGACGAACGCCGCCTCCATCGAGGGCAGCACGTTCTGCACCTTGCCGAGGTAGACGTTGCCCACGTAGGAGACCGAGGACTCCCGGTTGACGTAGTGCTCGACCAGCACGCCGTCCTCGAGCACGCCGATCTGGGTGCGGCCGGCCGACTGGCGCACCACCATGATCCGCTCCACCGACTCGCGCCGGGCCAGGAACTCGGCCTCGGTGACGATCGGGGCGCGGCGGGAGCGGGTGGCCCGGCCCTCGCGGCGGCGCTGCTGCTTGGCGACCAGGCGGACCGAGCCGCGCAGGCCCATCACGTCGTCCTCGGTGGTCACCGTGTCCGGGCCGCCGGAGGAGCGGCGCTGGCGCGGCTCGCGCACCTTCACCACGGTGTTCGGCGGGTCGTCGGCGGTCTCCGCGTTGCCCGAGGCGAGATCCTCGGCGGTCTGGCGGCGACGGCGCCGACGGCGGCGACGGCTGGACTCCTCAGGCAGGTCGAGGGCATCCGGGTGCTGCGCGGCGGCCTTGTCCTTCTCGCCGGACGGCTCGGCGTCCTCGGCGTCGGACTCGGCGGCGTGCTCGGCCGGCTGCTCCGGGGCGTTCGCGCCCGGCGCGCCCGTCTCACCGCGGCGGCTGCGCGAGCGGCGGCGGCGCCGGCTGGCGGCGGTGGAGGACTGCTCGTTCTCCTCGCCGTCCTCCGCCTCCTCGGTGGTCTCGGCGGCCGGGGCCTGCGGTTGCGGCTGCGGCTGCGGCTCGGGCCGGGCTCCGGCCGGGCGGAACGGGGAGATCGGCACGACCGGCGCCTGGAACAGGTTGCCGGACCAGGCCGGCACCATCGGGGTGGTGGCCGACTTCTCGTCCTGCTGCTCGGCACCCTCGGTCTGGGCGAGGGCCTCGACCAGCTGCTCGGCCTCGTCCTCGTCGAGATCCTCCGGCAGCGGGACCACCACGGCGGGCGTCTCGGCGGCGGGCTCGGGCGTGGATTCGGGCCGTGCCTCGGCCTCGGCGGCGGCCGCGGCGCGTGAGACGCGCTTGGCCGGCTTCACCCCGGTCTTGCGGGTGCGCTTGGCGTTGGCCACCGGCTTGGCGGCCTCGGCGTGCTCCTCGGCGGCCGGGGCCGGCTCGGGCTCCGGTGCGGCGGCGGGTGCGGGCTCGGCCTCGACCTCGGTCGGGACGGGCGCCTCGGGCGCCGCGGCGGTCTTCTTGGCGGTGCGCTTGCGCGCGGCGCGCTTGGCCGGGGCGGGTGTCTCGGGCGCGGCCTCGGCGGCCGGCTCCGGCGCGCTCGGGGCGCTCTCCTGCGGCGCGTCCGCGGCCGGGTTCGGGCCGTCGGGCGATCCGGCCGGGCGGCTGGCCGCACGGCGACGGACCCGCTTGGCGGCGGGCCGGGTACCGGAGGCCTCGCCCCCGGCGGACGCGTCCCTGGATTCGGGTGCGCTGTCGTTGTTCTCTACAGGCTCATGGTCGAGCATTCGGGCGGTTCTCCCGTCATGGCCCCCGGGCGCTCGGGGCGCTCCCCCGGATACGAGAGGGCGTCGGCGCCGCGCAGGGGCTCGTCGTACGCAAAAAGTCGTGGCGGCTCGGAACGCGGGGTCCGCTCACCGGGCCGGTCGGTTAGTCAATCCCCGGGCGTTGGGTTTTCCACACCTGGGGCCGCGACATCCGTCGGCCCGGACACCGGCGAAGCGCCGCGATCCGGGGCTGTCGGCACGTCCGCCACCAGCTGGGCCAGCGGTCCCTGCGCCAGCCGGGTCACCCTGGGGGGAACCGGAGGCACCAGGCCCGCGACCTCGCCGAGGCCGGTCAGTACGTCGTCGGGACGCACCGCGGGGGTGGTATGCCGGACAACCACTCGCAGTATCGCACACGCAGGCGTCGACCCGTCGAGAGTCGCGAACTCGAGGACGGCTTCGCGCGCGTCGAACACACGCACTCCGTTCTTGGTCATCCGCCTGACCTCCACCCGCTCGGCCGCGGTGAAGGCGCCCACGGCGGCGAGCGCGTCGGCGTCGGAGACCCCGGGCAGCTCGATCCGCCAAATGGAGGCCTCCAACTGCTCCGCGAGGGCGACACCAGTGGCTTCGACCACCTCGAGCACGTCCAGGTCGGGCGGCAGCGCCTCGTCGAGATCGCGCCGCAGCCGCTCCGGGTCGACCGTCACGGACAGCCCAAGCTCCACGTACTCGGCCTCGCTGGCCGTCCCGGTCGGCGCGGCGCCGGCCCAGGAGATCTTCGGATGGGGCGAGAACCCGGCCGAATACGCCATCGGTACCTCGGCGCGCCGCAGCGCCCGTTCGAAGGCCCGTTGGATGTCGCGATGGCTGGTGAATCTCAGTCGGCCGCGCTTGGCGTAACACACGCGCACGCGCTGCACGACCGGCGGCGGCGCGGGACCGTCCGGAGTCTTGGCGACCAGCGAACTCACCTGTTTCCGTCTGTCGGGGTCTTTCGAAGGCCCACCCGCCCCCTAGGTTTTCAC